>ASYU01000298.1:0-27608 GCA_000448465.1 Helicobacter pylori PZ5056 | reverse complement strand
GAATGTTGAAAGTGGGTAAAAGCCGCTAATTTCTTTTAGTGGGTCGTTTTTGAAAATCTTTTTAGTTTTTTTAAGCGTCTTTTTTTTTAATGGGTGTTTTGGGTTAGTCTATAAGACTCCCATTTCAAGCCCCCCTATCTCTTATGATCCCTACACTACAGCCATTGGGAGCTTGTATGCTGAAAAATTAAAAGAAAACCCTAACCATAGCGCGGCCATTCTTTTAGAAGACGGCTTTGACGCCTTGTTGCATAGAGTGGGACTTATTAGAATGAGCCAGAAAAGCATTGACATGCAAACTTATATTTATAAGAACGATCTTTCCTCTCAAGTGATCGCTAAAGAACTTTTAAATGCGGCCAATCGTGGGGTAAAAGTGCGCATCCTTTTAGACGATAACGGAGTGTATTCGGATTTTTCAGATATTATGCTCTTAAATTTCCATAAAAACATTGAAGTGAAAATTTTTAACCCCTACTATATCCGCAATAAAGGCTTGCGTTATTTTGAAATGCTTGCGGATTATGAGCGCATTAAAAAACGCATGCACAACAAGCTTTTCATCGTGGATAATTTCGCTGTCATTATAGGGGGACGCAATATTGGGGATAATTATTTTGATAACGATTTAGACACGAATTTTTTAGATTTAGACGCTTTGTTTTTTGGGGGGGTTGCTTCAAAAGCCAAAGAAAGCTTTGAACGCTATTGGAGGTTCCACCGCTCTATCCCTGTTTCATTACTAAGAACCCATAAAAGACTCAAAAACAACGTTAAAGAAATCGCTAAACTCCATGAAAAAATCCCTATCAGCGCTGAAGACAAAAACCAGTTTGAAAAAAAAGTCAATGATTTTATAGATCGTTTCCAAAAATACCAATACCCCATTTATTATGGGAATGCCATTTTTTTAGCCGATTCACCCCAAAAAATTGACACGCCCTTGTATTCACCTATCAAAATCGCTTTTGAGAAAGCCCTTAAAAACGCTAAGGACTCCGTTTTTATCGCTTCATCGTATTTTATTCCAGGCAAAAAGATGATGAAAATCTTTAAAAATCAAATTTCTAAGGGGATTGAATTGAATATTCTTACCAATTCCCTTTCATCTACTGATGCTATCGTGGTCTATGGGGCGTGGGAAAGGTATCGCAACCAATTAGTGCGAATGGGCGCGAATGTTTATGAAATACGAAACGATTTTTTCAACCGCCAGATTAAAGGGCGCTTTAGCACCAAACATTCCTTACACGGCAAAACGATTGTTTTTGATGACAATTTAACGCTTCTAGGGAGTTTTAATATTGATCCGCGCTCTGCATACATCAACACTGAAAGCGCGGTTTTGTTTGACAACCCGTCTTTTGCTAAAAGGGTACGTTTGTCGCTTAAAGATCATGCCCAACAATCATGGCATTTAGTCTTGTATCGGCATAGAGTGATTTGGGAAGCGGTGGAAGAAGGGATTTTAATCCATGAAAAAACTTCGCCTGATGCTTCCTTCTTTTTACGCTTGATTAAAGAATGGTCTAAAGTCCTTCCTGAAAGAGAGCTTTAAAACTTTTAATGCCCTTTATTTTGCGAAAAAGCGATGTTATTGGTAACGGCGGCTAACAGCGCTGAACACACAAACACCAAATGGATCACCACTTGCCAAAAAATAGGGTTATGCGATAGGGGCGTGTCCTTAGGAATACTGGATAACACATCTTCTAAACTCATGTAGCGTTTGAGCAAGAAAATCGCCGAAATCGCTACAATGGAGAGTGAAACCTTTAATTTTAAAGCGTTAAAATCCGTGTGTTTTAGCCAAGTGATTTCGCTGGCATCCACCTTGTCTAATTTAGAAACAAAGCTTTCATAACTGGCGAGCAGCACCATCAAAACAAGCCCGGCCATAAACAACAAATCCACTAAACCTAAGGCTGATAAAACCAAATCCGTTTCACTAATGGTGTCTAAATGGCTGAGCATGTGCCACAACTCTTTCATGAACACATAGCCTAAAACCACCAGCACTAACGACATGGCAATGCATAAAGGGGCTAGCAACCAACGAGTGGCAAACAGCACTCTTTCAATCAATTTTTCCAACATCTCAACTCTTTTAATTATGGCTTTTTGAAGCCTTGATTATAGCTAATAAAACGCCCCGAGTGGCTAACAGAACGCCTTGATGGAGTGGAATCTCAAGCCATTCTTATGGTATTTATGGTATAAATTTGACTACTGCATGCAACAAAGGAGAAGTGAGTGAAAACCACTATAAAAGAGATCTTTCAAGAGGAAGGATACAACATCCCTAACTATCAGAGGGATTACGCCTGGAAGGACAAGAATTTTAGGGATCTGTGGGAAGATCTAGAAGAAGCGATAGAATACAACAAAAAGGGTCATAGGCATTTTATAGGCACCATGGTTGTCACTAAGAATGAAAACAACAAAAAATTGTATGACATCATTGACGGCCAGCAACGAACGACCACCATATTCATGCTCTTGCATGTCTTGGCAAGCAAACAAAACGAGAAAGACAAGCAAGAAACAAGAAAATATCTATACCAAAAGGGGGAATTAAAATTAGAAGTCGCCCCTCAAAACCAAAGCTTCTTCAAAACGCTCTTGGAAGCGGCAGAAAAGGAGAATATCAGCCATTGCGAAAAAGATGCAGACACCGAGGGCAAGCAAAATCTTTTCGAAGTTTTGAAGGCCATCTTGGATAAGGTCAGCAAGTTGAGCGAAGAAGAAGTGAATGAGCGTTTGGAGGCGCTGTTGAAAATGGTTTTGATGCGGCTTGAAGAGCCCGATCCTGGGAGAGCCATCAGAACCTTTCAAAGCGTGAATGACAGAGGCGTGTCTCTTCTCTTGCTGGACAAACTAAAATCTCTTCTCATCTATTACTCCAACACTTTTTGCGATGGAAAAAGGGGGCTAGACCAATTTATCAACGATCATTTTGGGGAGATCTTTAAGATCTTTGCCAAGATCAAAAAGAGCGACCATATCTCTAGCGTTGGAGGCTTTGATGAAGGCGATATCTTCCGCTACCACGCAGGGAGCCAAAGATTTGATGGAATCGAGTTTTTAGGGCACTACGAAGCAAGCACGGACAAAACCTACTAGAAACTCAAAGATGAACTAAAAAAAATCAAAAAAAAGCACATTGGAAAGTTTCATCCAATCCTATGTCAGCGATTTGAAAAATTTCTATCAAGCTTTCCTTGATCTATTGAGCGAGATTGACACTAACCCAACCACCCTTAAGGTCATGCTCATCAACAAAATCAACCCGCATTTTTTCAATTCGCTCATCCGCCTGAAAATCAACAACGAACTAGACGATGAAACGTTGAGACTCTTTGCCAAAACCGATATTGTGCTTTTCAAAGCTGGTAGAAATATGAGATCAGTGGCCTACAACCTGATTAATGCGTATCTTAAAAAGGGCAAAGAGGGATTGAAGAGCGAGATGATTGCTCAATGCAGAAATGATATAGAGCTGGCTTGTTGGCAGTCTGTAAACAACGCATCCAACTCATCATGCTTCCACTATATCTTCTTTGAAAAGAACTGCCAGGAGATGGGTCTTGCCGATCTCAAAAAATTGATCCCTGGGAAGCAATTCTCCCAAGAAAAAGGGCACATCATCCCCATCAATTTATTAGAATTGGACAATGAAATTGAGTTCCAAAAACTTGGTTTTGAAGACAAGAAAGATCTTGAAAACTACATTGACACATACGGCAACCTCATCTCCCTAGAAAAACCGCTCAATTCTAAAGCAAGCGATAAGGATCTGTATGGAAAAGATGAAATCTATAAAAGTAGTGAGATCCCTTTCAACAGGCGCTTTAATGCAAAAGGTTTCAACAAAAAGGTTTTGATAGAAAGGAATAATGCAATGCGAGAATGGCTGATCAACACCTTTTTTAAGGATTTCGCCACCCACTAAAGAGAGTGAAGCTTAAAAGAGCGTGATCGCACTCACTCTCTTGCTTCTAGCCCCACCATCGCACCCATAAAGCTAGTTTCAAACTGCTCTCTTCTTTGGAGGGTTAGAGGGGGATTAAACAACAAACAATAACTTCATAAAATTTAAACGCTCCGTAGTTTTCAAACAACAAACAAATACTTTTAACGAATGAATGCTCTTTAAGGCTGAATTCAAACGCAAGAATTATCTGAATTCCTCAAAGACCAAATAGGTATGAGATGCTACTACTTATTGGAAAAATTGGGTTCAAAAAGAAACCCAAGAAGTGGTTAAAGTTATAAAATCAGTTATTATATGATTGATATCCTTAATATAATAAATTGATCAAAAAAATCTGCTTATCTTAATTCTCTGTTAAAATTATCCGAGCCGATGGAGTAAAGCTACCCCATCGTTTTAGAGCTTGGGCGATCCACTAAAAACACCCAAGAAAAAAATAAGAATTTTTAGCTCAAACCCCTACCGCACTTCTATGACAACCGGTTTAGTCATTTTTTTACTGACTTCATCGGTATGCATTAAGGCTTCTTGCTTGCTCTTATAAGGGCCTATGAGATAGCGTTTAGTAGCCCCCCTATCTTCAATCTTATGGGGGAATTGGTTAAACGCTTGTAAAAAGGCTTTGTTGGGCGTGTGCGCAAAAACCCCCACTTGCAAATAATGCCCTTTAGTAAGATTGGTTTTAGAATTAGCTTTCTTAGAAACTTCTTTATGGGCTTCTTTTTTAACTTTAGGCTCTTTTTTAGCTGCATGCTTAACTTTATCTTTATGCGCTTCTTTATCTTTTGGCGCTACTTTAGGCTTTTTATGGGGGGTTTCTTTTTTAGCCATAGCCTGAGATTCTTTTTGAGTGCTCATGGGAATAGACTCAACAGCTTTTAATTCTTTTTGAGCTTCTTGGGTTTCTTCTGTTGTTTTCATCTCCGTTTGAGTTTGATCGGTTTGAACGGGCATGTTAAACGCATCATTTTCTTGTTTTTTAACATTATCCGCCACTTTGTCTAACTTGTCTTCTTGTTTGGGAGAATCCATATTCAAGCTTTCAAACTCATCGTCTTTTTTCTCGTCTTTAGTGTTGCCTATTTTTTGCATGCCACTATCGGTTTGTAAAAAAGTCTCTTTAGGAGCGACTCTCGTGCTTTTCCAAAACACCATTAAAAGCACCGCTAAAATGATAATAGCTATAGCCACGATCAAAAACACCTTTTTAGTGCCGCCCCCATTATTTTCTTCTTCTAAGATCACTTCATTCAGTCTTTCTTTTTCTGACATCAAAAATCCTTTCAAAAATGGTTATAAATGCTTCGCCCAAGAGCTCCCGCGCTCTTTTGCAAACACCTCATAAGGTAAAGCTAAAATATTAAATTCCTTAGGCCATTCATTGCTAGGGAAAACCCTCCATTCTTTAGGCAACCCTTGCGCTAATTTCATGGACAAAGTTTTAATCAGCCTTTCACCCTCGCCTAATTCCGTATGCCCCTTATGCACATACAAATGCAAATGCCCTGGCGTCTTCGTGTTATAAGCGGTAAAATTCATAAAACCTTCCTCACGAAGCAATAACTGCACCTTATGATAAAAACGCTCCGGGTTCCTCCCGTTATAATCAAACACGATGTTTTCCACCTTATCGTTACGCAAGATGAGGTTGTGCGCGATTTCTATTTCCCTTTTCAAATGCTTTTGAATGAGCGAGCTTGTGAGCATGGCATTCACTCTTTGGAATTTATTATAATAGCAACGCCCCGCATAATCCATTCTCTCCCCCAAGCCTGGTTTTTTTTCAAAATAATGGCTTGTGTCTATCTTAATGAGCTTTAATTCCATTTCTGTCATCTTGACTCCCTTAAAAAATAGGTTGCTGGTACACAGGGAATTGATTAGCCATGGCCTTCAATTCTTCTTTCACATGCAATTGCAAACTAACATTGTTAATATCATTCAAAATATCTGATATTTTATTCCCTATGATTTCAAATTCCTTAGCTCCCATACCCCTTGCGCTCAATGCCGCTGAGCCAATCCTTATCCCGCTCGTTACAAAAGGGCTGCGTGTTTCGCCAGGAATGGTGTTTTTATTCACGGTGATTCCGGCATTCCCTAAGGCAATATCAGCGTCTTTCCCGCTATAAGGCTTATCTAAGAAATCCATCAAAAGCAAATGGTTAGAAGTGCCACCACTCACTAACTTATGGTTTTTTTCTTTTAACGCTTTAGCCAAAACTTGCATGTTAGATTTCACTAACTTTGCGTAAGCTTTAAATTCTGGTTTTAGATTCTCTTTAAACCCCACCGCTTTAGCAGCAATCGCATGCATCAAAGGCCCACCTTGAGTCCCTGGAAAGATCGCTTTATCAATCTTAGCCGCTATTTCTTCGTCATTGGTTAAAATAAGCCCCCCTCTAGGCCCTCTTAAGGTTTTATGAGTGGTGCTTGAAACCACATGGCAATGCGGAAAGGGATGGGCATGCTCATTAGCGACCACAAGCCCTGCCACATGGGCTATATCGCCTAATAATAACGCCCCCACTGCATCAGCGATTTCTCTAAATTTCTTAAAATCAATCTCCCTTGGATAGGCTGAAAACCCGCACACAATGATTTCTGGTTTAACGCTTTGAGCGATTTTTAGTGCCTCTTCATAATCAATATAGCCATCCAAATTCACGCCATAAGAAAAGCTCTGATAATGCTTGCCGGTCAAGCTCACTTTAGCGCCATGCGTTAAATGCCCTCCACAGCTTAAATCCATGCCTAAAATCTTGTCATAAGGCTTTAAAAGAGCGTGATAGACAGCGTTATTAGCTTGTGAGCCTGAATGCGCTTGCACGTTAGCGAACTGGCAATTGAAAAGCTTTTTAGCCCTTTCTATGGCCAGGCTTTCTATTTTATCCACCACTTCACAGCCCCCATAGTAGCGTTTGTTAGGATAGCCCTCAGCGTATTTATTCGTTAAAATACTCCCCATAGCCTCCATGACACTAGGAAAAGTGTAATTCTCGCTCGCTATCATTTCTAAATGCTCATTTTGCCGCTTATATTCTTCAAAGATCAATTCAAAAATTTCACTATCCGTTTGTTCTAAAAAATAAGCCATTATTCTCCACTCTCAACATTAAAATCGTTTTTAACAGGACGCATCGCTGGGAATAAAATCACATCTTTAATGCTTTTAGCTCCAGTGAGTAACATCACTAATCGGTCAATGCCTATGCCTTGCCCTGCAGTGGGGGGCATTCCATGGGCTAATGCCCACACGTAATCTTCATCCATGTATTGGGCTTCTTCATCGCCTTTTTCTTTTTCAGCCACTTGATTTTTAAAGCGTTCTAATTGATCTAAAGGATCGTTCAACTCGCTAAAGCCGTTAGCGATTTCTTTTCCTGCAATGAACAATTCAAACCTGTCAGCAATATTAGGGTTACTATCGTTGCGTCTGGCTAAAGGGCTAATTTCAATAGGGTATTGGGTTACAAAAGTGGGGTTAATGAGTTGGTGTTCTACAAAATGATCAAACGCTTCAGCGAGCAATTTGCCATAAGTGAGGTTTGGCTCTACTTTGACGCCTCGCTCTAACAAATAAGCCAAAAGCCTGTCTTCTTTTTCTAAAATATCCTTACTGATGCCCCCTATTGTTTCTAAAGCGTCCAAATAGGAAATCACGCTCGTTTGGTTGAAATCCACTTCCATATCGTTATAGATAATTTTTGAATCCAAATTTAAAGTCTTTAGCAAGTAGTCAAATAGTCTCTTACTGAGTTCAATCAAATCTTCATAAGTGTGATACGCCCAATAAAATTCAATCATCGTAAATTCGGGGTTATGGCTGTGATCCATGCCCTCATTCCTGAAATTACGATTGATTTCAAACACCGCTTCAAACCCCCCTACAATCAAGCGTTTGAGGTATAATTCTGGAGCGATTCTTAAATACCTCTCCACCTCTAAAGCGTTATGATAAGTGATAAAAGGCCTTGCGTTCGCTCCGCCAGGAATGGGGTGCATCATGGGGGTTTCCACTTCCAAAAACCCTTCCATTTCAAAGAATTTCCGCACGCTAGAGACAATCAAACTGCGCTTTTTAAACACATTTTTAACGCTAGGATTGACGATCAAATCCAAGTAGCGCTGGCGGTAGCGCAATTCTATATCGCTCAGTCCATGAAATTTCTCAGGCAAAGGCACAATGGTTTTGCTTAAAATGTGAAATTCTAGGGCATGAATGCTTAATTCACCGGTTTTGGTAGCAAAAGGGAAGCCTTTCACCAACACAATATCGCCCACTTCCAAATGCTTTTTCAAGCTTTTAAATTCATCGTTCAATTCATTTTGTGAAACATAAGCTTGCAAAATCGCGCTTTCATCTTCAATTTTAATAAAACATGCCTTACCCATTAAACGCAAGAGCTTGACCCTCCCTACAACGCTCTCGCATTTTTCTTTGTTTTTAGGCTCTTCTAAATCCTTAACATAAGCGTATTTTTCTAAAAAAGCGGCGTTTGTCAGGCTCCGTTTCAAGCCATTTTTATAAGGGTTTTTCCCTTCTTCTCTCAAGCTATTGGCTTTATGGATGCGTTGTTGGATGTATTGGTTAGAAAACATGTTGTGCCTTTATAGGGGTTCTTTATTAGATGGGGTTGGGATTGGTGGGGTTTGGTTGGGTTTATTGTGTTTTGGCTCTAGCATGTTTTTAGGCAAATCTTTAGCCTTTTCTTTTAAAGCTTCTACGCCCTTATCCGTAGCCTTATTAAAAGATTCTTTGGCGTTATCAATAGATTCTTTATTTTTAACTTCATCGCTCATTTCTTCAAGGTTGTCTTTAAGGTTTTTCTCCACATGTTTGACGCCATCAAGGCGCATGATCTTACTAGCGATGCTTTTCATGGTGGGGAAAATAGCACTCTTTTCTTGCAAATAGGCGTTAGCGTCTTTCATTAAATCCATTTTAGAGAGCGCATAAAGGATGAAAGAAAGCACTAAAAAAGTCTTCAAACATGAAAAAATAAACCCTAACGCCTTGTCTATAATGCCTAGACCGCTAAAGACTAACATCTTGCCTAGCAACACTCCAAGAGCTAAAAAAAACACCCAAATGGACGCCAACACCAGTAAAAAACCAATGAGATTGGTCATGGTTTCATTTCTCAAATCATACAAATGCTGTGAAAATAAATGCCCAACAGCCACAGAGTAGCGAGACGCTAAATACACGCCAAGCACAATCCCTAAAGTCCCCGCCACTTCACTCACGAAGCCATGATAAAATCCCCTAATCCCAAAAGCTACCACCACCACAAGTAACGCCAAATCAATATAGTTCAAACCCTAAACCCAAACCTTTCTCTCATTATCTCTATCTCATATAAGGATAGTCGTAGCTTTTAAAACAAACACCCATCATTCTTAAATCATGCCAATTCACGCTCTTTAGACTTGAAATTTGAAAATAATAACACAACTTAAAAAAAACTACCCTTAAAAAAATCAATCTAAAATTCTTAAATTAAAATATAGCTATAATACACTAAAACAATCTCAAGGTTTCAAAATTTAACCATGCGTCTTCTTCTGTTCAATCAAAACGCCTTTTTATTAGCATGCATGTTTGTTTCAAGCGTGTATGCGAACGCTGTTTTAGACGCTTATGCAATTGAAAACCCTTATATCACTATCACATTCACAAGCCTATTAGCCCCTTTAAGCATGCTAGCGTTTTTAAAAACCCCTAGAAACAGCGCTTTTGCTTTGGGGTTTTTTGTGGGGGCGTTATTGTTTTACTGGTGTGCTTTAAGCTTTCGCTACTCGGATTTCACTTATTTATTGCCCTTAATCATTGTTTTAGTAGCGTTAGTTTATGGGGTTTTATTTTATTTGTTGCTCTATTTTGAGAACCCCTATTTCAGGCTTTTGAGTTTTTTAGGCTCTAGTTTTATCCACCCCTTTGGATTTGATTGGTTAGTCCCGGATAGCTTTTTTTCTTATAGCGTGTTTAGGGTGGACAAATTATCTTTAGGGCTTATTTTTTTAGCTTGCATTTTTTTGAGCACTCAAAATCTTAAAAAATACAGAATGATAGGGGTTTTATTGTTGCTTGGCGCGTTGGATTTTAATGGTTTTAAAACAAGCGATTTAAAAAAGGTTGGAAATATTGAATTAGTCTCTACAAAAACGCCCCAAGATTTGAAATTTGACTCAAACTACCTTAATAATATTGAAAACAACATTCTTAAAGAAATCAAGCTCGCTCAAAACAAGCAAAAAACCCTGATTGTTTTTCCAGAGACCGCCTACCCCATCGCTTTAGAAAACTCCCCCTTTAAAGCCAAGCTAGAAGATTTAAGCGATAATATTGCTATTTTAATAGGGACATTGCGCACCCAAGGCTATAGCCTTTATAACAGCTCGTTTTTATTTTCTAAAGAAAGCGTTCAGATCGCTGATAAAGTGATCTTAGCCCCCTTTGGCGAGACCATGCCTTTACCCAAGTTTCTTCAAAAACCCCTTGAAAAGCTCTTTTTTGGCGAGAGCGCTTATTTATACCGCAACGCTCCTCATTTCAGCGATTTCACATTAGACGATTTTACTTTCCGCCCTCTGATTTGTTATGAAGGCACTTCCAAAGCCGCTTATTCAAACAGCCCTTCAAAAATTTTTATCCTAATGAGCAATAACGCATGGTTTAGCCCAAGCATTGAACCCACCCTACAAAAAACGCTTTTAAAATACTATGCAAGGCGTTATGATAAAATCATCTTGCACAGCGCGAACTTTTCAACTTCTTACATTCTAAACCCTAGTTTATTAGGCGATATTCTTTTTAGGAAACGATCATGATTAAAGCGATTAATATTTCTCATGCTTTTGAAAAGCCTCTCTATAATGGCGTGGATTTGCACATCAAGCCCAAAGAAAGCCTAGCGATTTTAGGCGTGAGCGGAAGCGGTAAAAGCACGCTTTTAAGCCATCTAGCCACCATGCTAAAACCCAATAGTGGGACGATTAGTTTGTTAGAACACCAGGATATTTATGCCTTAAATTCCAAAAAGCTTTTGGAATTACGGCGCTTAAAAGTGGGCATCATTTTTCAATCGCATTATCTTTTTAAGGGTTTTAGCGCTTTAGAAAACTTGCAAGTCGCTTCCATCCTAGCCAAGCAAGAAATAAATCATTCCCTTTTAGAACAATTAGGCATAGCCCACACCCTAAAACAAGGCGTGGGTGAATTGAGCGGCGGCCAGCAACAACGCTTAAGCATCGCCAGAGTGCTTTCTAAAAAACCCCAAATCATTATCGCTGATGAACCCACCGGGAATTTAGACACCACTAGCGCTAATCAAGTCATCAGCATGCTGCAAAATTACATTACAGAAAAAGAAGGAGCGTTAGTTTTAGCCACGCATGATGAGCATTTGGCTTTCACTTGCTCTCAAGTCTATCGCTTAGAAAAAGAAGTTTTGATTAAGGAAAAATAAGAAATGTTACAACGCCCTAAAATTGTCGCTGAATTGAGCACTAACCATAACCAGGATTTAAACCTAGCCAAAGAAAGCCTTCATGCCATTAAGGAAAGCGGCGCGGATTTTGTCAAGCTCCAAACCTACACGCCAAGCTGCATGACTTTAAACTCTAAAGAAGATCCTTTCATCATTCAAGGCACTTTATGGGATAAAGAAAATTTGTATGAATTGTATCAAAAGGCTTCTACCCCCCTAGAATGGCATGCGGAATTGTTTGAATTGGCTAAAAAGCTTGGTTTAGGCATTTTTAGCTCGCCCTTTAGCTCAAAAGCTTTAGAGCTTTTAGAGAGCCTAGATTGCCCCATGTATAAAATCGCTAGTTTTGAAATCGTTGATTTGGACTTGATTGAAAAGGCCGCTCGCACACAAAAGCCCATTATCCTTTCTAGCGGTATCGCCACACACGCCGAATTGCAAGACGCCATCTCATTGTGCAGAGGAGTGAATAGTTTTGACATCACCCTTTTAAAATGCGTGAGCGCTTATCCTAGCAAATTAGAAGACGCTAACTTGTTGAGCATGGTTAAATTAGGCGAAACCTTTGGCGTTAAATTTGGCTTGAGCGATCACACGATTGGCTCTCTTTGCCCCATTTTAGCCACCACTTTAGGAGCGAGCATGATAGAAAAGCATTTCATTTTAAACAAATCCTTACAAACCCTAGACAGCGCTTTTAGCATGGATTTTAACGAATTTAAAAGCATGGTTGAAGCGATCAAACAAAGCGTTTTAGCCTTAGGCGAAGAAGAGCCTAAAATAAATCCAAAGACTTTAGAGGAGCGAAGATTCTTTATGCGCTCTTTATTTGTCATTAAGGATATTCAAAAAGGCGAAGCATTGACTGAAAACAATATCAGAGCCTTACGCCCCAACCTTGGCTTACACCCTAAATTTTATAAAGAAATTTTAGGCCAAAAGGCATCAAAATTTTTAAAAGCCAACACCCCTTTAAACGCTGATGATATAGAACGCGCATTATAAGTTTGTTTTCATTGAAAAATGGAGGTTTTAAGCTTTGTTGCTATCGTTTTAGATTTGATTTTTGATTAAAATTTTTAAAAATTATTTTTAGTTTCTTCAACATTTTTTGCTAGTAACCTTAAAAGATCATTGGATTTCTTATTATAATTTTGCATTAAAAATTTAGTGTCTATTAAAATTCCTTGTATATTTTCATATTGCTTTAGGTTGTCTCTCCACTCTCCATTTGCAAAGCCTATATTTTCAAAAATATTGCTCAATTTTAGCGGATTGTTAAATCTGTTGAATGGCATTAAAAAGATATTGTAAACCTCTTTTTTTGTTTCTAGTTTTGCCGCATATTCGCCATAAACAATCTGTTTTATTATGGATGCACTATCAGGCAAATCGCTTGCAACTCCACTTATGCCATATTTATAATATTTTGCATCTAATATGTAAATTTTATCGTCAAATAGCATGATGCTATCTGGTTGCAATAAATAATCAGGTTTTTGATTAGAACACCGCAAATTCCACTTCGTTTTAGGAAAATAAACTTCTTTATTTTTTATGCCAAATGCTCTGTCTGTCATTCTTTCCCAAACAACATAAAAATGATATGTTCCAAATTTAAAATCAGTCTTATCCAAAATATTATCATCTTGTAAAAGAATATTTTTCATGGATTGAAAAAGGATTTTCTTGTCATCATTAAAGGTGTTGTGTAGTTTGTTTTCAAGCAGATAAATGCAATAATTTTTATCAGTGGGTAGGTTAAATTTTGGTGGCATAAACGAGCTAAAAACAAAACCAAGTTTAGAAAACGCTTCATGCATACAATATTTGTTTATAGCTGTTATCAATTCATTTTCGTTTATCATCTTCCTTTTAACTTGAAAACGAGTATAGACAAAAGAGTTTTTATTGTTAAAAGTTTGAATAATAGGTCTATTTTTCTTAATCGTTTTGGAAAAATTGATTTTACCTTTTGCGTTATTTTCATAATAGCTTTTATTTTCTGCATAATAACCATGCGATAAAAAATATTCTATGATATTTTTATATGCTTTAAGTGGAAAATTTGATCTTATAATCTCATTTTTATTATTTAACAAATTTTCACATACAATTGTTTTATTGTATTCTAAAAGAATAGAAACAAGCTTTTTTACATCTACTCTAATGTTTTTATCATCGCTTATATCAAATCCTAGTGGGAAACAAATTTGCAAGTCATTATTGATGCTTCTAATACCTACAAAATTGTCGTTCAGTTCATTGTCTGTAAAACAGCACTCTTTTAAATTAAACATTGAATAAAAGTTCTTTTATATCATCGCTAAAAATATCAAATTGGGTTCTACCTTTTTCTCTGGTAAAATTCTTTACAACAGATTCAAGCGTATTAAATTTTGTAGTATTAAATATTATATTTCTATCAAATTTAAAAACATCGTCCCAAAGGTATTTGATGACTTTATGCGCAAAATTTTCTTTGCTCTTTAGATCATCAATACTTACAAAATAAACGCCAAATCGCTTATCTTCCATAGAACTCAGCCCCTCATTATTTTGAGCTATTTTTTCATTGATGGTGGTGCAAAATTTTTGCCAAGTTATATCGGTATCTAAAATTTTCATATTTTTAAAATCATCATCAACATTTTCAAAAGAATTTTCAATGAGTTGCATAGAAAATCTACGCTGAAAGGTAGTATCTAGCGTGAATACATTTTGATCGCTCGTATTCATTGTAGCGACTATCCATAAATTTGATGGGATTCTTATACTTGCATTTTTATCGTTATGGACAATATTTGCAATATCCGTATTATTGATAGCATACTCACTAGAGCCTTTTTTAAAGCCATCTTTGTCATGTTTTAGTCTGTCAAGAAGTTGAAAAATTTCTCCAAATATAGCAGGTGCATTACCACGATTGATCTCATCAATCACTAGAACATGTTTAGTTTGTGGGTTATGATACGCTTTTTTAAGGATATTTGTAAAAGGTCCAGGATTAAATTTATAACTAACGATACCGCTATCATCCACACTTGGCAT
Source organism: Helicobacter pylori PZ5056 (assembly GCA_000448465.1). Lineage (GTDB taxonomy): Bacteria > Campylobacterota > Campylobacteria > Campylobacterales > Helicobacteraceae > Helicobacter > Helicobacter pylori_CI. The sequence continues at coordinate 13,070 of ASYU01000298.1, read as the reverse complement.
AATCTGTCCCACAAAATCGCTATAAGAATAATCAGGGTGGAACACTATCTTTTCTACCACGCTATTATCATTGCAATAATCTCTTCGTAAAGTATAACTTTTGCCGCTGCCAGGAACACCATAAAGGATGATATTTTTTCCCCCATCTATTCTAACGCTTTCATCTATTCTACTATCATCTAAAGAACTCGTTTCATTCTCGCTAAAAACCAATAAATGCCTGCTATTACTGATTAAGCCGTTTAAGACATTGTATCTTGTATCAGTGGGTAAAATGATTTCTAATGTGTATTTTTTAGAAGATATGTAAGTAAAAAGCAGAATATCATCAATTTTTAATTCATAATCCAATCGGTTTTCTTTTATTTTATCAGCTTCTGCATTAATGATTCTCTTAATCCCTCCACCAAGTCTAGGATCTGTGCTCTGGGGAAAACGAACCTTATCTTCATAACCAGATAAATACCCCCTTATGTCTACTTCATCTTGGTTGTTGGCACTATCAAAAAAATACTCTAAAACACATTTTCTAATGCTAATTGGTGCGTTGATGCATTGATTGTCAATTTTCCTTAAATAAACTTTCATTTTTCACCTTTTTAAACATCTCATTTTTTACAAACTCCCCCCACTGCTCTGCCATCGCCTTTGCAAACCCTGGAAATGTTTTACTCCTCCAAATTTGACGCTCTTTAGCTGATTTTGTTTTAGTCAGTCCATCGCTATACCATTTTGCTATCTTTTTACCGCTTTTAAATTCTATAAACTCGCCAGGATCAACGATGTTTGTATGTTTTAAAGGCGGTAAGTTTTTAAGCCACAAACAAGTCTTTTTTGATGCGCTATCACCGAAGTGGTAAGGGGGTAAAGTTCTCTCTCTTTTATATCTCCCCTAACCCCCAAAAGACTGCTTTTTGAGAGGTTATCCACTTAATTCAATCAATCTCTTATATTTAATATTAAAAAATGCCTTTGGATATTTTTATTGACAATCAATGCAAAAAGTCAATCCATTTTAAATAATTTTTAATCACAGATTCCACACACGCTTTAAACAAAGCTCAAATAAGGGGCTGATAACACCCTTATGACAAAAAAGCTGTGCCTAAAGCGCTAACTCAATAAAAAGATAATCTCATTTCACCTTTTCAAGATACTCTTCTGTTTCCGTATTGACTTTAATCACCTCACCCTCTAAAACATGGAAAGGCACTTGCACGACCGCACCGGTTTCTAAAGTCGCTGGTTTTTTGCTCGCGCTGGAAGTATCGCCCTTAAAATTAGGGGCTGTTTCTACAATTTTTAGAGCCACAACTTGCGGCACATCCACTGAAATCGCCTTGTCATTATGCAATAAAACCTGCACTTGCATGCCATCTAGCATCCATTTAGAAGCCTCACCCACTTGAGAGTCGTTTAAGGCGATTTGCTCATAGCTCTCTATGTCCATGAATTGGTATGTATCGCCATCATGATAAAGGTATTGCATCGTTTTTTCAACCAGATTAGGCTCTTCGCACTTATCCCCCGCATGGAAAGTCTTCTCAATCACCTTACCATCTAAAAACGACTTGATTTTCGCACGCACAAAAGCCGCACCCTTGCCGGGCTTGACATGCTGGTATTCCACGATCCTATAAGGCACACCACCCAATTCAATTTTCAAGCCCTTTTTGAGCTCGCTCATCCCAATTGCCATGTTACACTCTTTCCTTGTTGATTAAATTTTATTAGCGCTGCCCAAAAGTTTCATGCGCTCTTTGACCACATTTTTAAGCGCTAATTGGGCCGGAGAAAAAAACTTCCTCAAATCAAATTGACTCTTATCTTCATTAGCCACCTTGCGCACTTCTGCGATGAAAGCGATCCTTAAATCCGTGTCGGTATTGACCTTATTGATCCCCCCTTTTATAGATTCTTGTAGAAATTCAAAAGGCACGCCCTTAGAACCTTTTAAATCGCCTCCAGCGTCCAAATAAGATTTCCTCACATCATCCGGTATCGCGCTCGCTCCATGCAAAACTAAAGGGATATTAGTGAGCCTTTTGACTTCTTGCAAGCGTTCAAAGTCCAATTTTGGCTCGCCCTTAAACTTAAACGCTCCATGGCTTGTCCCAATGGCTGGGGCTAAGTAATCCACTTGAGATTCTTTGACAAACCGCTCCGCTTCTTTAGGATTCACTAACACCGCATCTTTTTCATCCACTGAAATATTGTCTTCAATCCCCATCAAACGCCCCAGCTCCGCTTCCACGCTCACTCCAGCGTTATGCGCCATTTTGACCACTTTAGAAGTCAATTCCAAATTTTCTTCAAAAGCATGATGAGACGCGTCAATCATCACAGAAGTGAAACCCGCTTTCACGGCTTTTTCGCAGCTTTCAAAAGTCGTGCCATGATCTAGGTGTAAGGCTACAGGAATGTGGGGGTAGCGTTCGCACATGATTTTCACCATGCCCACTGCCATATCAATCCCCATGTATTTGATCGCTCCCTCACTCGCTTGAATGAAAAGCGGGGAATTTTCTTCGTTTCCTGCTTCAAAAATAGCGTTTAGCATTTCAAAATTCACGAAATTAAACGCCCCTACCCCATAACCTTCTTTATGGGCTTTCAATAAGATTTCATTGCCTTTAACTAACATGATAACACCTCATCCATTACTTGTTGATAACAATTTTAGCGTGCTTCCTTAATTCCTCGATTCGTTGATTCATGCGTTCTTGGAAAAGCTTTTCTTGTAACATCCCCTTAATGGTGGGTTTAGCTTGCTCATAAGTATAAGTTACAGGGCTGTCTTTTGAAATCAAATAAATAATATGATAACCAAACTCTGTTTTAACAGGGGTTTTAGTGTAATCCCCAGGAGTTAAAGCGAAAGCGGCTTTAGAAAAATCCGGAGCCATTTGGTTCTTTTGGAATTTCCCCAAATCACCGCCATTTTGCGCGTTCTTGCTGTTAGGATCAATCGTATCCCGATTGGCTAACTCAATGAATTTGGCTTCTTTTTTAACCTTTGGCTGTTTGTCAATCTCAGAAATAATCCGTTTAGCCTCATCTTCGGTTTTCACTAAAATATGCCTAGCATGGGCTTCTTGCTTGACAAAAAGCTGATCTTTATTAGCGTTGTAAAAATCCTGCATTTCTTTTTCTGGGATTTGGACTTTTTTCACTTCTTCAGCCTGTTTTTTAGCCCAAAATTCCACTAAAGCCTGTTTTTTAACCGCTTCCATCATCGCTTTAAATTCTGGAGTCTGATTAAGCTTTTCTGCCTTAGCCTCATTTTCTACAAGCACGGTGCGGATAGCTTGCTCAATCAAGGCTTCTTTTTCTTTCTCTTTAAGCTTGTCAAAATCAAAATTAGGATTTCGTTGCTTAATCATGTCAAAATCGCTTTTGGTGATGGGCCTGCCATCCACTGTAGCTAACACGCCTGCTGAAGCATCAGTCGTTTTTTTCGTGTTATGTGCAGCGTTATTTGCGTTATGAGCCGGCTTAGCCACCAAAAACGACGCGCTCAACGCGCCCACTAACGCTAAATTTAAGATATTTTTTTTCATTGTGTGTTCTCCACTCTAAACTAATTTTCATCATTAAATCCACATTATAGCAAATTTAAAACAAAATCAGCTATCATGATTACAGAAAACTCACATTGAGGGGTAAGAAATGCTTAAAGTTATTCATTCCATTCAAAGCGGGTAAAAATGTTCGCCTCAGATGTTGTAATAATATTTATTATCTTTTTTGGTGTTAGTTTTATTCTTTTTGGAAAGGAAAAGAATGTTAAAAAGGATTCAAAAATCCTCGATGCAATTATGAATATAATATTCGTAATTATTGTTGTATGTATTCTCTTTCCTTGGTTACCAGGGTTATTATTCTTTATATTTGGTCTTTTAGCATTACATGTTATTCCATATTAAGTAATTTCTATGCCTTTAATCAATCTCATATCGATAAGCTTACTATGTAAGATTAAGGGACTTTGCGCTTAAATTACCCTATCAAAGCGAGAAGGATTTCAAGTTATGGTTTTGTCTTTATCTATCCTTAAAAAAAGCTTTAATGATTTTTTAAGCGCTAGAATGCTTTTAATCAATCTTGGCCCTATCCTTTTGAGTTTGGCGTTTTTTGGAGCTATCTTTTACTACAATGGCGAAAACATTGTGAATTATTGCCAAGCTTTATTGCCGCAATCTTTGAATGATTATTCCCATTCTCAAGGCTTTTTTGCTAGCGTGTTCGCATGGGTTTTTAAAGCGTTAGTGTATTTTCTTATTTTTTGGATTGCGATTCTTTTGAGTTTAGTCATCAATATTTTTGCGTCTATTTTTTACACCCCTTTAGTGGTCTCTTATTTGCACCAAAAATATTATCCCCATGTCGTTTTAGAAGAATTTGGCTCTATCCTTTTTTCTATTAAATATTTTTTAAAATTGCTCGCTTTTATGCTTTTATTCTTAGCGGTTTTAACGCCCTTTTATTTCATTCCCTTTATAGGGGTCTTTGGGGTCTTTTTTTCTATAATCGCGCATTTCCTTTTTTTCAAAAACACCATGAGTTTGGATATAGCCAGCGCAATTTTTAATCATCAAAGCTATCAAAACCTACTCAAACAACACCGATTAAAGCACTATCGTTTCTCTTTTTTTTGCTATCTTTTTTCCTTAATCCCTTTTTTTAATTTTTTTGCTACTTTATTACAAACCCTTATGCTAACGCACTACTTTTTTATCCTTAAAGAAAAAGAATGCTAGATTTCCTCCAAGAGCTTAGCACCCCCCATGTTAGGGATTTTTTCTTGTTGTTTTTAAGGGTTAGCGGCGTGCTGTCTTTTTTCCCTTTTTTTGAAAACCATTTAGTGCCTTTGTCGGTGCGTGGGGCTTTGAGCTTGTATGTGAGCGCGATTTTTTACCCCACTTTAGAGTTTTCAAACGCCACTTACACGCCAGAAGGTTTTATCATCGCTTGTTTATGCGAGCTGTTTTTAGGGGTGTGTGCGTCTGTCTTTTTACAGATCGTCTTTGCAAGCTTAGTGTTTGCAACCGATAGCATCAGCTTTTCTATGGGGCTTACGATGGCGAGCGCATATGATCCTATTTCAGGATCGCAAAAACCCATTGTGGGGCAAGCCCTTTTATTATTAGCGATTTTAATTTTATTGGATTTATCGTTCCACCATCAAATCATTTTGTTTGTGGATCACAGCTTAAAAGCCGTCCCTTTAGGGCAATTTGTCTTTGAGCCAGAATTAGCTAAAAACATTGTCAAAGCCTTTTCACACTTGTTTGTCATAGGGTTTTCTATGGCGTTCCCTATTTTATGCTTGGTGTTATTGAGCGATATTATTTTTGGCATGATCATGAAAACCCACCCTCAATTCAACCTGCTCGCTATCGGGTTTCCGGTTAAAATTGCGATCGGGTTTGTGGGCATTATTTTAATCGCTTCGGCTATCATAGGGCGTTTTAAAGAAGAAATCAGCCTGGCCTTTAGCACCATTAGCAAAATCTTTTAAAGGATCAACATGATTAGTTTTAAAGAAGCTCTAAAAATCCATTCTAGCATTCCCCTAAAACCCTTAGAAATAGAGGTTGTCTCTTTGTTTGAAAGTATAGGGCGCATTTTAGCAGAGGATATTATTTGCACTCACGCCTTGCCTAAATTCAATCAAAGCGCAATGGATGGCTATGGGTTTAAAATGCAAGACTTGGGCCAAAAAACTCAAGTTATCCAGCGCATCTTTGCCGGGGATGATGTGAGCGCTTTAGAAGTCAAAGAAAATGAATGCGTTAAAATCATGACTGGAGCGATGGTGCCAAAGGGAATAGAAACGATTGTCCCTATAGAATGCATGCTAGAGAGTCATAAAGATTTCGCCCTAGCTCCTAAAGATTTTAAAATTCACGCTAATATCCGTCAAAAGGGCGAAAACGCTTCTTTAAACAGCGTGTTAGTCCCTAAAAATACCCGTTTGAATTACGGGCATATCGCGCTCATTGCCTCTCAAGGGTTAAAAGAAATCAAAGCGTTTAGGAAATTAAAAATCGCTTTATTTAGTAGCGGCGATGAATTAGTGCCTTTAGGGCAAAACGCCCTAGAATGCCAAGTTTATGATGTTAATTCAGTGGGTATTTTTAACATGCTTAAAAACTACAACACGCATTTTTTAGGGGTTTTAAAAGATAATAAAGATTTACAGCTTAAACCACTTGAATCACAAGACTATGATGTCATCCTTTCAAGCGCGGGGGTGAGTGTGGGGGATAAAGACTTTTTTAAAGACGCTTTGAAAGAAAAAAACGCCCTTTTTTATTATGAAAAAGTCAATCTCAAACCTGGAAAACCGGTAACTTTAGCCAAACTTAATCAAAGTATCATTATAGGCTTACCGGGTAATCCTTTAAGCTGCTTATTGGTTTTACGAGTTTTGATTCTACCCTTACTGGAGCGCTTATCTTTAAATAAAGATTTTAAATTAAAACCCTTTAAGGCTCAAATCAATGCCCCCTTAAAGCTTAAAGGCGAACGCGCGCATTTAATCCTAGGCAACTATTCAAACCACCAATTCATTCCTTATAATAACAACCGCTATGAATCAGGAGCGATCCAAGCCCTTGCGCAAGTGGATTCTATCGCTCTAATTGATGAAGGAGTGGAATGGGTTCAGGGCGAAATTGAAATTTTAAGGTTTGAGAATTAAAATGGCCTCTAACAATGCTATAATGGCAAGTTTAAAACCCCACTCATAAAGGTTCTGTTTGTGGATAACTACACCTATAGCGAATTGTTAAAAAGCTTGCAAAACAAATGCGATAATATCGCCTTAATCATCAAGCCTGAAAAGATCAAGCAAGAATTAGAACGCATTGAAAAAGAGCAAGAAGACCCTAATTTTTGGCAAGATGTCTTAAAGGCTAGAGACACCAATAAAGAAAAAGTGCGCTTGAACCGCTTGCTAGAAACCTATCAAAAAACCAAAAATTCTTTAGATGAAAGCGTGGAATTGTTTGAACTCGCTCAAAACGATAACGATGAGGTTACTTTATCCTTGCTCTATGAAGAGGCTCCCATTTTAGAACACAGCGTCCAAAAAGTGGAAATTGAAATCATGTTAAGCGGTGAAAACGACGCCTCAAACGCTATTATCACCATTCAGCCTGGAGCGGGGGGGACGGAGAGCCAGGATTGGGCGAGTATTTTGTATCGCATGTATTTGAGGTGGGCAGAAAGAAAGGGCTTTAAAAGCGAGATTTTAGACTATCAAGATGGCGAAGAAGCGGGCATTAAAGGGGTCGCCTTTATCATTAAGGGCGAAAACGCTTATGGCTATTTGAAAAATGAAAATGGGGTGCATAGGCTTGTAAGGATTTCACCCTTTGATGCGAACGCCAAACGGCACACGAGTTTTGCGAGCGTGCAAATTAGCCCTGAATTAGACGATGATATTGACATAGAAATTGATGAAAAAGATGTCCGTTATGATTATTACAGAGCCAGTGGGGCAGGCGGTCAGCATGTCAATAAAACAGAAAGCGCGGTTAGGATCACGCATTTCCCTACCGGTATTGTGGTGCAATGCCAAAACGACAGGAGCCAGCATAAAAACAAAGCGAGCGCGTTAAAAATGCTTAAATCCAAGCTTTATGAATTGGAATTAGAAAAGCAGCAAAGCAGCACCAAAAATGAAGAAAAAAGCGAGATCGGCTGGGGGCATCAAATAAGAAGCTATGTCCTAGCCCCCTACCAGCAAGTCAAAGACGCGCGCTCCAACACCGCTTATAGCAATGTGGAAGCGATACTAGATGGCGATATTGATGCAATTTTAGAGGGCGTTTTGATCGCTAAAGCTTAAGTGCGCTAAAATGGTAGCTAATAAATTATGGTTACTATAAAACGCTTTTTAAACGCATAAGGAACGACAATGACACAAGAAGAATTAGACGCTTTGATGAATGGTGGCGATTTAGAAAACTTGGAAGCCTTAGAGGCTAAAGAACCCACTAAAGAGAAAGAAGAAACTAAAGAAGAGCCTAAAGAGGGTAAAGAAAATTCCAATTATAGTGAAAAAATGACCGTCAAAAAAGAAGACGCTGAAAAATACGGCAAGATTAGCCCCAATAAATGGCCTCCCCCTCCCCCCACTGAAGAGCATAAGGTCGTGCATCAATTAGACGATGTTACAAGAGATTCTGAAGTGAAAGCCACGCAAATTTTTGATCAATTGGATTTGATCGGATCTAGCGCTGAAAAAATCGCTAAAATGGTTAAAAAAATCCAAGAACCTTTGCAAAAAAACCAAGAAATTTTTGACAATTTGCATGCGCATTTCCCCCATGTGGAATCTTTTAAAACCGCGCTCAACGAGCAACAAGAAATCCTAAACGCCCTTAAAAGCATTGAAGAAGAAGCCGCTAATTGCTCTGATAGCTCCATGCAAGCGATGGATATTATGCAGTTTCAAGACATCCACCGCCAAAAAATTGAACGAGTGGTCAATGTCATGCGAGCGCTCAGCCAATACATGAATTCGCTTTTTGAAGGCAAAATTGATGATTCTAAGCGCGTGAGTTCAGCGACTTTTATCACCGGCGATGACGATAAAGATTTAGCCAGTGCGGACGATATTGAAGCCTTGATCGCTTCTTTTGGAGCCAAGTGATTTTGAATCAAGTTGAATTACTCTCTCCAGCCGGTAATTTAAAAAAACTTAAAATCGCTCTCAACTATGGGGCTGATGCGGTTTATGGGGGGGTGAGCCATTTTTCTTTACGCAATCGCGCCAGCAAGGAATTTACTTTAGAGACCTTTAAAGAAGGGATTGACTACGCCCATGCCTTGAATAAAAAAGTCTATGCGACCATCAATGGTTTCCCTTTCAATTCACAGCTCAAACTTTTAGAAGAACACATTTATAAAATGGCAGAATTAGAGCCAGACGCTTTCATTATCGCTGCGCCTGGTGTGGTGAAACTCGCTTTAAAAATCGCTCCGCATATTCCTGTCCATTTATCCACGCAAGCGAATGTTTTAAATTTGCTCGATGCGCAAGTGTTTTATGATTTAGGGGTCAAACGCATTGTGTGCGCTAGGGAATTGAGCCTGAATGATGCGATTGAAATTAAAAAAGCCTTACCTAATTTGGAATTAGAAATCTTTGTGCATGGGAGCATGTGCTTTGCCTTTTCAGGGCGTTGCTTGATTTCGGCCTTACAAAAGGGGCGCGTGCCTAATAGAGGGAGTTGCGCGAACGATTGCCGGTTTGATTATGAATATTATGTGAAAAACCCTGATAACGGCGTGATGATGAGGTTGGTTGAAGAAGAGGGCGTAGGCACGCATATTTTTAACGCTAAAGATTTGAACCTCTCTGGCCATATCGCTGAAATTTTAAGTTCCAACGCCATTAGCGCGCTTAAAATTGAAGGGCGTACCAAGTCCAGTTACTACGCCGCGCAAACCACGCGCATCTATCGTTTAGCGGTTGATGATTTTTACCATAACACCTTAAAGCCGAGTTTTTATGCTAGCGAATTGAACACGCTTAAAAACAGGGGTTTTACGGACGGCTATTTGATGCGAAGGCCTTTTGAAAGGTTGGATACTCAAAACCACCAGACAGCCATTAGCGAAGGGGATTTTCAAGTCAATGGCGAAATAACAGAAGACGGGCGTTTTTTTGCATGCAAATTCACCACTACCACTAACATAGCTTATGAAATCATCGCTCCCAAAAATGCGGCTATCACGCCCATAGTCAATGAAATTGGCAAAATTTATACTTTTGACAAACGCTCTTATTTAGTGCTGTATAAAATCCTTTTAGAAAATAACACCGAATTAGAAACTATCCATAGCGGGAACGTGAATTTGGTGCGGCTGCCCGCATCTTTACCGGCTTTTAGTTTTTTGCGCACTCAAGTAGAGTCTAAAAATGGCGTTTAGAGATTAGGTATTAAAAATAATTAAGAGAAACGCATGCCCTTAGAAACCATCACGCTCGCTCATATTTACGAAGAACAAGGGTTTTTTGAAGAAGCATTGCAAATTTATACTAATATTTTAAACAAAACCCCTGACCATGCAGAGGCGTTAAAACAAATAAAACGTTTGGAAAAAATCCAAAAAAATGGCACTCCTTTCAAGCACGACGCAATACTAGAGCGGCACTATTTGAATTTTATCAAAGGGGATTTTTTGAGCGTTGAAAATTTAGAACAATGGCTGGTAGAATGGAATTGAAAAACATTATTTCAGAAACCCTTAATGAAATTGAAAAAATGGCTAAAACGATTGATAATGGCTTTGATGTGGCGCAAAAAACGCCCTCTTTTTTCAAAACGCCTCCCTATTTGCAAAACACCCCTTTAGGGCCAAAAAACGCTGCTAAAATAGAAACCCAAGAAAAAATCGCAGAAGAAAATACAGAAGAAAAAGAAGAAGAAGCAAAAGGAATCACTATAGAAGAAATCACACCAAAAACCCCCACGCAAGCGCCAATTTCAAACGAGAGGGTTTTTTTAAAAAACTTACTAGAAAGAACCTTAGTGTTGTTTCAAGGCATGCAGGCTTTAGGAGAAAAAGACGCGCTGAAGCGTTTGGATTTAGTGGCGCGTTTCTTGCAATACCAATTGAGCGTGCTTGAAAAACGATTGGAATCTTTGGAGCGAGAAAACACAAAGTAGCATGCAAAAATAAAGTTTTGTTTTGATTAAATACTGACGCTGAAATTTTATTTTAATTTTAAAAAATGGGGGTTTAGTTACTTTATTTTAAGCTCATTTCCTTAAGGGAATAGGGGTATTTTGAAATCATTCTCCCCCTTTTAACCCCCCTAAAATAAGAAATTGTCGCTTGCTTATGCAGGCTCTTTTGATGGTAAAAAACACTCAAAGTGCTTTTTAATTTTCAATATTCCATGAAAACAAAGCCTTAAATTCCCATTAATAACTATGATAATGTTTTGAATTTTTATTTTTAAGACATCTTTAAGGTATCTTTAGTAATAAAATGCTAAAATCAAGCCCTTAAAACATTAACAGAGTTAATCGTTTTTAAAGTTGTAAAAATCATTGAAGGAGTTAATTGAAGTATGATAGAAGTTTTAATGATAGAAGATGATATAGAATTAGCCGAGTTTTTGAGCGAGTTTTTGCTCCAACATGGCATTCATGTAACCAATTACGATGAGCCATATACCGGCATCAGTGCGGCCAACACACAAAATTATGATTTGTTGTTATTGGATTTGACTTTGCCTAATTTAGACGGGCTTGAAGTGTGTAGGCGCATCTCCAAACAAAAACATATCCCTATTATTATTTCTTCAGCGAGAAGTGATGTGGAAGATAAGATTAAAGCGCTAGATTATGGGGCTGATGACTACCTCCCTAAACCCTATGATCCTAAGGAATTATTAGCCCGCATCCAATCCTTGCTCAGGCGTTCTCATAAAAAAGAAGAAGTGAGTGAGCCAGGCGATGCGAATATCTTTAGGGTAGATAAGGACAGCCGAGAAGTGTATATGCATGAAAAAAAGCTAGACTTAACTAGGGCTGAATATGAAATCCTTTCGCTTCTCATTAGCAAAAAAGGTTATGTGTTTAGCCGTGAAAGCATTGCGATTGAGAGCGAGAGCATCAACCCTGAAAGCTCTAATAAAAGCATTGACGTGATCATTGGCCGTTTGCGATCTAAGATTGAAAAAAATCCTAAACAACCGCAATACATCATCTCTGTTAGAGGGATTGGTTATAAATTAGAATACTGATATTCTAATAAGGAGTTAAGGGGTTTTGCGTTTCTCTATCTTTTTTAAAGTTGTCGCTTTGTTTATGATAACGCTCTTTAGTTTTGGAGCGTTCGCTTATTATTTCGTGTCTTCTCAAATCAGCCATGAAAACTATCAAAACGAAATGCGCCATTATCAGTTTGTTACCACTATCAATGAAATTTTAAATAACTACTCTGATTATAGAGCCATAGAAGATTACCTCTATAAAATTGGTTTTAAAAAAACCACAATGGAAAATTTAGAAAAGGTTTTAGCCAAAAGACGCCACCAGTTGCACCACAGGAATATTGGGTATGCGGAAGTGTTTAAATTCAGCGACATGGTTTTTATCCTTTTAAAAAAGGACGAGCATTTTGTGCTTTATAAAGATTTGCATTCGGTTTCTTACAGGAATTATTTCTTAGCGATTACGGTGGGTTTATTGTTGATTTTATTCCTCTTTTTATTTGTTTTGCAGAGTTTATTGCCCTTAAGAGAGTTGAGATCTCAAGTGAAGCGATTCGCTCAAGGGGACAAAAGCGTGAGTTGTAAAAGCAAGCAAAAAGATGAAATAGGGGATCTGGCTAACGAATTTGACAATTGCATTCTAAAAATCAACGCGATGAATGAATCTCGGGTTTTATTTTTGCGCTCTATCATGCATGAATTGCGCACCCCTATCACTAAGGGCAAGATACTAAGCTCTATGCTCAAAGAAGGATTGCCACAAAAACGCTTCATTTCCATTTTTGATCACCTAAACACGCTGATTGAGCAATTTGCCCGCATTGAGCAACTCGCTTCCAAAAACTATGGGAGCAATAAAGAAAAATTTCTAATGAGCGATTTGATCGATAAAATTGAAAAAATGCTTTTGATTGATGAGGATAAAAAAAGCCCTATCCATGTGTCCTCTTCCAATTACATTATTGAAGCGGATTTTGAATTGTTTGCTATAGCGTTAAAAAACATGGTGGATAATGCGATCAAATACAGCGATGACAAACAGGTGTTTTTGGATTTCATCGGCAATGATTTGGTGGTGTCCAATAAAAGCAAACCTTTAAAAGAAGATTTTGAAAAGTATTTGCAACCTTATTTTAAATCTTCTAACCCCAGCCAAGCCCATGGTTTTGGGTTAGGCATGTATATCATTAAAAACGCTTTGGAGGCTATGGGGTTGAATTTGAGCTATCATTATAGCAATGGAAAGATTTGTTTCACTATCCATGATTGCGTTTTTAATAGTTTTTACGATTTAGAAGAGGATAATGAAGAGCTACCCCCCCCCCCC
>ASYU01000297.1:0-4327 GCA_000448465.1 Helicobacter pylori PZ5056 | reverse complement strand
TTTTCATTCAATTTTTTAATCTTGTTTTAGCGTTTGTAAAATGAGAAGTTTTAAGGGGGTTTGTTGTAGGATTTCATCACGCCCCATAAGTTCGCATTATGGGGCAGACCAACCTTGTAAGGAGCATGCCATGCGATCAAAAAATGGCAAACGCTCTTGGAGATCATTATACTTTGAGTTTGCTTTTTTGGGGCTTAAAGTGATCGTTTCTGTGAAACGCTGATTTTTTTTAAGAGCGTTCCCCTGAGTTTAAAAACTTAGGGTTTCCTTTAAAAAGCGGGTTTGCCCTTGACTTTTGGGGCGTTTCATTTTATTGTAAAACGCATTTTCTTAAGAGAGTAGCAATAATCCTCCTCCCTACAAAACTAAATCCCCTTATAGAGTGCTTTTAAAAAATACCGCTTGCTTTAACTCTTTGATTACTTGTCTTAAAAACTATTCCCTTAAAAACCCGTATTCATAGACTTTAGGCTGTATCTCTTTGGCGAGATCCTTTAGGGCGTCTTTCAAGTTAGCGTAAAGTTATTTGTAATATTCATCTTTAGCTTTAGCGGGTGAGTTTAATCTGCCTTGCGCGTTACGGCCTTGAAAAAATTCTTTGATGTCATAAAGGCTTGCGTTAGCGTTATAGGGGGTGTGGGTGAAATCTTGTGTGTGGTAATAGCGATAAATCTCTCTGCCAGCGTCAAACACCCTTGAAGTGCTCGGGCTGAATTTTAGGGGCTTGTTTTCTTTTTTGGCGTTTAAAAAGAGGCTATCGCTCTCTTTAGGTTCTTTTATTTCGCCTTTTAAAAAGTCTAATAAAGCATGGCTAAAATACCTTTCTTTAGGCCCGACTTCATTCTCGCTAAAAGGGATGAAATGGTTAGTCCCTTGAGCGGTGGTGATGCGGTTTTGGGTGTGAAAAAGCATGAACGCCAAACAATTGTTTTTAAACTCACTGTCGTCTTGCCATGTATCATCATAAGGGGCGTAGAATTGATCTCTATCGTTTTGCCATGTGGCTTTGATGCAATGGCGGACAGAGAAATAGATCGCGCCGATTAGAAGGTTTGTGAGGGTTAAATTTTCATAGTGCAAATGACTTGTGCCTTTATGATTTTGTAAATAGTTTGTATTTTGGTGAGAAAAATCAGGGGCATCACAAACTAAAATACCCAAATAATCCCGCTTATCTTTGTAAGCCTTAAACCACTCGTTTATATTTTTAACTTTATCCACTATCGGCTTAAAAGTTTTATACCCCAAAAATCCGCCAGAGGAGTCAAACACTTCTAAATTGAGCGCGTTGGTTGGTTTTAAGGGGGAGGGGGGGTAGCGGTATCCCAGACTAAAAAGCCAATGGGGAATTGCCCTGTCACGTTATCAAAGCTATCCGCAGGCACCATAAACCCCTCTAAAAATTTAGCCTTAAAGATTTCTCTGAATTTTTTAAAATGGCTAGAATTAAGGTATTTGAGCGTTGAAAAACTCGCCATGATGCAACCATCCAATTCCTTATAAATGCGCATGAAAAATTGAGCGAAAAGTTCGTTAACCCCAGACCCTAAAAGATCTTTATAAGTTTCATAAACCTTATTGTTTCTTGCGACTTTGGCTTTGTGTTCGCCTGTGCCGCTCATTTTAGCTTTATTGCCCGCTTCCGCATAAGGCGGGTTGATGTAAATGATGAGCTTTCTTCGTTTCTCTTCATCTTTTAGGATTTCTTGCAAGCTTTTTGGCAACTTATCGCTGAAAAAATCATCGTTTAAAAAGTCAAATTGGAAAACCTGATTTTCCAGCAGCTTTAAGTGGTTTTTACTAGCCAAATCTTTAATAATCGCCACATCGTTATGATCTAAAGTGGACAGATACAAATTAGCCTTATTCCATAAACCCTGAAGCAAATTCCCAGTCCCCCCAGCGCAATCCCAAATGATATAATCCTCTTGATAATCTTGCCCCAAAGCTTTAGCTAAATATTCTTGACTCTTTTCTACCCAGATTTTAGGGGTAAAATACGCCCCTTTCCTTTCTCTGACATCGCTTGGCACTAACAAGTCGCGCCGCTCTAAAATAGAAGCTTGAAATTCTAATTGAGGAGGCCTTTCATAAACGCTCCAGAATTCTTGATGGGCTTGTTGGCTGTCTGTGAAACCAACTTTCGTAATTCCCTCTAACCCCAATTTATTCAGCGTATTTGAACCCCATTTCAATTCATAGTGGCTAGATTTTAAAATCGTGTGCAATTTCTCAATAATGGTTTTATCGCCATCGCTAAGCAAATCCGCTAAATAATAGTCTGCGTCTAAAATCCCTTCGGCTTTGGCTAGCTCCCAATCTATTTTAATGGTGGGTTTGACAATTTCAAACCACTTTTGATAGATCGTAAAGAAATTGTTTTTGTCAATTTGGATTTTGTTGAGCAAATGGCTAGAGTTTAAATGGTTTTTGATAAATTCTTTGCATTCTTGACTTTGGGTTTTAAAGTCAAAAACCGATTTATGGGGTTTGCACATGGCTTTAAACGCGTCTAAAGCGTGTTTAAAACCCTCTGTGTTGTGGTTGCTTGGGGTGATAGAAAAATCTATATCGCTTTTATAAAAAAAGCTTGTGATCGTGTCATTAAAGGCGATAAATTCCATTCTAAAAGCGTTAAAAGCGCACAAATAGGGTGGCGTGTGGTGGGTATAAAACTTGTGCTTGCCTATGGTTAAAAGCAGTTGCGTGAAGGCTTTGTCCAAATCGTCAAAATCGCCCCTTTTAGCTTCGCCCCATAAAATGGGTAAAACGGGTAAGGTGGCATTAGTGTGCTGATAGCTTAGCATGAAATCTATCTTATCCCCGCTATAACGGAATTTTTTATCCTTAAAAAACTCGGCTTTGATTTGGTTTTTTAAGGGTTCTTCATTGAGGTTGCTGAAATCTAAAGGCATTCAAAACACCACCGTTTTGTTTTCATGCACAAAGACTCTGTCTTCTAAAACGAGTTTTAAAGCCCTAGCCAAAACCAGTTTTTCTATATCCTTACCCGCTAGGCGCATTTTTTCCACGCTGTAATTGTGGTTAATGGGCAGAGTGTCTTGTATGATAATTGGCCCTGCATCAAGGCTTTCATTCACAAAATGCGCCGTGGCCCCGATGACTTTCACGCCCCTTTCAAACGCTTGCTGGTAAGGGTTAGCCCCGATGAATGCGGGCAAGAAACTATGATGGATATTGAGAATCTGGTTTTCATAGCGCTTCGTAAAATCATGGCTTAAAATGCGCATGTATTTGGCTAAAACGAGCAGATCCGCGCTCACTTTGTGCTGTAATTCCAGGTCTTTAATGATCGCTAAAACTTCTTTTTCATGCAAAATTTGATCAACACAAGGCGCGTAAAAATAAGGGATGTCAAATTTTTCCACTAAAGGGCGTAAAACCTCGTAATTAGAAATAACGCCTAAAATTTGAGCGTTCAATTCCCCCCCATACACCCTTAAGAGCAAATCCCCTAAACAATGGCTCTCTTTAGTAGCGAGTAAAATGATGTTTTTTTTATGCGTTAAAATGACTTCAATCAATAGTTCGCTAAAGTTTTCTAAGGCTTTAAAAAGAGCGGTTTTTAAGGATCGCTCTTCTTGCTCTTTAATTTCAGTATTCAAGGGCTTGATTTCTTTTTGGATTTTTAGCCGCATGAAAAAGCGCTGTTTTAAGGGATCAACAAATTCATCGTTTTTGACGATGTTATAGCCCTTGTTGGCTACAATAACACTAATCGTGCTCACCAGGCCTTTAGCGTCTTTGGCTTGAATTTTTAAAATAAATTCTAACATCTTTATCTCATCAATAATTGATAGCCAAACGCTTGCGTGATGATGCTTGTAACCGATTGCGTGGCTTTTTCAATGAAGCGCTCCATAGGGCTTTTTTCTAGCCAATAAGCTTTTTTAACCTTACTCAATTCCATTAAGCGGTTTTGGGCTTGTTGAATCGTGCTGATTTTATCAATGAGTTTTAATTTTAGAGCGTTTTGAGCGCTAAAAACCTTCCCTTCAGCAAAATCCTTATAATCCTTAGCGTCTAATTTTCTGGCTTTAGCGACATCATTTACAAACATTTGGTATTGCTCATTGACTAAATTTTGCAAAAATTCTTTTTCGTTGGGTTTCCATGCCCTAGTGAAAGTGCCTATTTCTTTATATTCGCCCGCATGCACGCCTTGAGTGGCTACGCCGACTTTATTGAGCAAATTTTCCACATTCGCACTAGAAAAAATCACCCCAATCGATCCGATCAGGCTCGCTTTAGAGGCATAAACTTCGCTCGCTTGCATGCCCGCATAATAGCTCCCGCTCGCCATAAC
>ASYU01000296.1:0-6774 GCA_000448465.1 Helicobacter pylori PZ5056 | reverse complement strand
TTTTTCATTATTGGTGGCATTATTTTATTTTTACTAAGCGCTAATCACATGTTACTAACACCAAAAGAACGCATGCGTTAAATCCTTAATCCCACCATTGATTTATTTAATAGCTCAAAAAAGGGGTAAGCCCCAACCCCCTAAAACGCTAGACGCATTCCAATATTTCCGGTAATATTGATCATTTTATAATCCAATCCAAACCTAGCCCCCACCCCAGCATTCGCATAAAAGCTTTTAAACAACCTCACTTCCCCGCCCGTAGTGATGCTCGCAAAGGTGTTGTAAAGCTCGCCTTTCCTATAGCTCAAAGTGTTGTTGCCAATGAAACGCACCAATTTATCCCCCATAGAATTAACTAATAAGTCTCTACCAAAGCCGCCAATCGCATAAAAATAAGAGTTTGTGTTGAAATAATGGCGGTTCTCAAAAGCAAAATCAATCGTTAAAACCGACTTTTTAGACGGATCCGCGTTCGCTTTAAACTGGTTATAGAGCGCGTTATTCATCACTCCTTCTAAACCGGTCATGCCAATATAGTAATACCTTAAACCAATTTGAGGTTTTAAAATAATGCTTTTGTTTTTAAACATGAAATCATACCCGTAATTGACTCTTGCGTTCGTCGTCCATGTGCTGTATTTATAAGATTGGTTGATCATAGAAAGCAGAGTGTCGGCAGAACTGATTTGGGTTTTATTAGCCCCCCAAGTTTCATTGACGCTAAAGGTCAGCTCGCTCTTTTTAATGAAAGCTCTCGCATACAAGCCCATGTCCACATTATTCGATCGAGAACTAGTGATGCGTTCATAAAACCCGCTATACCCATAAGCCGCATACCCTCCAACAATCACGCCCTTAATGAATCTGTCATAGCCCACATTGACACCATAGAGCGTTCCTGTGCCATTTTCCACAAAGCTCACGCCCCCAACGCCAGTCGCCCAAAGGTTGTTTTTTAGTTTATCCCTTTGAGAGTATTTTAAAATCACATCCATCGCATTAGGGATCGCATCAGCAAATCTTTGGTTTTTAAGGCTGCTCAAGCGTTCGCTAAAATCCGTTGGATCAAAGGAAGCGAAATTAGAAAGCTTGGCTAAACGGCTCATTTGTTGCGTGTAAGTGTTGAGCTGTAGAGCATCGGTGGAATTGTTTTTAAGATTGGGTTTAGTGAGCATGCCTAAAGCGCTGGTAATATCTTTCATTAAAGTAACAATGTGTTCAGTGGGATTGTCTTGCAAATAATAAGGAGCGAACAAGGGATTGCCCCCCTTAGCCACAAAAAGCTCATTCAGCCACAGAATGGAATTATTGCCCGCAGATTTGATCGCATTCAAACCAGCACTGCCTTGAATGTATTTAATGTAATACTCCAAACTAGGGGCATGAATATCCATGGGCTTATCAGAGACGCTAACTTGAACTTTATCATAAAGGATAGATGAATACACCATTTGCCCCTGATTGTCTTTAAAGCTTACCACAAGACCCCCATCTTTAATATTGACCGGTTGGTTGTCATAGCTTAGTGAATCGCCCTTTAACTGCATTCGTTTGCCGTTAAAGTCAATGAGAGTGTAAAGCTTGAGGTAATCGCTCAAGCTCCCTCCAAGAATCGTTTGATTATCATAGCCATAAACCATGCGTTTAGCGTCTATAAGCGTGTAAGTGCCTTGTTTTTGAGTGTTAAAATGGATTAAAGCTTGATTGTTATAAGACATGATCGTAGAGGCGCCCGTTACATTAATAATCGTTTGATGGGTGGGGTTATTAAGATTAAAGATTAATGACCCTTCGCTGTTAAAATTCCCCCCCACATTCAAACCATTTTCATTCGTGCTAAAAGTCGCTCCTTTAAGTACATTGAAATTACCGCTAATATCAGCCCTGTAATTAGAGTTATTGTTAAAAGCGTTATTCACGATCAAATTATTCGCTTTAAAAGTGGCGTTTGGCTCTAAATCTAAAGTCCCGATAGTCGTATTTTGTAAGACTTTTGAAAAATCCACTAATCCATTAGCTTTAATGGTTCCTAAAAAAGCGAAGTTATTGGCATTCACTTCTAGCGTTTCATCGGTTGGAGTGCTTGAAGTTGAAGAATTAGTTTTTTTCTCGCTCATGCAATTTAAGACATTCACGCAAATCTGACCTTTTTGAACGCTAATATCATTTCGTGGCGCATTAAGCGTTAAGCCGTTGGTAGCGTTTAAGGTATCTAATGAAATGTTAGAAAAATCTTTAGATACAAAAGAAAGCCTGCCCTGATATTGCGTGAAATTAATCGTGTTTTTCCCATTAAAGATAATAGACTTGCCCGCTACAAAATTCAATTCCCCCCCTGTGGCGTTACTAAACGAGCTGTTATTAGTAAATAAATAATCTTTAGCCACAAAATTGAAATTCCCTTTTTGCCAAAGATTGTGCAATCCCCTAGAGCCTAGTAAAGATCCAAAGCCCAATTGTTTTAACTCATCTTGTAAAGATTTAGGGAGTATGGAGCCTAAACCTTGATGATAAACACCCCCTAAGCCCTTATCAGCGATGATCTTATTAATCATTTGCCCTAAGACTTGATTGCTCATGATTTTATTCACTACGCCTTCGCCCAGCAAATCGTTCAGCACTTTCTGACCCATTCCAGAAATCGCGCCCAATAATTCCTTACTAGGGTTAGTGATGCTATTTAGAGCGATATTCACTAACACGCTCAAATCCTGCGGGCCCAGCCAAGAAATGAGCTTATTGATTAAGGGGGCTTGTTCAATCATTTGATTGAGAATATCCCCAAAGGTCGTTTTATCCAAGAAACTCTGTAAGTCTTTGGCATCAGCACTAGAACCTATTTTATCCAGGGTTTGATTCAAGCCTCCAGGCACAAAATTATTGGCAAAAGCACTCAAGCTTTGCTTGCCATACCAGTTATTGATGAAATTCTCTACATTTTGAATCCCTAAAGTTTTCACGATGAACTTTTCAAACCCTGAAGAATGGGCTTTGATTTGCTCTAAGAGCATTTGATCGATTTCTTTTCTTTTTATAGGATCTAGCGCGTTTAAAAGCCCGTTTTCACCAAAAACATCGCCCACCGTTTTAGAATTTAAAATTTCCATGATCGCGTTTTTGAATGCACTCACGCCTAAGAGGTTATTCACTTCAGTAGGGCTAAGCAATGAACTTAAAGTCTTAGATCCCAAATCTTTAGGGATCATGTTGGCTAAATCTTTAGGGATAGCGTTGTTATTCAAGCTTTCTTCATAAATAATATTAGAAAGAATATTCCCTAATCCTTTTTCTCCAAAAAGCTTTTCAATGCCACCTTGCCCCAGATAAGAAAAGATTTTATCAGTCCCTTGAGCGTCAATATTGGCTTGATTAAGCACTAAATTCGTCGCGCTTTCAAAAGACACATTCGCGCTCCCCCCGCTCCCCCAAGCGTTCCCGCTGCCGATGGTTCCAGTAATGTAAATGTTTTTAGCCTTAAAATTAGCGTTAATGTAGCCTAAATAAGGCGCACTAGAATGGAGCAATTGCCCTAAATTAGTCTGCCTAAACATCTGGCAAGTGTTATCCCCAACCGCGCATGGATTTTTATACCCATCACCTCCAAACCACACCACGCTATTCGTGTTCGTTTGCCCTTCTTTGATCGCCCCTACAACGAGATTGCCTTGAGAAAAATGATAATTAGCCGTGTTAGAAAATCCATTGATAATCTTTAATAAACTCTTCCAATTTGCTTGGTTTAAAGTGATACCATACTTTTCAAAGATACCAAAAAGAGTTTCAAAACCATTCGGGCTATTGAGATTGAGATGATCTAAAGCCCCTGAAGCGATAAGATTAGCCATTTTAGGCAAAAATTCCTTACCCAAGCTGGCAATAACGCTTAAATCCTGATTAGTGATAGCCTGATTATAAATGTGCAAGGCTTGTAATGGCTGGTTTTGCGCGTTATAAGTCCCGGGTGTTTTATTGTTTTGATTAAAGCCTTTGATATTACTGCTCAAATAATAAGTGCCGGCTTTATCGCTTGTGTGATTATAGGAATTAGAGCTTTCATCATAAGGGTTTTTTTGGTAAAAATACAAGCTAGGAGCGAGATTGAACATCGCATTATTAGAAACGCCGTTTTGAGAGATTTGAATTTTCAAGCGGTTGTTATGCAAGGTTTCTGTAATCGTTTCAGTCGTATTGAGCGGGTTAATGAAACTCCAAGAATGAATGCCGTTATTAAACGAGTAATCAGCCTTGTCAATCTGTATGCCATAAAAACGGATCTTCTCATAGCCGTTATTCCCCATTAAACCCTGAATATTTTGAGCTTGTAAAACATTATAAACTAAGGGCTTGTTTTTTGCATCAAACAAATTCACATTAGACAGATTCAAAACGCCTTGAGATCCAAAGCTGAAATTCCCGCTTGCATTAATAGATAGAGCGTTACCGCTATTGCCTAAAAGGTTTAGAGTGCCATTCAAGAAAACGCTTTGAAAATTCAGGGTGCTGTTATTGCCTAAATCAAATGAAGCGTCTGCATTAAAAGTCGCTAATTTAGTGAAAGAAATTTGAGAATTATTAGCGTAGAAATTCACAGGGGCGTTAAAAACGCTATCGCCATTGAAACTCAATAAGCTTGAGCCGTTGAGGTTGAAATTCGTTTCCCCCTCCACGCTAAGCGTGTTAAAGCTCGCTTGAGAACTTTCAGCCAAATTCATCGTAGAGTTATTTTCAAAAGTGGAAGCCCCTTGGAAATTCAAATGGATATTTTTAGCCCTTAAATTGAGCGTGGCTTGATTAAACTTTGCGTCCCCTTTGAAATTAATCAGGCGTGCAGAGTTGCTAAAATCAGGCGTTTTACCAAATAAAGGAATGCCATAAAAGGTGACATTAGCGTTATTGAAATTCGCTTGATTGAAGCTGACTTGAGCGTTAGGGTTTAAATTCAAGTAAGAAACCCCGTTAAAAGCGGTCGTGCCGTTAAAATTCGCTACGCTATCGTTATAAAAAGAAAGGCTTGAAGCGTTTTCTAAAGTCGTTTGGGTCTGATCCCCCCCAATATTGATAGCCGCATTGGGTTTGACTGAAAGCCTGGAATGATTGAAAGTAACATTCCCATTCAATGAAGACTGATTCACATTTTTAGACACATCAATCACTATTTGAGTGTTATTGAAAATAATGTTATTAGCCTTCAAATCATAGCGAACGCCCCCTCCTAAAATGGAATTAGTGAAAATCAAATCCGTATTCGCAACCATGTTCACATACGACGAACCGCTTTCAGTCGCTCCGTTAATATTGGTCCAGCCGCTAAAAGTGGTGTTTTCAAAAACCATGCGCCCTGAATTAAAATTAAAGCCTCCCCATGTGAAATCCCTAAAGTTAGAATTTTTAATCTCCATAGAAAGCTTGGAATTAAAATTCGCCCATGAATGCTGGCTCGCGCTGGTTTGTAAGCCCATAGCCACGGTTTGGAAATTCGTGTAATTCAACCCGTCAGCGTTCAAGGTTTCATCAGCGTTAAAATTAATCGTTGCCCCACCGCCAGCGTTAGGGTTGCCGACATTAAAATTATTCGTTAAAAAGATATTAGTCGCGTTGAAATTGCCATGCAAATACAGCAAATTATTCTTACCAAACCAGATCGAGCCGCCATTGTTATTGGCTTTTTCTTGAGCGCTCCCTAAAAGCAAAGTCCCCACCACCGTAGCCCCAAAATTCAGCGACCATGCAAAAGCGCTAGAGCCGATAAGATCTTGATTTTTATAAGGCGCGATATAGCACACCCCAACGCACACCGGGGTTTTTCCTGGAATAAAATCAAATTGCTTCCTTACCTGACTCCAAATATCTTTAGAATCATTATCTGTGTGAAAAGATGAAGAATGGATAGTGAAATATTTATAGGTGATAGAACCCGGATTAAAAGTCTCTTCAAAAACAAATTTTTGGCCGTTGCTTTGGGTGAATTGTACAAAATAAGTGTTTTTCTCCGCCCTTAATAAAGTCCCTCTCTCGCCACCATAATGGATCAAATTCCATAAATTTTGCGAGAAAACATTATCCGCTAAAGCTTGGTTATTGTATTTGATGCTATCCCCGCTTAAAAGCGTGTAAGTGGTTTTATCGGTCAAATCCCTTTCAATGTTAAAAATACTATCATTTTCAATAGAGACTGATCCTTTAAGGCGGCTGAAAGGATCGCTATTAATCAGCGTATTCATGCCTTTAAAAGTGGTGTTTTTAGTATCGTTAAACGAATAGCTACCGCCATTAAACGAGTTGTTATTGAAAGTAAGGTTTTGCACTCTGGCGTTGATATTATAAGAATTGAAGGTGTTGTTTTCTAAGGTTAGGGAATTTCCGGCACTGTTTTCGCCCCCTTTATAAATCAAAGTGCCGTTATTATTGAAAGTTACTCCGCTAATGGTGGTTGTGCCATTGCTATTGGCGTTATCCACGCCAAAATTCCCCCCCCCACTCACAGAGCCTTTATCCCAAGTGATATTATTAGCTTTAAGGTTAAAGCCTCCATGCGGGGTTTGGTTGCTAAAATTTGCGTTTGTTGCATTCAAATTGCCATTATTAACAATGAAATTCATCCATGAATTTTGCAAACCGGCTTTATCGTTATTCAAGTTAGCGTTAGCGATATTCAAACGCTTTTCAGCGTCAAACACTAAAGTCGCGCCCCCACCGGTTTTGGCCCCATTACCAGAGCGAATCGTGCCGGTAATATCAATTTGACTCGCTTTAAAAGCGCCTTGAATATAG
>ASYU01000295.1:0-3497 GCA_000448465.1 Helicobacter pylori PZ5056 | reverse complement strand
GGTGCTTAGCATGGAAGCAGCGATTTTTTGCGCCACTAAAGCGCTCTTACCCACGCCCACTATCACAAGCTTACCCCCTTTTTCTTGGCTTTTTAAAATGAGCTTGACAATGGCTTCTAAATCGTTGGGTTTTTGGAATTGTCCAACGCTTTCTAAAAGTGCGCTCGCTTCATCTCTTAAGACTTGTGTAGCAGTAGCGTTACAATCAAAAAGAATGGGCATGACAAATGATAGCCGGGTATTTTCTAAACTTTTTAAAGAGCGCTTTTCTGATGAAATTACGAGTGTGATCTTCTAATTTTTTAGGGTTATTCAAAATTTCGGCGTTGCTGGATTTCAATAACACCTCTAATCCTCCTTGAATTTCTTTAATCAAATGCTTTTCATCTTTAAAACCCACAAGCCCTAAACTGGAAAATTGAGAGCTTTCTAAAAGCGCTTGTTTGTTTTTATTCACAAAGATCGTAGCCGCAAACACCCCAGCGCTAGCGACTTCTTCTCTTTGTTGCACAATGCTTGTGTCAATACTCAAATTGCTTTGGTTATCCACATAGCTTTTACCGCTTTTAATGGTGCCGACTTTTTTGATGAACGCAGGGCCAACTTCCACCTGATCGCCATCTTCCATTAAATAGATATTTTTTTCAGGCACCCCGCAAGCAATAGCGGTTTGTTTGTGGCGCGCGACATGGTTATATTCCCCATGCACGGGCAAGAAAAACTTAGGCTTAATGAGTCTTAACATGAGCTTTTGCTCTTCTTGGGCGGCATGCCCGCTCACATGGATATTGTCAAATTCTTGATAAGCCACTTTGGCTTCTTTTTTGATCAAAAAATTCAACACCGCTGAAACGCTCGCTTCATTGCCAGGAATGGCTTTAGCGGAAATGATGACCAAATCGTTGGGTTTGATAGAAATGTGGCGGTGCTCATCAGTCGCCATGCGATAAAGCGCGCTCATGGTTTCGCCTTGTGAGCCGGTCGTTACGATCAAGACTTCATTGTCCGGGTATTTGGCGACTTCATTGGCTTCAATAAAAGATTGATAAGGCAAATGGATATAGCCTAATTCTCTGGCGATGTCTAGGTTTTTTTCCATAGAGCGCCCGATCACAGCGATCTTGCGGTTGTATTTAATGCCGTATTGTATGGCTTGATAGACTCGGTGGATATTGCTAGAGAAGGTGCTCATAATCACCCTCCCTTGCGCTTCTTTAAAAAGGGTATCAAAAGCCGGCGCTATGGTGCTTTCACTCGGCGTGGTTCCGGATTTATGGGAGTTAGTGGAATCGCTTAAAAGAAGCATCACCCCTTTTTCGCCATAGTGCGCTAAACGATACAAATCCGTGGGCAAATTATCCACTGGGGTGTGATCGATTTTAAAATCGCCGGTGTGGATGATGGTTCCCGCTTTAGTTTGGATCGCCAAAGCGCTGCTGTCAATGATAGAATGCGTGATGTGGATCCATTCAATGATAAATTCGCCCACGCTAATGGGGCAACGCTTTTCTACGATTTTAAAATACGAGCGGTATTTTTTCAAACCATGTTCATCAAACTTGCTCCCAATCAGCCCCAAACTCAAAGGCGTGCCATAAAGGGGGAATTGCAACTCTTTAAACAAATAAGGCGTGGCCCCTATGTGATCTTCATGGGCATGGGTGATGATAATGCCGGCGATTTTGTCCTTGATTTGGTGCAAGTAGGAAAAATCCGGGATTAAAATATCCACGCCAAAAAGCCCCTCTTTAGGGAAGCTCATGCCCGCATCAATCACGATCGCACTTTTTGGGGTTTCAATGACCATCATGTTCCCCCCAATCTCGCCCAAGCCCCCTAAAGGCGTGATCTTAACGCTCGCTTTAGAGTTTAGATTCATCTTATAATGCGGGTTTAAATGCTCCACTTGGATCTTGTTATTCGCTTCAACGCCTTTTTTGAGTTCCTTATGAAAGCCTAAAGTCCCCCTCTCATTCACATGCAAAATTTCCGTAACGCCCTCTACTTTATTGCTATTTAGCTCTTCTTGGGCGTAATTTCTAGTCTTTTGGGGGGCGTGTTTAGCTTTGTGGTGGTGGTTTGGTTTTTTGTTGGGGCGATACTCTTTTTTATGGTGCGAAAGCACTTCATGGTTTGAAGACTCTGCGTTTTTTTGCGCATTTTCTCTGAAACGCTTTTTGCGGTTGGTGAATCGCTCAAACGCTCCGGCTCGCATCTCATCAGCTTTTGAATTTTCACTGCTGTTTTCATGGTTTTCATTGTTTTGGTTGTTATCCGTCATAACGATTATTCCTTTATTTCAATTTTTTAAAAAGGCATTAGCCTTTTAAAACGGATTTTAAGAGCTTGAGATAATCTTGTATCTCAGACGCCCTCACGCTTGTTGGTTGATTTTCTAACGCTAGAAAATCTAACACCTTATCAAGCTTTTCTTTATAAGAAACGCTTTTTTTAAGATTGTTTGAAAGCGTCTTCCTAGGAGATGAGAAACAAGCTTTCAAAAAATCTTCCAACATTTCAAACCCTTTTTGTAGGGCTTCTTCAAAAAATGGCGCTTGGGCTAATGAAGCCAACGCCTTTTCTTTCAGTGGCTCTTTAATCACTTCAAACACGCTAGAAAACACCTTTGGAGGCGGACTAAACGCACTAGGCGGCACATCAAACAAAAGGGTAATATTCCCTATTGTGTGAGCCAAAACGCTTAAAGCGTTCTGTGAATCTTTAGCGCAAAATTTGAGCGCCACTTCCTTTTGCGTCATCACCAATAAGCCCCTGCATTTAGGGTCTTTGAGTGCGTTTAAAACAAGCCTAGTAGCGATATAATAAGGCAAATTAGAAATCAAAAAATAAGGCTCTTCTTCTTTTAAAAAAAGAGCGTCTTTTTCTACCAATTCCAATTGAAAAGGCTTTTTTTCTGCCTTTAACCTCGCTCGTATTTTCTCGCACAAATTGCTATCTATCTCATAAGTCTTTAAGGGATAGCGATCCAACAACTTGAGAGTCAAATCCCCTAGCCCCACGCCGATTTCAATCAATTTTAACGGGTTTAAGGGTGGCAAAGCACCAACGATCCTGTCTAAAAACGACTCGTCCGTTAAAAAATGCTGTCCTAAAGACTTTTTAGCTACTACCATAAGAAGCGCTTCTAAAATTTCTCATATTATACCTTAAAAAGGGGATTTGTCTTTCCTTTTTAATGCAACTTCTTTTATTATAGCTTTTTTCATTCAAAGATGTTGGTAGTTTTGACAATAGGAGCGCTTGAATTGGCGCTCGTGTTAAAAATTAGTATTAAAATCTTTTTCGTTAATAATTGGTTAGATTTTGCATTATAGAATGAAATCCTAGCCAGTGAGCTAGAATTAAATTTCAATTAAAGGAGTCATCATGGCACACCATGAGCAACAACACCAAGCGCAACAACAGCAACAACAACAGGCTAACAGCCAACACCACCACCATCACCACGCGCACCACCACCATTATTATGGCGGCGA
>ASYU01000294.1:0-4944 GCA_000448465.1 Helicobacter pylori PZ5056 | reverse complement strand
TATGTGAAAAAAGACAGCGCTCCAATAAGCCCGAATGTAGAAAAAACCGAGACAGAGCGCCAAAACGGCGCGCTTTCGCCCAAACAAGAAGAAGCCAACGCAACCACAACCGCCACAGAAGAAAGCCCCACCAAAGACACAGCGCCACCTTTAGACACAGCCGTGCAAAAACAAGAGATTAAACAAGAAACTAAACAAGAGCAAGAAAAAGAAAATGAGCCTAAACAAAACAGCGTCTCACCCGTTCAAAACAATCAAAAAACCCCCACAGCCCCCTTAATGGGAAAAAAACCTTTAGAGTATAAAGTCGCAGTCAGTGGCGTGAACGTGCGCACTTTTCCTAGCACAAAAGGCAAAATCATTGGCTCGCTTCTAAAAGATAAAAGCGTGAGGGTTTTAGAAATCCAAAACGATTGGGCTGAAATTGAATTTTCTAACGAAAAAAAAGGCTATGTGTTTTTAAAACTTTTAAAAAAGGCTGAATGAAAGAATAATGAAATTAAAATCTTTTGGGGTTTTTGGAAACCCCATTAAACATTCCAAATCGCCCTTAATCCATAACGCTTGTTTTTTAACTTTTCAAAAAGAATTAGGGTTTTTGGGGCATTACCACCCCATATTGCTCCCTTTAGAAAGCCACATCAAAAACGAGTTTTTAACTTTAGGGCTTAGTGGGGCTAATGTAACCTTACCTTTTAAAGAAAGGGCGTTTCAAATTTGCGACAAAATCAAAGGTATCGCGCTTGAATGCGCTTCAGTCAATACGCTTGTTTTAGAAAATGATGAGCTTGTGGGTTACAATACCGACGCTTTAGGGTTTTACCTCTCTTTAAAACACCAAAACTACCAAAACGCTTTGATTTTAGGCGCTGGGGGGAGCGCTAAAGCCCTAGCGTGCGAATTACAAAAACAAGGCTTACAAGTGAGCGTGTTGAACCGCTCTTCTAGGGGATTGGAATTTTTCCAACGCTTGGGCTGTGATTGTTTCATGGATCCTCCTAAAAGCGCTTTTGATTTGATCATTAACGCTACTTCAGCGAGTTTGCATCACGAATTGCCTTTGAATAAAGAGGTTTTGAAAGGGTATTTTAAAGAGGGCAAGCTCGCTTATGATTTGGCGTATGGGTTTTTAACGCCCTTTTTATCTCTGGCTAAAGAGTTAGAAATCCCTTTTCAAGACGGGAAAGACATGCTCATCTATCAAGCTGCTTTAAGTTTTGAAAAATTCAGCGCTTCTCAAATCCCTTATTCAAAGGCGTTTGAAGTCATGCGAAGTGTTTTTTGATGCAAGGGTTTTTAAGAAGCCTTTTTTTTGGGGTTAAAAAGATCCCTAAGCGATTCGCCCCTCTCATAGAAAAGGGCGTTTTAAAAGAAGCGCTTCAATCAAACAAGGATCGCTATTTTTTAAAAGAAGGCTTTGATATAGGCAAAATTGAAAGGGTAAAAAATAAGGCGTTTTTCGTTTCTTTAGCGAAAAATTACCCTAAAGACCCTTTAATCAAAAACTTACCCTCATCTTTCAAAACAGACGCTTTGATTTTATGCCAAATAGAATGTTCTAAAAAGCGCCCCATAGCCTTTTTTAAAGCCACTCTTTTTGATGCGCAAGACACGATGATAGCTTACTTGGCTAAAGAAAAAAACCAGATTGTGGCTATCCCTTTTAAAGAGCCTTTTAAAAAACCCATTTCTTTAAAGCACAGCCAAAGATCCTTATTGGAATTGCCCAGGCATTGCGTGGTAAAGATCGATCTTAAAAAGCGTGAAATCAGCGAGATTTTAGGGGCTTTAGAAGACCCTTTAATAGATGAAAACCTTTCTTTAAGCCTTTTTGATAGGATTAAGGATTTTTCAAAAGATTGCTTGAATCTAGCGCAATATTACGCGCAACTCAAAGCGAGCGATTTTAAAGACAGGATCAATTATTCTCACATCCCTTTTATCACCATTGACCCCAAAGACGCTAAAGATTTTGACGATGCGATTTTTTACGATAAAGAAAAAAATACCTTGTTTGTGGCGGTCGCTGACGTGAGCGAATTTGTGCCGAAATATTCCAGTTTGGATAAAGAAGCTAGGATTAGGGGCTTTAGCGTGTATTTCCCTAATAGCGTCTATCCCATGCTGCCTTTGAGTTTGTCTCAAGGGGCATGCTCATTAAAAGCGTTTGAAAAACGCCTGGCTTTAGTGTATGAAATCCCTTTAGATAATTTGAAAAACGCCCGATTATCTCAAGGCGTTATTGAAGTTAGGGCTAATTGCACTTATGAAGAAATCAACCATTTTTTAAGCGCTAATCAAAGCTCTTTAGATAAAGATTTGCAACAAAGCCTTTTGGGGTTTTTAGAGGTGGCTTTAAAGTTAAAAAAGGAGCGTTTAAAAAAAGGGTTTAATTTCAATTCGTTTGAAAACAAGCTGTATTTGAATGAAGAAGGTCGTATAGAAAAAATTGAAACAGAAAAAGAAAGCGATGCGCACACTCTTATAGAAGAAGCCATGCTCTTGGCCAACCAATCTAGTGCTAGGTTATTAGATGAGCATTTTCAAAATAGGGGGATATACCGCACCCATAAAGAGCCCAGTTTGGAGCAGCAAAAACGCCTTTACGCTAAGCTTTTTGATTATGAGATTGTGCGCCCTAAAAACATGGGTTTTTTTCCTTTTTTAGAGCATGCTTTAAAGATAGCCAAAGAAAAGAGTATAGAAAGAGAAGTTTCACGCTTGATTATTAAGTCTCAAAATTTAGCCCTTTATAGCCCCATGCAAGAAAGCCATTTTGGTTTGGGGTTTGCCAGTTATACGCATTTCACTTCGCCCATTAGACGATACAGCGATCTAGCCTTACACAGGCTTTTAAAAGAATTGTTGTTTTATCAAGCTAAAGGCTGCTCATATCTGTTAGAAGAAGCGCCTGAATTATGCGCTGAGTTGAACGCTTTACAAAAAAAGGCCGCTTTGATTGAAAGGGATTTTATCAAGCGCAAATTCGCTCGCTTGGCTTTAGAATTTTTAGAAAAAGAATTTTTGGGCGTGGTTTTAGAGGTTAAAGATTGGGTGGTGGTGGGGTTAAAAGAATTTATAGGGCTTAAAGTTTTAATCAAAACGAACAAGGTTTTTAAGCCGTTAGAAAAGGTGCGCGTTACAATCACGCATGCGGATTTGATTTTAGGGCAAGTTAGAGGCGAAATCATAGACAAGGATTAAAGATCATGTATCGTAAAGATTTGGATAATTATTTGAAACAGCACCTCCCTAAAGCGGTGTTTTTGTATGGGGAGTTTGATTTTTTTATTCATTATTATATTCAAACGATTAGCGCGCTTTTTAAAGGCAATAACCCTGACACAGAAACTTCGCTTTTTTATGCGAGCGATTATGAAAAAAATCAGATTACGACCCTTTTAGAGCAGGATTCTTTATTTGGAGGGAGCAGTTTAGTCATTTTAAAACTGGACTTTGCACTGCATAAGAAATTTAAGGAAAACGATATCAATCTTTTTTTAAAAGCTTTAGAGCGGCCTAGCCATAACAGGCTTATCATAGGGCTTTATAATTCTAAAAGCGACACCACCAAATACAAATACACTAGCGATACTATCGTTAAATTTTTCCAAAAAAGCCCCTTGAAAGATGAGGCGATCTGTGCGCGCTTTTTTACCCCTAAAACTTGGGAGAGTTTGAAATTCTTGCAAGAAAGGGCTAATTTTTTGCATTTAGACATCAGCAGCCATCTTTTAAACGCTCTTTTTGAAATTAATAACGAAGATTTAGGCATTTCGTTTAACGATTTAGACAAGCTAGCAGTTCTAAATACGCCCATCGCTTTAGAAGACATTCAAGAATTAAGCTCCAATGCGGGGGATATGGATTTGCAAAAGCTCATTTTAGGGCTTTTTTTGAAAAAAAGCGTGCTTGATATTTATGATTATTTGTTAAAAGAGGGCAAAAAAGATGCGGATATTTTAAGGGGGTTAGAGCGGTATTTTTACCAGCTTTTTTTATTTTTCGCCCACATTAAAACGACCGGTTTGATGGACGCTAAAGAAGTTTTAGGCTACGCTCCTCCTAAAGAGATTGCTGAAAATTACGCCAAAAACGCCCTGCGTTTGAAAGAAGCCGGCTATAAGAGGGTTTTTGAAATTTTTAGGTTATGGCACCTTCAAAGCATGCAAGGGCAAAAGGAATTGGGCTTTTTGTATTTGACGCAAATTCAAAAAATCATTAACCCCTAAAAAATGCCTAAGGCGTTTTTCGTTTTGAGCTTTAATATTCCAATAAAATTAAATTTAATCCAAAAACAAGCGAAAGCAAGGTATAATCAAAAGTTTTTTAGACCTTGCTCTTTTTTAGTAAAAAAAGGGCTATACAACCACAAGGAGAATGGATGAGGCATTATGAAACGATGTTTATTCTCAAACCTACTTTAGTAGAAGAAGAGATTAAATCCAAAATTGAGTTTTATAGAGAAGTGATCACCAAGCATCATGGCGTGATTGAAACGAGCCTGGATATGGGCATGCGTAATTTGGCTTATGAAATCAAAAAGCACAAAAGAGGCTATTATTATGTGGCGTATTTCAAAGCAGAGCCGTCCATGATTTTAGAGCTTGAACGATTGTATCGCATCAATGAAGACGTGTTGCGTTTCATTGTGATCAAATACGAAAGCAAAAAAGAAGTAGAAGCGTGGCATGCGTTAGTGGATAGGGCTAATAAAAAGCCATCACACGCTAAAGAAAAACACGAAAAAACCGAACACACGCATTCTCACCACGCAGAGGAAGCAGAAAGCACGGAATCTCATAGCGAATAAGGGCTTATCATGTTTAATAAAGTGATTATGGTAGGGCGTTTGACCAGGAATGTGGAGTTGAAATATTTGCCTAGCGGTTCGGCTGCGGCTACAATAGGTTTAGCCACAAGCAGGCGTTTTAAAAAGCAAGA
>ASYU01000293.1:0-5323 GCA_000448465.1 Helicobacter pylori PZ5056 | reverse complement strand
GTTGCTTGTGTTAGTGCCGGCGTATTGCATCGCTTGGTAAAACAAGTCGTTAAAATCCGCACGAGATTTTTTAAACCCGGTGGTATTGACATTGGCGATGTTGTTTGAAGTGGTGTCAATGTGCGTTTGTTGGGCGAGCATCCCTGAAGTGGCGCTATAGAGAGAGCGAAGCATGGTTTTCCCTTTAACTAAACTTAACAGCCTAAAATTATAACAAAAATAAGATTAAATTTGACCAAACTTGAAACGCTTTGTTTAATAAAAAGTTTAAAAAGATTTAAACCTAGTCTCATGCAGAAACCTTAAACGCCTTTAGCACTTGAAGTGAATGCGTTAGCGCTTTTAAACACTACAAAAACCTTGTCAGTGGCATTATTTTGATTTTCTAAAGCGTTTTTACAACAACACGTTTTTCATGAATAAATACGCCAAAATCCAGCTTGAGATCAGAAATTTATAGAAGTTTCATTTTACGCTTAATATCTTTTTTAATGGGATTTAGACTAATAGGACTCTATGATACAATAAAACATGTGGCAGTGTTTTTGCATGCCATTTGAAATCATCAGCCACCAACCTAATGGTTTGAAGAATAATGCATGTTACAAAACACGCCATAAACAATAAACGAAGGAGATAACTATGAAGTTATTATTAATTATCATAGTGTTAATGGTGATCGCAACACCACTACACTAAATACAAACCCTTAAGAGTTACCAACTCTTAAGGGTTTTTTAAACCCTTTTTCTCTGAGAAGTATAATACGATAATCATTAAATTTAGCTTAAATAATAGCGGTTTTTTAGATAATAATTCAGTTTAATGTGCTTTTATTCAATAATCATCTCAAATACAGATAAAAGGTTGATAAATTTTAGGGCATCTTATCATGCGTTTTCTTTTTGTATCCATTCACTCAAAATTTTTTAACAGCGTTCTTGGCGAAATATCGGCTTTTTCTAAAGGGACAAAGCGCTTTTTTTGATAAGTCTCTAGGCTTGATCGCCCTATCATGGCGGCATTGTCGCTGCAAAATTCTAAAGGGGCTAAAACAAGCTCGCAATCAAACTCAGCGCACAAATCTTCAAACGCCTTTCTTAAGGCTAGATTTTGGCTCGCTCCCCCCACAATGCCAAAAATTTTAGGGCGTTTGATTTTAAAATAGCGTTTAGTCTGCTGGATTAAATGCTCAATAGCCGCGCTTTGAAAATGATAGCTAATCTTTTGTTTTACTTCATCGTTCAAATTATGGGCGTTTTTTTCAACCTCCAAACGCACCGCATTTTTTAAACCTGAAAAGCTAAAAGCTAGATTCGGGCTGTTTTTTAAAGGGATAGGGAACATTAAAGGCTCGTTTGGGTGTCTATAATCAAGGGCTAATTTTTCCACTATAGGGCCTCCTGGATAGCCTAAATCAAGCATTTTAGAAACCTTATCAAAACTCTCCCCAAAGCTATCGTCCAAACTCGTGGCAACGATTTTAATGTCTTCATAATTTCTGGCCTCTAAAATCAAAGAATGCCCCCCAGAAACTAACAAAACGCTTAAAGGCATGCGAGTTTGCTTCTCATTGATGAATAGCGAATACACATGCCCTCTCAAATGATCTTCTAAAATCAAGGGTAAATTCAAAGACAAGCTCAAGGCTTTCGCCATCATCAAACCCTCTATTAAAGTAACGCTCAAACCTGGCTGATTAGTGATAGCGATGGCTTTAATTTTGGAAAAATCCTTATTCAAACTTATTTTAATGCGTTCTAATAAAAGCGGCAAATTCTCAGCATGCAGGCGCGATGCAATCTCAGGCACAACGCCCCCATAAGAGCTGTGGTGCTTTTCTTGAGAGATTTTAAAATGAGCGATGAGCTTGGCGTCCTCTATTCTTGTAAGGGCTAAAGAGCTGTCATCGCAAGAACTTTCAATGCTTAAAATCATGTCTTTATCTTTTGGTGTTTTTGCTTGAATTATACCTTGTTAGCAACACTCTAAAGCCTTTAAACCAAAACTAAAAAGTGGATTTACAAAAATACCAATGACAAAAATACCAATGAATAGAAAGCTAGAATTAAACATTGAGCATAAAGAATAAAGAGATGAGATCTAAAATTAAAGCTTTGAATGAAATAAGCCCCTTTTTAGAAAAAGCCTTTAAGCCAAGTATTTGATCGCGTTCAAATAGCTTTTGTGGTTCGCCTTATTTTGGTAAGCAATATCAAACGCTGTGCCGTGGTCAGTGGAGGCGCGTAAAATGGGGGCGTTCAAACTCACATTGATGCTTTCATCAAAATAGAGCGCTTTTAAAGGGGCTAACCCAACATCATGGCTCATGCTCACATAAAAGGGGGTTATTTTGCGTTTATTAGGGGCAAAAGCGCTATCAGCGGGCATTGGCCCTAAAAAGCATTCAAAGCCTAGCGTTTGGTTGCTCTTTTGAATGGCTTTTAAAATCTTTTCATCTTCTCCCCCAAACAATCCCTCTTCACCCGCATGAGGGTTAAAACCACACACTTGAATAATTTTAGCTTGAGTGCTTTTTTGAAACGCTAACAAAAACCGAACTAACGCTCCCACTTGAATGAGCTGAGAAACCGCGCTTAAAGGCACATGGTCGCTAAACAGCCCCACAAAGAGTTTTGAACACCCAAGCATCATGATGATTTGATGATCTTTATAGCGTTGCTTTAAAAAATCGGTATGCCCCACAAAAGGGATTTGAGCTTGTTGCCATGCGAGTTTGTTGATAGGCAAAGTGCAAATGCCATCCACTTCTTTATCATCCGCTAACTCGCAAGCCTTTTTAAAACTCTCAAAACTATACGCCCCACTTTGAGCGCTGACTTTGCCTATCGTGCTAGAGTTTAATAAGGGTAAGGGGGCATCAATAACGAGCGTGTTAAGCGTTTTGGTTTCATAAGCGTTATGAAGCAATTGATTAGCCCGCTCTAAAAGTTCGCCATCAATGAGATACAACGGCTCACAAATCGCGCTCACTTCCTTATGGCTTTTTAAAATCAATTCTAAGCCTACGCCTTGAATATCCCCGCAACTGATCGCAATTTTCTTTTTAGCCATTTTATCGCTTAATAAGTTGCGCCATTTCTAAAATCGCTTTTTCTAATCCCACTAAAACCGCTTTTGAAATCACGCTATGCCCAATATTAAGCTCTCTTAAAGAGGGGATTTTTAACAATTCTTTCACGTTAGAGTAATTCAACCCATGCCCAGCGCACACCACAATGCCCATAAAAAACGCTTCTTTGCTCATTCTCCTTAATTGCAAAAAGGCGTTGTGCAATTCTTCTTTCAATTCTTTGGGGCTTTTGTCTTTGAGCGCGCTAATGGCATGGATTTGATTGTTAGCGTTAGAATATAAAGCGTTGTGCAAATTCGCATACACCCCAGTGTGGAACTCCACCTGCTTGACTTGATGCTCCTTTGCAAAATGCAGAGCGTCTTTTAAAGGGTCAATAAACAAAGACACTTCAATGCCTTTATTGTGATACGCTCTAATAACTTCCCCCAAACCCTTTAATGAACAATCCAACCCCCCCTCTGTCGTAACCTCATTTCTGTTTTCAGGCACGATCGTAACCTTACTCGGCTTATTTTTTAAAGAGCATAAAAAATCAGTGATTTCAGCATTAATAGAGCATTCAATGTTGATAGGCAAGGGGCTTATTTCAAGCAGTCTCAAAACATCTTCATTTTGAATGTGCCGTTTGTCTTCCCTCAAATGGATGGTGATTAAATCCACTTTATGGGTGTTTTTAGCGATAAACAGAGCCTCTAAAATCTCAGGCTCATAAGTCTTTCTCACTTCCCTTAAAGTAACAATGTGATCAATATTCAATCCAAAACGCATGGCTATCCTTTATTTTATAATAATGATTTTTGGAATTGTAACATAAAACCCACCTCTTATACCTATAAGATTTTATCATCAAGCTATCTTTTAAAAATGCTATAATACCCAAAATAAAATGTCAATTAAATCCAATAAAAGTGTTGTGGGTGCTATATTTTTTAACCAGTTTATTTATTTGCTCTTTGGTTGTTTTGTGGTCTAAAAAATCCATGCTCTTTGTGGATAACGCCAATAAAATACAAGGCTTCCATCATGCGAGAACCCCACGAGCTGGGGGGCTTGGGATTTTTCTTTCTTTTGCGTTGGCTTGTTATCTTGAACCTTTTGAGATGCCTTTTAAGGGGTCTTTTGTTTTCTTAGGGCTATCGCTAGTGTTTTTGAGCGGTTTTTTAGAAGATATTAACCTTTCATTAAGCCCCAAAATACGCCTTATTTTACAAGCTGTAGGGGTCGTTTGCATCATTTCATCAACGCCTTTAGTGGTGAGCGATTTTTCGCCCCTTTTTAGCTTGCCTTATTTTATCGCTTTTTTATTCGCTATTTTTATGCTGGTGGGTATCAGTAACGCTATTAATATCATTGACGGGTTTAACGGGCTTGCGTCCGGGATTTGCGCGATCGCGCTTTTAGTCATTCATTATATAGACCCTAGCAGTTTGTCTTGTTTGTTCGCTTACATGGTGCTTGGGTTTATGGTGTTAAATTTCCCTTCAGGAAAGATTTTTTTAGGCGATGGAGGGGCATATTTTTTGGGCTTGGTGTGCGGGATTTCCCTTTTACATTTGAGTTTAGAGCAAAAAATCAGCGTGTTTTTTGGACTCAATTTAATGCTTTATCCGGTCATAGAGGTGCTTTTTAGTATCCTTAGACGCAAAATAAAACGCCAGAAAGCCACCATGCCAGATAATTTGCATTTGCACACCCTTTTATTTAAATTCTTGCAACAACGCTCTTTCAATTACCCTAACCCTTTATGCGCGTTTATCCTTATTCTATGCAACCTGCCTTTTATTTTATTCAGCGTTTTGTTTCGTTTAAATTCTTACGCGCTCATTGTCATTAGCCTAGTCTTTATCGCATGCTATTTAATAGGCTATGCTTATTTGAGCAGGCAAGTTTTTGCCTTAGAAAAGCGGGCGTTTCAATGAAAAAGCTCAAAAGTCTTTTTTTGAGTCTGCTCTTATGGGTATATCCTTTAAGGAGTGAGCCGATCAATGAGGGGGCATACATTTTAGAAGAGATTGGCGATGTGCTTAGGTTTTTGCCTATTTTTGTAGGCACGGTCAGTTTAGCGATGCGCGATTATAGAGGTTTAGGGGAATTAGCGGTCGGCACTTTGGTTACTCAAGGAGTGATTTATGGCCTTAAAGGAGCGTTTGATACAGCTCATAAAGATGGGGCTAGAGTGGGATTTGCTAAACGGCCATGCTGTAATTCTTGGAGAGGCATGCCAAG
>ASYU01000292.1:0-1104 GCA_000448465.1 Helicobacter pylori PZ5056 | reverse complement strand
CACAAATGGGCGCAAGCTATGGGCATCAAGGCAATACGATCATTGATCCTGGAATGCTTAAAAGTGTGGTGGTTACTAAGGGGGCGGCTCAAGCGAGCGCTGGGCCTATGGCTTTAATTGGCGCGATTAAAATGGAAACTAGAAGCGCGAGCGATTTTATCCCTAAAGGCAAAGACTACGCCATAAGTGGGGCTGCCACTTTTTTAACCAACTTTGGGGATAGGGAAACCATCATGGGCGCTTATCGTCATAATCATTTTGATATGCTTTTGTATTACACGCACCAAAATATTTTTTATTATCGTGATGGGGATAACGCGATGAAAAATCTTTTTGACCCTAAAGCGGATAATAAAGTTACAGCAAGCCCTAGCGAGCAAAACAATGTGATGGCTAAGATCAATGGTTATTTGAGCGATAGAGATACCTTAACGCTCAGTTATAACATGACTAGAGATAACGCTAATCGCCCTTTAAGAGCGAATTTCACCGGCACTTTTTTGCCCTATTCTTGTGGTGATTTCAACGCTTTCCCTAATGAACAAAACCCTGATGATTGTTTGTTTGAAAATGACGCCAGTTTGTTTAAAACTTATAGCGTCAATTTAGTGCATAACGTGAGCTTGAATTATGAAAGGGAAGGGGGGAGTCGCTTTGGCGATCCTAAATTAAAAATCAATGGCTATACGAGCATTAGGAATGTCCAAATTGACCCGCTTTTCAGGCCTAACGATATAGCGACTACCATTCCTTTCACCCCAAACCCACAACTCGGTGAAGAAAATCAATGCGTGGCGCAAGGGGGCATTTATGACGCTCTTAAACAAACTTGTTCTATCACTTTTAAAAGCCTTGGAGGGGGTTCTGTGGTGGCTAATAAAAATTTATTCATCATCAATTCCGGGTTTAATGCGAACGTGATCCACACCATAGATCATAAAAATGACAATCTTTTGGAATACGGGTTGAATTACCAGAATCTAACCACTTTTGATAAAGCGATCCCTAATAGCGAATTAGTCAAACCCGGCGATGCCCATGACGCATGCTTAAGGGTTACAAGCCCCAATGATCCCAACATGAACGGGCGTTGCCAACGAAATG
>ASYU01000291.1:0-541 GCA_000448465.1 Helicobacter pylori PZ5056 | reverse complement strand
ATAAGCAGTAAAAACCTTAAAAATACACAAAACACAAGAAGCAAAACACCAAAACTAAAACTTTAATATTAAAGCGTAAAAAACAAAAAGTTAAACATAAGAATTAAAACGCAATAAGTAAAAAATAAGAATGGAAAAAAACAAGAAGTAAGATTTAAGAAATCCAATACAAATAAGCAAGAAATATTAAAAACAAACAAGAATGAAAAAATCAAGAAGTAAATATCAACAACCAAAACCAAAAAATAAGAAAAAATCAAGATTTAAAGAAAGAAAGAATAAGCCCAATCTTTCAAAACTAAGCAAAAGAAGTTCTTTTGTCAGGTAATACTCTTTGGCTTTTAACAAGCGAATGTTAAAAGCTTTTCTCTAGAAAGGAGGTGATCCAACCGCAGGTTCACCTACGGTTACCTTGTTACGACTTCACCCCAGTCGCTGTGTGTGCCGTGGGCAGTAGCCAATTTAGCATCCTGACTTAAGGCAAACACAACTCCCATGGTGTGACGGGCGGTGAGTACAAGACCCGGGAACGTATTCACCG
>ASYU01000290.1:0-6427 GCA_000448465.1 Helicobacter pylori PZ5056 | reverse complement strand
GAAGCGATGACCATGGTGGCCGTGCAAGTGATGGGGAATGATACCGCTATTGGCATTGCGGCCAGTCAGGGTAATTTTGAATTGAATGTGTTCAAGCCGGTGATCATTTATAACTTCTTGCAAAGTTTGAGGCTACTAAGCGATAGCATGGAAAGTTTTAATATCCATTGCGCGATCGGTATTGAGCCTAATAGAGAAAAGATTGATTATTATTTGCACCATTCTTTGATGCTAGTAACCGCCCTAAACCCGCATGTAGGCTATGAAAACGCCGCTAAAATCGCTAAAAACGCCCACAAAAAAGGCATTTCTTTAAAAGAAAGCGCGCTGGAATTGAAACTCTTGAGCGCTGAAGATTTTGACAAATTCGTAGTTCCTGAAAAGATGATCGGGCCTAAGGTTTGAAACATGGCTAAGATCAAGGATCAAGATTATGAAATGTGGGCAAGAGAAATTGCGAGAGGGAGTGCTGTAGTGTTTTTTGGGGCTGGCTTTTCAGCTGGTGCTACAGGGTTTGATGGCGAATTGCCCTTGGGCAATCAGCTAAGAGATAAATTAGGTGAATTTTGTGGACTTGAGAGGAAGTATTATGAGACAAAAGATCTGAAAGATGTGGCTGAATATTGCTTAAAAAAACAAGATCATCAAAAAATTGTAGAAAAATTAAAAGATATTTTTAGGGTCAAACAATCAAAGAATGAACAAAAAGTTGTTGTAGGATGGCCATGGAAGAGCATTTACACGACAAATTACGATGACTTGGTTTGTTATGCTGGCAAGTAGGTTAATAAAAATATTGATATTTTAACGCTTGAAAGCATGTTGCCAAGTAAATCTAGAAATTTTTGTTTGCATATTAATGGCTGTGTGGATAGATTAGAACCAGAACATTTAGATAACTCTTTCAAATTGAGTCGTTCTTCTTATGTTAATAGTGATGTTTTTGCAAACTCTTCAAAGTGGAAAGATAAATTTATGGATGATTTGCAATACTCTGCATTGGTGGTGTTTATGGGATATTCTTTAGCGGATATGCCTATTGAGAGAATCTTACTTGCAAAAACTGAAAGTATGCGGAAGAAAACTATCTTTGTGGTTGCAGATCCTAAAAATTCCGACGATGATCCTATAGGCGATAATAAATTTGAAGGGTATGGGAAATTGCTTAAAATTGGTATGGAGTCTTTTGTAAACAAGATACAAGAATGTTGGCCACAGGACACTAATTTAGGTTTTAACTATTTAGAACAAATAATCATTTCTAATTCATTGGATGTCAATATTAGAGACAATGACTTAAAATTATTTTTTGAGCAAGGTAAGTTTGAAGATGGATGGTTACGAAATGAGGTTTTGCAGTATTTAAAAAATGGGCATCAGATTAGAAAAAGTTTTTCAGGTAAGGGATTCACTCTAGGAGATAAGATAACAGAAGGGATAAAGGATAAATATAGCTTGAAAAGTCCTATTCAGTCAGATTATGTTCCTAAACTAATTCCTAGAAAAGAAGAAATTGATGAAGCTAAACGCGAATTAGCACGAGATAGCGTAGGGATTTTAGGGGTGTTTGGCGAATTAGGGAGTGGGAAAACGATATTTTTAAGACAATTAGCAGTAACGCTTGTTGAAAGTGGTAAATCAGTATATTTTGTTAGGTATGGGGATTTTATTTCTCAAAAAGAAGAAATAGATACCCTACTAAAACAACTTAAAGATGGAAATGAGAAAGCTACAATCTTTATAGATTCTTATTTGAATCAATTAAAAATTTCTCAATACATTGCTAAGAAAGTTAAAGAAGTGCGTTGTGTCAAACTGATATTGGCAACAAGAGCTGTTGATGGGCATGGTGATGAGGGTTGCAAGTCTATTTCAGAAGACTCATCAGTAGAGATAGGGCAGTTAAGCGATTTAGATTTAGGCATTTTTGTACAGATTATTAGTTATCTTGGTTTGTGGTCGAGAGATTTGAGTGGAAAATCTTTTAAAAGACAAAAAGGGTATCTTCAAAGAAATTGCAACGCTCAAATGTTGCTTATTTTGCTAGATATATTTAATTCTGAACATATTTATAACAAGCTAGTTAGGAGCTTAAATAATGTTTTAAACGACAAAAAAATAAAAAAGATATTATTTGTTATTTGTTTTTTGCATGTAGCGAATATCACTAGCAAAGACATTGCGCTTTTTTCATATTTATTAGGAGATGATGGATTAGGGAATCTTAAATCGCAACATATCAAACAGCTCAGAGCTTTAAACTTATGGATTGACGACGATTCTGGTTCCAGTATTCTAGCTTTATTTATTTTGCACCACATGTTCTCATATGATGAAATCACAGGATATGCTTTTGAGATATTAAAAAGGGTGAGAAACACAGAGAAAAGCTACCATAATTTAAAATATCAAGCATATCTTAAGTTATTGAATTATCGCACTATGAGTCGTGTATTTGGCAAAGAAAAAGATGGAGATAAAGATAAGAAATTTACATTTTTGCGTAACTATTATGATGATGCTAAAAGAGAGGTTCCAATTCTTATAGAGAATCCTCAGTTTTGGTTACAATATGCAATATGTCATATATCAATAGGCAAGTTTAAAGAGGCACAAGATTATTTGGATCAAGCATATGGTAAGGCGAGTCAAAAAGATAGCTATAATGTGGATTATATTGACAATCAGCAAGCCCGATTATATATCTATCAAGGAATTGAAACTGAATATAAGGAAGATGCGTTCAGCTTTTTTAAAAAAGCTGTTGCGTTACTAGGAGGGCGTATAAAAGAAGATGAATATAAATACAGCATTATTGAAAGTTTTTGGAATTTTTTAGAAAAACATTTTCTGCATTTTGAAAAAAATAAGCAAGAAGTTATTCAGAAAGTTTTGGCGGACCATCATGAAAAGTTTTGTAATTTTTGTGGACAAGGTCCATGGTATAAACAAAAA
This sequence comes from Helicobacter pylori PZ5056, assembly GCA_000448465.1. Classification (GTDB taxonomy): domain Bacteria; phylum Campylobacterota; class Campylobacteria; order Campylobacterales; family Helicobacteraceae; genus Helicobacter; species Helicobacter pylori_CI. The sequence goes on along the minus strand of ASYU01000290.1, from coordinate 3,472 downwards.
ATTATTAGGGGGTGCGAGAAGGTGTTTGAAAAGTATTTGCCTAATCCTGAAAAACCTAATCTCTCAAAAAATTTATCAAGCAAATGACTCTAGGCATTGATGAAGCGGGTAGGGGGTGTTTGGCTGGTTCGCTTTTTGTAGCGGGGGTGGTGTGCGGTGAAAAAACAGCCTTAGAGTTTTTAGAAATGGGGCTTAAGGATAGCAAGAAGCTCAGCCCAAAAAAACGCTTTTTCTTGGAAGATAAAATCAAAACGCATGGTGAGGTGGGGTTTTTCGTGGTTAAAAAAAGCGCGAATGAAATTGATAACTTAGGCTTAGGGGTGTGTTTGAAACTCGCTGTGCAAGAAATTTTAGAAAATGACCACTCTTTAGCCAATAAAATAAAAATAGACGGCAACACGGCGTTTGGCTTGAATAAACGCTACCCTAATATACAAACCATCATCAAGGGCGATGAAAGGATCGCTCAAATCGCTATGGCGTCTGTTTTGGCGAAAGCCTTTAAGGACAGAGAAATGCGACAATTGCACGCTTTGTTTAAGGAATACGGCTGGGATAAGAATTGCGGGTATGGGACTAAACAGCATATAGAAGCGATTATTAAGCTAGGGGCTACGCCTTTTCATCGGCATAGCTTCACGCTTAAAAACCGCATCTTAAATCCCAAACTCTTAGATGTGGAACAACGCCTTATTTAAAATCACGCTCAATTTTTTAGCGCTCGTTGAAGAAAGGTTGATGCGTTTTGCTTTAAAGTAAGCGATGAGATCTTCAGGCTGAATGAAAGGGAATTGCACCATAACATACACACGATGTTTGATGGTATCCACGAACCTTTTAGCCAAAATGGATTTAGAGACTAACAAATCAACCACTCCAAACAGATCGTTGATGGATTGGTCTTTATCTTGAAACGCCTTATAAATGCGTTCTCGCACTTTCTCTTTCTTGGTCACTAAGACAACCTCTAAAGCGCTATAGGCGTTCATTTTAGCCCTTAAAAAAGCCACTTTTTCAGCGTTTTTTTCAGGGGGCAATTTGTCATCATAGGGGATGTAATTGGTGTAAAAATCGTTCCTTTTGCCGGAAATTGAAGCCGATCCGACATATTGATTGGGCGGGTTTTTTTCGTCAAAAAGATTGATTTTAAGCCAATCAGGATAGTTGATCGTGTCCTTTAAATGCTTAGCATGCGCTGTTTGAGCGAAGAGGCCTAGGGATAGCAAGGCGCAGAAACTTAATTTTTTCAATGCGTTCATTGTAGCTTCCTTTCTATAAAAAAATATCCTACGCTTTTAGGGTAGGTGGGTATTTCTCAAAAAAGCGAAATACTGGGATAGCTTATAGTGAGTTAGCTTAAGAAAAAATAAAAAATATTAAATAATCAATTAAAAATTTTAGTAATAATATTAAATACATAAATACATAAATACATAAATACATAAATACATAAATACATAAATACATAAATACATAATAATTATTATATCAAAATAGATTGAATATCCAAAGAAAAATCAATGAAATTAAGGTGTTTGTAGGGGGTATTGGTTGCTGAAATGGGGGCGTTGATAGAAACGACTGCAATTTTTAAAAACCCATGTTTGTGGCACCATAGAAGCTGCTTTTCTAAAAAATGGGGCGTGGGGAAAGCGTGGGCGATGAGGGCGAGCTTGTTGGTAGAATTTTTGTGCAAGATAAAAATCCCATTATCATGGGAGTAAAGCTCGTAGTTTGGGAATTGCTTGTAAAGCTCTAAAAAAACCATGTTTTCAAAAACGCTTAAAAGCGAAGGGCTAGGGGTTAGGCTATAAGGCAGGGCAAAATCGCACAGATACAATTTGGTTTTATGGCTTTCAAAATCAGGGACTAAAAAAAGGATGCGTTGTTTTTCTAGCGCGTGTAACAATTTATAAAGGGTGTCTTTAGAAGTTTTCAGCTCTTTTTTGAATTGCGTATAAAGATAAAAAGCGCTCACAAACTTAGATTGATACGAGCAGATTTTAGCCATTAAGGGGGCGTAAGCTTGAAAGGCTAGTTTGATATTTTCTTGTTTTTTTAGGATTTTTTCTTGCTCGTTTTCTGTAAAAAGCGAGTCTAAAGCGTTGCCATCTCTTAAAAAGCGGTTAAACAGGGTGTTTTTAGGGGTGTTGGGCTTGAAAAAGCTAGCGTATTCTTTAAAATTCAACCCTAACGCATAGCGTAAGCTAAAATGGGGCGCTGTTATGGGGCTTAAACAATTAGGGATAAGAATAATTTTGGGGAGTTTAGGCAGGCTGAAATCCAAGCGCTCAATATGATCTAAAATGAGCAAGTCCATTTTCTTTTCTAAATGCCATTTTAAAAGCCACGAGCTTAAGATATTTTTATTCAAACGCATGTCATTGTAATTGAGATACACAGGGTTTTTAAAGTTTTTCGCTAATTTGAGGGCGAAAGTGGTTTTACCGGATTTCATCGGCCCTAAAAGACAGATTTTATCGCTTGAAGGTGGGCTTGAAAGCGGGTTGTTTAAAGCCGGCTCTTTAGGGGTTTCAAAAGGCCCAAAAGGGTGCAAGCAAGAAAGGGGCATGAACTTCCTTACAAAGGGGATTGGATTAAGACAATCGTAGCGCATTTTTTTATATTTCCTTATAAAAAGGAAGTAAAAATCTCTAAAAAGCCCTAAAAACAGCAAAAGTTATTGACTAAATGGCACATTTTGAGTAGTATTTCAGTTTTTATTTTATTGTTTTATTCTGTTTTGAGTAACGAATGAAACGAGTTCTTTTAGGAGAGTTTATGGAAAAAATCAGGTTGAAGCTCAAAGCTTATGACCATAGAGTGTTGGATCGCTCTGTTGTGGCTATCGTGGAGGCCGTAAAGCGTTCAGGTTCTGAAATTAGAGGGCCTATCCCTTTACCGACTAAGAATAAGCGTTACACCGTTTTGCGTTCCCCGCATGTCAATAAGGATTCAAGAGAGCAGTTTGAGATTAGGGTTTATAGCCGATTGATTGATATTATCTCGGCCACCCCAGAAACCGTGGATAGCTTGATGAAGTTGGATTTAGCTCCTGAAGTGGATGTAGAAGTAACCTCTATGGAAACGAAGTAGTCCAACGCATTGAGATAATAAAATAAGGGTTAGATATGGAATTTTTAGTTCAAAAGATAGGCATGAGCCGCACGATTGATGCTAACAGCACGCCTGTAACCTTGCTTAAAGTCTTGCAAGCGAAAGTGTGCCAGCTAGAAAACGGGAAAGCTTTAGTGGCCTATGCGATGCATAAAAAACACAATAAGGCGATTGAAGGCCAGCAAAAGAAATACCAACTCAGTAAAGAGTTTAACCACTTCGCTACCTTAAAAGCTTCCCAACAAAAAGAGTTGGGCGATTTGGATTTGAGCGCTTTAGAAACGCTTAAAAGGGTTAAAGCGAGCTTTAAAACGAAGGGAAGAGGCTTTGCGGGGGTGATGAAGCGTTGGAATTT
>ASYU01000289.1:0-2559 GCA_000448465.1 Helicobacter pylori PZ5056 | reverse complement strand
GATTGAGCAAGATCATGCACCTTAAAAGCGTGCTTTTACCGCTCCCTGAACCCCCTAAAATCGCCATCACTTCGCCCTTATGCACGCTAAAACTCACGCCCCTGTGAATAATGGTGCTCCCAAAAGCGCTATGGAGATCCTTCACTTCAATTAAGACTTGGTTGTTAGCAGCGTTCATTATATGTTCAACTTAGAAAAGAGAATAGAAAAAATAGCGTCTAAGAAAATGATCCAAAATAACGCATTCACAACGCTAATAGTGGTCAAGCGCCCAATGCTCTCAGTATCCCCTTTGACTTCAAAACCGCGCATGCACCCTACCATCGCAATCGCAAACCCCCAAAAAGGGGCTTTGACAATCCCTACCAAAAAATGATTCCAACCCACTGTGTCATGCAGTCTGTCTATATAGCTTGGAAAGCCTAGATCCAATTGGTATTTAATCGCAAACATGCCCCCAAGAATGGCGAACGCATCGGCAATAAACACCAATAAAGGCAAAACAATCACTAAGGCTAACACCCTAGGCAACACTAAAAATTCAAAAGGGTTAAAGCCCATGGTTTTCATCGCGTCTAATTCTTCAGTGATCTTCATCACCCCAATTTGCGCAGTAAAACTGCTCGCGCTCCTCCCGGCCACCACAAGGGTCAAAATAAAAGGGCCGATTTCTCTTAAAGCGAGTTTGGCCGTCATTTCCACCGACATTAAAGGCGCACCCATGTCTTGTAATTGTAAAGCCCCTTGTAAAGCAACGGCAAACCCCACGATAAACACCGTTAAAATACTCACTGGCAAAACCTTAAACCCGGATTCATTGATGTGATAGAGCAAAGGAGTGATGCAAAAGCGTTTGGGGTTGAAAACGCTTTTAATGAAGTAAAATAAAATCATGCCGCAAAAATTGAACGCGTTTAAAAAGGTGTTGTAAGTCTCTACGATACTCTTGCCCAGTTTAGTGATCATGAGTTCGTATTTTTTGCCCGCTTTTTTAGATTCTAAATCCTCTTCTTTTTCAAGCCAGTCTTTAACCACTTTCAAAGCGCATGCGTTATTCTCGCTCACGTTACACAACTCAATGTTTAAAGAACGCTCCTTAACTAAATCAAATAAAAACATGCCAAAAACAAAATCTATTTTTTGGCACCCTGAAAAATCCATTTTTAAAGACCCTTGATGATCCAATAAATTTTTTTTCAACTCATCTAAACGAAACACGCTCGTTTTAAAATCCCAATCCCCTCTTAAAATCAGCACAGAGTTCGCCCCATCTTTACGCATCTCTAAAAATTTTTGTTTCTCTGTCTTCATTAAAATATATTCTCTCTCAGATTAGGTAAAATCTATTAACAAAATTTTGTTTGTTAAAACGGCTATTTTAACACAATGATAAAACAAAAGGTTAAACAATACTCTGTTTAATAAAGGATTAGTTATTTTTAAAATGTTTAAAAAAATCATTTTTTTTTGTGTTTTCTTAATAGGGGGTTTTGTTGTCTTTCCCCTTGATGCAATGCCTATTTTGCACGATAAAACCCCTAAAAAAAATTACCAAGAAGCCCATGAAAAGCTCTATAGAAGCATCATTAACCGCCAAAAGCTCACGCGTAAAAAAAGCGGGTGGTATTTTTTAGGAGGGTTTGGCGCTGTAGAAGCCATTAAGGACTATCAAGGCAAAGAAATGAAAGATTGGATTGCAACGCTCAATTTAAAAACCGGCGTGCAAAGTTTTTTTAAAAAATATATCGGGATTAGGGGGGTTTTTGCATGGGATCTTGGGTCAGGAAAAGTGAATTACCAAAGCCATAAAGATCCTACAAACTCTTTTTTTACCATGCTTGCGGTGGGTTTGGATGTGATTATGGAATTCCCTTTAGGGAGTTATAAGCATTATTTGGGGGCGTTTGGGGGAGCTAGGGGGGCTTTAGTCGTTTATACAGACAAGCAAAATTTCAAGTTTTTTAAACATTCGGTGGTTTCAGGGGGATTAGCGATTAGTGGAGGGGTCATGCTCACGCTTTTTTTAAGACACCGCATTGAATTAGGGTTTAAGATCCTGCCCACTGCCAGATTGCTTTCTAGCTCCAGTCGCTTTGAAACTTCGCCCCTATTTTATGTGGCATACAGCTATAAATTTTAACCTTTTAGCCAACTTCAAAAATCCAATCTTTGGGGGCTTCTTGTTCGCCTTGCTGAATGGATAAAAGCAAATCATAGAGTTGTTTAGTAATATTGCCCGGTGCTTCAAAAAAATAAGACTTGTTGTTGTGCGCGATTTCTTTAATGGGCGTAATGATTGCGGCTGTCCCGCACGCTCCGGCTTCTTTAAACGCGCCCAACTCATCAATTAAAATTTCCCTCTCTTCTACTTTTAATTTCAAGTATTCTTTAGCCAAAACCATCAAGCTTTTTCTGGTAACGCTTGGCAGAATGCTTGGCGAATGCGGGGTGATAAAGGCATCATCATGCGTGATGCCAAAAAAATTCGCCGCCCCCACTTCTTCAATTTTAGTGTGCGTGGTAGGGTCTAAATAAATGCAATCATCATAGCCTTGCTCT
>ASYU01000288.1:0-13249 GCA_000448465.1 Helicobacter pylori PZ5056 | reverse complement strand
GTAAGGGACAGAGCGGGTTTTTTGGCTCTAGTAGGCCTACTAGCTCGCCGGCGGTAAGCTCTGGGACAAGGGGCTTTAACGCATAAAATCTATTTAAGGTTAAAAAATGCAAGTGATTCCTTTAAAACCTTTAGACAATAAGACTTTAGAAGAAATCGGCTTAGATTGGCACACGAATGACGACATGTCATCTTATATCGCTGATGAAATGGTGGTTGTCTCTCAAAAAGAAGCGGACGCTTATTATGACGCTTGCAATGAGCTTTATGACATGTTTGTAGAGACGGCTGAAGAGGCCATTAAAAACGATCGCTTTTTTGAATTGGATATTCCTAACGCGCTCATTCCTATGATCAAACAGAGTTTTGAAGAGGAAGTGCATTGGCATATTTACGGGCGTTTTGATTTAGCCGGGGGGCTTGATGGCAAACCCATTAAATTACTGGAATTTAACGCTGATACCCCTACCATGCTTTATGAAACCGCGCTGATTCAATGGGCGTTACTCAAAGCCAATGGCTATGATGAAAACAAGCAATTCAATAACCTTTATGAAGCGCTTGGCGAGAATTTTAAACGCATGGTAACTTTGGGCGAAGACACGAGCCGTTTTGAGGAAATGTATGAGGGGTGGAAAATCCTTTTTTCAAGCGTTAGGGGGAATATTGAAGAAGAGCGCACCATGCGTTTTTTGCAAGATGCTGCTCAGAGCGTGGGGTTTGAAACGGATTTTTCTTACATTGATGAGGTGGAATTTAATGTAGAAGAGGGCGTGTTTAAAAACGGCTTGAATTATGAATTTTTATTCAAACTGATCCCATGGGAAAACATCGCTATTGATGAGCCAGAATTAGCCCTTTTGATGCAAGGCATGATGGAAAATAAAAACACGATTTTTTTAAACCCGGCTTATACGATCCTTTTCCAATCCAAGCGTTTTTTAAAACTTTTATGGGACAGATACCCCAACCACCCCTTATTGCTGGAAACGAGCTATGAACCTTTAGCTAATAAAAAGCAAATTAAAAAAGTGGCTTTTGGTAGGGAAGGGGCGAATAGTGAAATCTTTGAAGTCTCCATGCAATCGCTTTTAAAAACAGATGGCGTTTATTCTAACCACAAGCCTATTTATCAAGAGTTTTACGAGCTCAATTCGCATAACGGGTTGTATTATCAGCCTAATGTGTTTTTTGCTTATGAATCTTGCGCGCTAGGGTTTAGAAAAGGGGGGTTGATCTTGGATAATTTTTCTAAATTCGTGAGCCACAGGTTGCAATAATGACCGCAATGATGCGTTATTTTCACATCTATGCGACCACTTTTTTCTTCCCTTTGGCGCTTCTTTTTGCGGTTAGCGGGCTTTCATTGCTCTTTGGGGTGCGCCAAGACACTGGCGCTAAGATCAAAGAGTGGGTTTTAGAAAAATCCTTAAAAAAAGAAGAACGATTGGATTTTTTAAAAGACTTTCTAAAAGAAAACCATATCGCTATGCCTAAAAAGATAGAGCCTAGAGAGCATAGAGGAGCGTTGGTTATTGGCACGCCTTTGTATGAAATCAACCTTGAAACTAAAGGCGATCAAACAACAATCAAAACCATTGAAAGGGGTTTTTTAGGCGCGCTCATCATGCTGCATAAGGCTAAGGTGGGCGTTGTGTTTAAGACGCTTTTGGGGATTTTTTGCGTGTTTTTATTGTTGTTTTATTTGAGCGCGTTTTTAATGGTGGCTTTTAAGGACACTAAACGCATGTTTATAAGCGTTTTAATAGGGTTCGTGGTGTTCTTTGGAGCGATCTATTGGTCTTTGTAGGGTTTAAAAAATTAGCTCTGTTTTGGATATTGGTTATGAAATCTAAAAAATGCCTTTGGGCGTTTTGACAACCAAAATAAAAAAGCTTGCGAAAAGCGAGCGATAATTTCTCATAACGCGCTCTTAGGGGGTTAGGGGGATTTTAAAAAAGGGGGTTGTAGGGGAATGATTTCAAAATACCCCTATCTTTTTATGAGTTTTAAAAACCCTATTTTTTAAAAAATTAAAGAACAACTAAACCAACAAACCACTAAAACTCTATCTTTAAACTAAAAGCGTTTTTATCTGTCTCATCTGACAACAATTTTTAAAAGAACGCTTGAAATTTAACTATTTTTCGTTATTTTTATCAAGTCTTTTTATAGCGTGCACATACCACTCTGTTATCGTGTGATTCGTGTTTATAGCGTGCTTATAATAATAACCACGCAAAAGCCATAAATTAAAGCCATTGGAAAAACACAACTAAACGCATATCTATCCCATAGCGCAAAAACACGCTAAAACATTTTTATAGGACTTTTAAACCTAAAACCCACTTCAAGCTAACCTAACAAAAATTTATACTATAAAAACACGCTAACAAACACAACCAAACAACCGCAAAAAACATTCAAAAAGTTTTCTTTTTGAAAAAATAGACAAAACCCTAAAAACACTAAAGATTAAAAAATTAATAGGGTGGGTTTCTGCTTTAGCTCTTAAAACAGAGCCAAATCTTTGAAAAGTTTTGAGTCAAACATAATTTAGGGGATTGGTTAAATTTTCAATACCCCCTAAGTTTGGTGAGGTTTTCGCATGCTTGTTTCATGCCCAATTTACAGCCCTTGTCATAAATCATTATGGCGTTTTCTTTATCTTTCATGTTGTAATACATGCCCGCTAGAGCGAAGCAACCCACTTCATCGCCCATATCGCAACCCCTTTCATAATTATCAAGGGCTTTCCTCAAGTCTTTTGGAACAGCATCCCCTTGGGAATACATAAAGCCCATCCTGGAGCAACTCACCGCACTCCCCATATCGCATGCTTGTTTGAAGTAATTAAAAGCCTTTTGGGGATCTTTTTTGACATACTTGCCTAACATATACATAGAGCCTAAACTCGCGCAACCACCAGAATTGTTTAAAGCGCAAGCTTTTTGCAAATAATCAAACGCCACTTCAAAATCTTCATCAAGCCCTGCATCGCCATTTTCAAACAAACTCCCTAACGCGTGGCAAGCCTGCCCATCATCTAATCGGCACGCTTTCAAATAATAGATGACAGCTTTATGGTTGCTCTGTTTGACTTCTAAAAAGCCTTTTTCATAGGCAGTGCCTAAAACATAACACCCCTTAGCCATATCAAAATTACAGCTTTTTTGGTAGTAGGTAACCGCTTGATCGGCATTGCCTTTGATTTTTCTATCATAAATAATGCCTAAATTGTAGCAACTCTCAGGGTGCTTTAAAACGCACGCCTTAGCATAAGCGTCAATGGCTTCTTGATAATTTTGAGTCGTGCCTAACCCCTCATCATAAAGCCCCCCTAAACCAAAACACCCTTCCCTATCATCAGCCTGGCATGCGGTTTTATAATATTCTAGGGCTTTTTTATAATCTATTCTAGTGCCTTGCCCGTTTTCATAAATGATTCCTAATTGCGTGCAACCTTCACTCACCCCATCGTTGCATGCTTTTTTAAAATAAGATGTAGCTTTAGAATAATTCCCGCTTTTATAGGCTCTTTCAGCAACCCCTAAAAAACTATTGTCTTGTTTCCCCCATAAATGGGCATTCAAGCTCCAAAAAAATAACCCACAAACTAATATTTTTAAAATTTTGACACTCATTTTTACCTTCTTTTAAATTCTGATTTTTAGAACCCTTCTTTAATCAAAACAAAAATGCAACGCTCCATTTTAGCATAAATCAAGCGCTTTGATTAAGGCTTAGGAGAATCCTTATGCTCTTCTTTATGCTCTAAAGAGGTGATGTAGAGGTAAATCGCTTGGATTTCTTCTAAATTGAGATTGTATTTAGGCATCATGCCTTTGCCTAAACTCAAGGCGTCTTTAAAGGTTTTAAAATCCAAATGGTTGATTTTAGGGGCGTAGAGGATTTTTTTCTCGCCTTTTTCATAATAAAAAGTGATTTCTTGTTGTTCGCCTTTAATGCCATGGCATTTCGCGCACGCAACACCCCTAGGGTTTTTATAAAGAGCCAGCCCGTATTCCCAATCAGAGATGAAATCCGCTTCTTTAGCGTTCAAGCTTAACAAACTCAAACCTAACGCAATCAATAAACGCATTAAAACAACTGCGCCTTTTCTAAAATCTCTTTCGCCCCGCTTTGTAAAAATTCTTCTAAAAGCTCTTGAACTAAATCAAACGCCTTAGTCTTATCCCCTTGCTTTTCTTTAGTGATGACTTCTTTCCCATTAGGCAAGCCCAAAACCGCTTGGATTTTAACCCTATCGCCCATTAAATTCGCATGCACGCCCACAGGAATCTGACACCCTCCATTAAGCCCTTTGATAAATTCCCTTTCTAAATGGCAGCAAAACGCGCTTTCTTCATCGTTGAGTTTTTGGAGCGTAATAAAATGCTTGTGGTTTTTGAGCATTTCTACCCCTAAAGCCCCCTGACCCATGCTAGGAATCATTTCTTCTACGCTAAAAGCCTTGCGGTATTTCGCTCCTTGAATTTCTAAACGCTGCAGTCCGGCTTCAGCTAAAATGATAGCGTCAAATTCACCGCATTCAAGCTTTTTCAAACGGGTTTGGACATTCCCCCTTAAGCTTTCTGTGTCTAGATCCTGGCGTTTCAGTTTGAGTTGCATGGAGCGCCTTAAAGAAGTCGTGCCAACCTTGGCTCCTTTGGGCAAGCTCATCAAATCAGGGAATTTCACGCTCAAAAAAGTGTCCCTCACATCAGCCCTTTTAGTGATGCATGCCAAGTCTAACCCCTTTTCAAACACGACCGGCACATCTTTTAAAGAATGCACCGCCAAATCAATTGCGCCTTTTAAAAGCAATTCTTCTAATTCCTTAGTGAATAGCCCCTTACCGCCAATCTTATTTAAAGGGGTGTCTAAGATTTTATCGCCCTTAGTCTTAACGATTTGAATCTCGCTTTCTATAAAGCATTCTTTTTTCAGGCGTTCTTTAATGTGATTCGCTTGCCATAAGGCTAATTCGCTCCCCCTAGAGCCAATCACTAAATTTCCCACTCACTCCCCCTTATTCGCTTTCTAACATTTCTAAAATTTTTTCTTCTAATTCAATGTCTTTGATCGTTTGTTTTTCCAAATTAGCGCGTTTGATGCATTCAAATTCTTTGCTCTCTAAAGTTTGCTTCCCAACAATCAGCGCCAATCGTTCCCCAATCAATTCAAAATCCCTCATCTTCGCCCCAAAACGCGCGTCTCTGTCATCTAACAGCGCATCAACGCCCTTTTGGAGCAGCCTTTCATACACTTCAAAAGCGAGTTTTTTTTGCGCTTCATCTTTCCAATTAGAAACCACGATCACCACATCAAAAGGGGCGGTATTTTTTGTCCACACACAGCCTAGATCATCGCTTTTTTGCTCTAAAATCGCGCTGAGCAATCGGCTAATACCTATCCCATAGCACCCCATTTCAAAAAATTGCTCCTTGCCATTCTTATCCAAGAAACTCGCCTTCAAGCTTTTAGCATAGCCTTGGCCGAGTTTGAAAATATGCCCCACTTCCAAACTCTTATGGTATTTCAATTCTCCTTGACAATTAGGGCAATGATCGCTTTCTTTAACCTGGACAATATCCGCATAAACAAGATTTTCAAATCCTTTTAAATCCACGCCCACCGCATGAAAATCCTTTTCATTAGCCCCAACGATCAAACAATCGCCCTCTTTTAAATCTTCATCAAAGACAATGTAAGAAACATGCTTTTTCAAGCCATAAGGCCCTATAAAACCCGCTATTAACCCTGCGTGGTTTAAATCTTCTTCATTGGCCTCTCTTAATTCTAAAGCGTTCGCTCCTATAATGTTCAAGGCGTTTAGGGCTTTAGTCTCCTCTAAATTGTCATCGCCTCTAACAAAAAAGCACGCTAGGGTTTCTTTATCTCTATGGATCACTTTTTTAACAAGCGCTTTTAAAACAAAATAAGGCTCTGTTTTGAAAAACTCCGCCACGCTTTGCGCGCTAGTGGTATTAGGGGTAGGGAATTTCGCTAATTGCGCTTTGGGGACATTTAAAGGCTCAGGCCTTTTAGAGCGTTTAGCGATTTCAATGTTGGCGGCATAATCGCAATTTTGACACACCACGATCGTGTCTTCCCCGCATTCTGTTAAAACGACAAATTCCCTGCTTTTACTCCCTCCAATCGCCCCACTATCCGCTTCCACAATGCGAAAATCCAAACCCAAATCGCTTAAAATCTCTTTATAAGCGCTTTGCGTGTTTAAAAATTCTTCATCCAAGCTTTCAGCGTCTTCATGAAAGCTATAACCATCTTTCATGATAAATTCCCTCGCTCTCACCAGCCCAAATCTTGGGCGGATTTCATCACGGAATTTTGTGTGGATTTGATAGAGATGGACGGGTAATTGCTTGTAGCTTTTAATGAAATTAGCGGCAATTTCGGTGATATTTTCTTCTAAAGTGGGGCTTAAGACAAAATCATTGTCTTTTCGGTCTTTAAAAACCAATAATTCCTTGCCGTATTTATCCAAACGGCCTGATTTTTCCCACAAACTCGCCAAAACCACAAAACTCATTAAAATATTTTGCGCCCCATGCTCTTGCATGCGTTTGTGCGTGATGTTTTCTATCTTGTCTAACACTTTTTTAGCTAAAGGCAAAAAATTATAAATCCCGCTGCCTACTTGATAAATGTATCCTGCTTGAGCTAAGTGTTTATGGCTTTTTAACACGGCATCTTTAGGGGGTTCTTTGAGGGTGGGGGCAAAGAGTTTTGAAAATAGCATGCATTATTCCTCGTAATATTCGCATTTATAGAGATTCAAATTCTGGGCATGATTAGCGCTAGACTTGTCTAAATTAAACAAGTTTTTAATCGCGCCCACAAGCACATCGGATTCTTCTTTTTGAGCGTTCTTTTTTAAAGCGATGGTGGGGTGGTGTAAAAAAGTGTTGAAAGCGTTGTGCAAGATCTTTTCAATATTGCTTTCGTATTCTTTAGGCACATAGCGTTTTTTGAGCGCTTTTTGCAATTCCTTTTGGGCTGAAATCCTAGCCAATTCCCTTAAATCCTTAATCAAAGGCTCTACTTCTAAGCTTTGGATCCATTGGTAAAACTCCATTGTGGCAAGCCCTACAATCTCATAAGCTTTCGTCCTGCTTTCTTGCCTGTTTCCCACATTTTCTTTCACCATAGGCTCTAAATCATCCACGCTGTATAAGAAAATATTATCCAATACCGGCTTTTCAATATTTCGTGGCACGCTCAAATCAAACCAAAAACGCCTGAAAATCGTTTCTTTTAACATGCGATTTTGCACGATAAAATTCGGCGAAGAAGTGGCGCAAAAAAGCAGTTCGTATTCATTGATATAAGTTTTTAAATGTTCTATATTTTGGAAGCTCACTTTTTTAGGTTCTTCTAATCCTTTGATGAAATCTTCAAATTTAGCCGCATTACGCCCTAAAATAAGCGCTTCAAATTGCTTGTTTAAAAGGTGTTTGATGACCAATTGGGCCATCTCGCCAAGCCCTATCACAAGGGCTTTTTTATCCTTAATCTTTTCTTTTTCAAAAATACTAAGCGCTTCTTTGACCGCCACTGAAGAGATGGAAACCCCTTGCTTGGAAATGCCGGTTAGATTGCGCACTTTAGCGGCGCATTTGAAAGCAAAATGGAGCAATCGGGTTAAATCTTTAGAGCAAAATTTCTCTTCAAAAGCGAATTTATAGGCGTTTTTCATCTGCCCTGTGATTTGAGTTTCCCCCACTACTAGGCTATCCAAACTGCTGCACACGCTAAAGACATGATGGACTGCACTTTCATCAGTATTCATTAAAACGCATTTTTCTAAATCAGACACGCTCATTTTTTTATTTTGGGCTAGGATTTTTAATAACGTGCTTTTTTGCTCATGAGTATTAGCACCGTGTTTTAGGCTCGCATAGATTTCAAAGCGATTGCATGTGGATAACACCATGCACTCTTTGATGTTAGGGCAGTGGTTTTTAATGGTTTGTAAAAATTCTTTAAGCGTTGTGCTCGAATTGATAGCGAGTTTTTCTCGCATTTCCAAGCTCATGCTTTTATGCGTAAAGGCTAGGGTGAAATATTTTGACAAATGAGTTTCTAACTCCATTAAAAAGTCCTGTAAATGACATCTTGCGCTAGTTTTTCTAAAATCAAATTGTTTTCCCCTTTAATGGCTTCAAGGGCCTTTTTAGAATAAACTTGAGCGATCTTAAGGGTTTCTTCTATGATACCATATTGCTTGAATTTTTCCTTAGTCCATTCTATGATTTCATCGTTATCTTGTTTGAAATAGGAAATTAAAAGCCCTTGCTCGCTCTTATTGAGTTTTTCATATAAAAGCAAGTAGGGTAGAGTGGTCTTGCCCTCTTTAAAATCGCTAAAATTGGGCTTACCTAGAGTTTTGGCGTCTTGAGTGATGTCTAACAAATCATCAATGATTTGAAACGCCATGCCAAAATGCAACCCAAAATCCGCATACATTTTGGCGTCTTTATCCAAAAGAATCGCCATGCTTTTTAAGCTCGCTTCTATGAAATGGGCGGTCTTGTCTTCTAAAATACGCCAGTATTTTTGTTTGTCGCTATTAAAACTTTCCCCCACAAACACGTCTTCAATCTCGCCCCTAGAGAGCCTTAAAACCGCATTAGAGAGAATTTGAGCGATGGATTCACCCATTTTAGACAATTCAAAAAAGGCTTTGGAATAAAACACATCCCCAAGCATCACGGCGTTAAAATTGCCAAAAAGAGCGTTAATGCTAGGGAGCTTTCGGCGCATGGCCGCCTTATCAATCACATCATCATGCAATAAAGAAGCGGTCTGTATCATTTCCACAATCGTGCACAAATTGAAGGCTTTATCTAATAAAATAGCGTCTGTTTTTTCGTCTAACAAAGCGAGCATGAGTTTGGAGCGCAGCATTTTTGAAGGGCCAATCTTAGAAAACAATGCATCTATAAAGCCGCTTTCTATTTCTTTGATCCAAGAAGCGATCTTATTTTGAATGGCTTGAAGTTGTTTTTCTTGCATGCAAATTCCTTAAGGCTCTTTAGGAGAAAAAACAAGGGGCATAAGGGCTAAAAGCCTTAAAGCGGCTTTATCTTCTTTAAAATCTTTAAACACAAGCGACAGAGTGCTGTTAGAAGAAAATTTTTCTTCAAAAACTTTGAGATTATAGGTGTTTCTCGCATGATCGGTGTATAAAATAAACTGGTAAGGGAAATGGTTAAAACGCATGTTGATGACTAAACCTTTATTTGCATATAGCGTCCAATAGAGCGTGATTTCTTTGGTTTGTTCATTTGAAGTGTCTTTGATGATCGCTTTAAACACTTCATCTTTTTTTAATTCTAGCGTTTTATCTATCCCATAATCAAGCCCAAACGCTTCTAAAAAAAAGAGAAATATCAAGCCATAGCGGATAAGCTCATTCATTCCCACTGAGAATATTCGCCATGGATTGGATCACAATGTCTGTTTTTCTGCTCTCTATTTTTTGTTGCAACTCTTCATCCATTCTTAAAGCTTTGGCGAAAGATTCAAACTTTTCTTCCAAGTCTTCTTTTTCTATAAAAGTTTCCAAGAGAGCCAGAAGCTCCAAAAGCCTTTCTAGCTCTTTTTTAGAAAGCTTTCTGCTCGCATGAAAAATAATGTCATTCCACTTGTCTAAGGGGTTTCCCTCAAAAATTTCAAGCTCGCTGTAATCTCTCATGCTGGCTTCTTTTTATTGGCTTAAGCCAAATGGGCTTCTAGCATCCAAATGGATTTTTGCAACTTGGCTAATTGATCGTCCGCATAAGTTACGGTAACTTTATCGCCTTCTTTTTCAGCGGTGTTAGAGAGCTCTTTAAATTCTTTTTCTAGGTGTTTGTAATCGCCTAGAATTTCTTTAAAGATGTCTTTAGAGTGGAAGCTCGTTTTAGTTTCTTCTTTAACACGAGTGAGTTTGAGCGCTTCAGATAAAGTCACTAAGGGGTGGTGTCCTAATTGAGCGATCCTTTCAGCGAGATCATCAAACATGTCCGCAAATTCTTCATAAATTTCTTCAGTGGCTTTATGCACATTGAAAAAATCAGTGCCTTTCACATTCCAATGGAAGTTATGCACTTTCATAAACAACACGATCGCATCCGCTTGCAAATGTTTTAAAATTTCAAATGTTTTCATCAAAAGTCCTTTTTTTATAAAATGTTTTAGGCTTTTATTTTCATAAAAACCTTGATCGCTATCCTACACCAAAAGAGTTAATAAAAAATTTTTTTGATCTTATTTTTGTCAAAAACTGATAAACCCTATTCAATTTAATATTCTTTAATCTTTTTAAAATTTTGTTTTATCGTAAAACTCATTTTTGTAAAACTCATTTTTTAAGGGGGGATAATTATCAAAATTAAGAAGCGTTAAGAATCTTAATTTCAAAGGTTTTTTCTTGATTTTCTAATAGCGCAATGCTCCCTTCATGGGCTTTAACGACTTGCAAAGACAGGGCTAACCCTAGGCCATTCCCCTTTAATTTAGTGGTTTCAAAAGGCTCAAATAAAGCGCTTTTGTTTTCCACTTCCTTGCCATTATCAATAATGGTGAAGACGATAAATTCATTTTGAATGAACGCTTCAATTTTGACCTGACCCTGTTCGCTCTCTTCTAAGGCTTCAATCGCATCAATGGCGTTATACAAGAAATTTTGTAACACAATCCCCATTAAATCAAAGTCAAAAAACCCTTCTTCATCGCTAAAATTAAAAAGAAAATCAATGTCTTTAGAGTAAGTGTAGCAGTTTAGGGCTTCTTTGAGATCGCTCTCTAGCGTTTTCAAACTTTGCTTGGTGCGGTTGGCTTGAATGCCTTTAGAAAAAAGCAAGGTGGCTTTAATAATCCTTTCTACGCGCCATAAAGCTTTTTGCAATTCTACAACAATGGGCTTAGTCTTTTCGTTCGCATGCTTTAATAACACCGAAGCTAAAAGGGAGATAGAGCCTACAGGGTTTCTGATCTCATGGGCTAAATGCGCTGAGATTTTCCCCATAGAAGCGAGCCGCTCTTGGCGTTTTTGAGCACTAATATCGGTTGCGGTGATGATTTGCTTGCCTTGAATGCTGTTTTGCTGGACTAAATAGCTTTTATTTTCATGTTCAATTTCGGTGTTAAAATTTTCTAATTTAGCCTTATTGAACACCTCATGGCTTTGATTGGCTAAAGAATTTTTATAAAAAAAGCTCCCGTTTTCATTCATCACCCAAATCGCTTGCGGTAAAATCTCTATAACCCATTCATAAAGGGCTTTATAATCCTTAAACTCCTTTTCCACCTTGTAGCTTTGTAAAATGAATTGGTTTAAAAGCCCTAGCAATTCTTGCATGTCTTTTTTATTGGAAAAATTTTCTAATAAATCTTCGCTCTCTTTGGGTTTAAAATTTTCTAATGAAATCACATTGTCTTCTTTTTTTAACAACCCCTTGAAAGAAGAAGCCTTATCAGAGCGTTTCGAAGGGGAGTTTTTTAAATAAGGGCGTTTCAAGCGCTTGGATTTTTTCATGGTTTTTGCTTTTCTTGTTCTTTTAAGAAATTAAACAGCATTTCGCTATAACCAAAATTCCCGCTCAATTCTTTAGAAAGCGTGTCCTTATACATGGACGCATAAATCTCATCGCCCGGGGCTTTAGGATACAAGGGGTTATCCATTTTCATAGCGGTATCCAGCATGAATTTTAAAAGCAGCGCTTCAAAAGAATCGGTTTGCTCTTTGAGGAGCTTGTCGTTTTTAGTTTGAGCTAGCGTTTTTAATTTCTCTTCGCTCGCTAATTTAGAAACATTGTATTGCTCTAACATGGCTTTATTGTTGTTTATCATAGTATCTCCATTTCAGCGCTAATCGCACCGCTTTTTTTTAGGGCTTGCAAGATTGAAACCATCCCCTTAGCGCTCACGCCAATTTTTTGTAAGGCTTTTACCACCCCGGCAATGGTGATGCTTTTCCCGTTAGAACTCAGCGTGTTGTGAGCGGTGTCTAAAGACATGTTATTGTCTAAATCCTGCGTGTTTTTAGAGTCATTTAAAGGCTCTTTAGTGATTTTAAGCGTGATGTCTTGGCTTGTAACCACTATAGGATGCACTATTATATCCACTCCTGAAACGATCGTGCCTGATTTTTCATCTACAATGATCTTATTTTTCGTGCTGTAATTAATAGGGATTTCTTGCACTAAGGCTAAAAACTCCACCATAGAAAAACGCTCTGGGCGAGTGATTTGAATGGTTTTTGGATCTAGCGCTATGGCTACTTTATTGCCAAATACTTTATTTAGGGTGTTTTGCACTTGGATAGCGTTTTTAAAATTGGGGTTTTTCAGGCTTAAAACCATGGCGTTTTTGTGGAACAAATCATATGAAACCTCCCTTTCAATAGTCGCCCCGTTGATGATATTGGCTGAGAGCAAGTTACTAGAATTGCCCGAAACGATAGCCCCTTGAGCGAGGGCGTAAATATTCCCATCTACCGCATTTAAAGGGGTCATCACCAAAGTCCCTCCTTGAATGGATTTCGCATCCCCAATAGAAGAAATGTGAATATCAATTTTATCGCCCTGTCTTGCAAAGGGGGGTAAGGAGGCTGTAATCATCACGGCAGCGACATTTTTAGATTTAATATCATCTGCAGAGATCTTAACATTCACGCTCTCTAGCATGTTAGAAATGGATTGCATGGTGAATTTTGAGCCGGATTTATCCCCTGTGCCATTTAGGCCAATCACAAGCCCATAACCAATCAGCTGGTTATCCCTTACGCCCACCACGCTCGCTATATCGCCTATTTTTTCGGCCAAAAGCTTGTGGAAGGCTAATATAAAAATAAGCCACAAAAACACCCGTTTCAATCAAACCCTTTCTTTATTCCCTAAATTCCAATTATTTTAGCATAAGCCTTTTATAAAAACTTTAAACTTAATTGAGCGCATTTTTATGCTATACTCAAAAATCTTATAAACTTTAAATCAAAGATTTTAATTTTAGCCTTTTATCAGCTTAAAGTTTCAAATTAAATTGAGGTATGAATCTCCCATGGAATTGAATCAACCACCACTCCCTACAGAAATTGATGATGACGCTTATCATAAGCCTAGTTTTAATGACTTGGGCTTAAAAGAATCGGTTTTAAAATCCGTTTATGAAGCCGGCTTCACTTCCCCAAGCCCCATTCAAGAAAAGGCCATTCCGGCTGTTTTGCAAGGCCGAGATGT
>ASYU01000287.1:0-2482 GCA_000448465.1 Helicobacter pylori PZ5056 | reverse complement strand
ATATTATGCATGCGATGAGCGTGGCTTTACCCAAATGCGGTGGCCATTTTATCCAGATGGAAGATGAAATCAGCGGGATTAGCGTGTCTTTAGGGGCGAGCATGAGCGGGACGAAGTCTATGACAGCGAGCTCTGGGCCTGGTATTTCATTGAAAGTGGAGCAAATCGGTTATTCTTTCATGGCAGAAATCCCTTTAGTGATCGCTGATGTGATGCGTTCAGGCCCATCAACCGGGATGCCCACTCGTGTGGCTCAAGGCGATGTGAATTTCTTAAGACACCCCATACATGGGGATTTTAAAGCCGTCGCACTCGCTCCTGCGAATTTAGAAGAAGCTTACACAGAAACCGTTCGTGCGTTTAACCTGGCTGAAATGCTCATGACTCCTGTGTTCTTGCTCATGGATGAAACCGTGGGGCATATGTATGGCAAGGTGCAAATCCCGGATTTAGAAGAAGTGCAAAAGATGACTATTAATCGTAAGGAATTTGTGGGCGATAAAAAAGACTACAAGCCTTATGGAGTCGCACAAGACGAACCGGCCGTTTTAAACCCTTTCTTCAAAGGCTATCGCTACCATGTTTCAGGATTGCACCATGGGCCTATTGGCTTTCCTACTGAAGACGCCAAAATCGGGGGGGATTTGATTGACAGATTATTCCATAAGATTGAATCCAAGCAAGACATTATCAATGAAAATGAGGAAATGGATTTAGAGGGCGCTGAAATTATTATCATCGCTTATGGTTCGGTTTCTCTAGCGGTTAAAGAGGCTTTGAAAGATTACAATAAAGAAAGCAAGCAAAAAGTCGGCTTTTTCAGGCCTAAAACCTTATGGCCAAGCCCGGCTAAACGCTTGAAAGAAATAGGGGACAAATACGAAAAAATCCTTGTGATTGAATTGAATAAGGGGCAGTATTTAGAAGAAATTGAAAGGGTTATGCAAAGAAAGGTGCATTTCTTTGGTCAAGCCAATGGGCGCACGATTTCGCCCAAACAAATCATCGCAAAGTTGAAGGAGCTTTAAAATGGCGTTTAATTATGATGAATATTTGCGTGTGGATAAAATACCCACTTTGTGGTGCTGGGGCTGTGGCGATGGCGTGATTTTAAAATCCATTATCCGCACGATTGATGCCTTAGGCTGGAAAATGGATGATGTGTGCTTGGTGAGCGGGATTGGTTGCAGCGGGCGCATGAGTTCGTATGTGAATTGCAACACCGTTCACACCACGCATGGTAGGGCTGTAGCGTATGCGACAGGGATTAAATTGGCTAACCCTAGTAAGCATGTGATCGTGGTTTCTGGCGATGGCGATGGCTTTGCGATTGGAGGCAATCACACCATGCATGCATGCAGAAGAAACATTGATTTGAATTTTATTTTAGTGAATAATTTCATTTATGGTTTGACCAACTCCCAAACTTCGCCCACCACGCCTAATGGCATGTGGACGGTTACGGCTCAATGGGGGAATATTGACAACCAATTTGACCCATGCGCTTTAACCACCGCTGCTGGGGCGAGTTTTGTGGCTAGAGAGAGCGTTTTAGACCCTCAAAAGTTAGAAAAAGTGCTTAAAGAAGGATTCACGCACAAGGGCTTTAGCTTCTTTGATGTCCATAGCAATTGCCATATCAATTTGGGGCGTAAGAATAAAATGGGCGAAGCGTCTCAAATGCTAAAATGGATGGAAAGCCGATTAGTG
The DNA here is from genome assembly GCA_000448465.1 of Helicobacter pylori PZ5056. Taxonomy (GTDB): domain Bacteria; phylum Campylobacterota; class Campylobacteria; order Campylobacterales; family Helicobacteraceae; genus Helicobacter; species Helicobacter pylori_CI. Next base: position 772 of record ASYU01000287.1, on the reverse strand, counting down.
AGCAAACGCCAATTTGAAGCCATGAGCCCTGAAGAAAGGGTGGATAAATTCCCTACAGGCGTTTTAAAGCATGACACGGACAGGAAAGAATATTGCGAAGCGTATCAAGAAATCATTGAAAAAGCACAAGGAAAACAATAATGGAAGCGCAGTTACGATTTACAGGCGTTGGAGGGCAAGGCGTGTTGTTAGCGGGAGAGATTTTAGCTGAGGCTAAGATTGTGAGCGGGGGCTATGGCACTAAGACTTCCACTTACACTTCGCAAGTGCGTGGAGGGCCCACTAAAGTGGATATTTTGCTAGACAAAGATGAAATCATTTTCCCTTATGCTAAAGAGGGCGAGATTGATTTCATGCTTTCAGTCGCTCAAATCAGCTACAACCAGTTTAAAAGCGATATTAAAAAAGGCGGTATCGTTGTCATTGATCCCAATCTAGTAACCCCCACTAAAGAAGATGAAGAAAAGTATCAAATTTATAAAATCCCCATTATCAGCATCGCTAAAGATGAAGTGGGTAACATTATCACGCAATCTGTGGTGGCGCTAGCGATTACCGTGGAGCTGACTAGATGCGTAGAAGAAAATATCGTGCTAGACACCATGCTTAAAAAAGTCCCTGCAAAAGTCGCTGACACCAACAAAAAAGCCTTTGAAATTGGCAAAAAACATGCTTTAGAAGCTTTGAAAAAATAAGGGGGTAACTCCTTATCTTATTTTTCTTTAGCTATAGCTTTTTCCCCTTTTTTTGTATTTTTGAAAAAAAAAAAAAA
>ASYU01000286.1:0-883 GCA_000448465.1 Helicobacter pylori PZ5056 | reverse complement strand
CTGGCTTATAGCATTTTTAAAGAAGGTTTGAGGAACATCACGGCTGGGGCTAACCCTATTGAAGTGAAACGAGGCATGGATAAAGCCGCTGAAGCGATTATTAATGAGCTTAAAAAAGCGAGCAAAAAAGTGGGCGGTAAAGAAGAAATCACCCAAGTAGCGACCATTTCTGCAAACTCCGATCACAATATCGGGAAACTCATCGCTGACGCTATGGAAAAAGTGGGTAAAGACGGCGTGATCACCGTTGAAGAAGCTAAGGGCATTGAAGATGAATTAGATGTCGTAGAGGGCATGCAATTTGATAGAGGCTACCTCTCCCCTTATTTTGTAACCAACGCTGAGAAAATGACCGCTCAATTGGATAACGCTTACATCCTTTTAACGGATAAAAAAATCTCTAGCATGAAAGACATCCTCCCGCTATTGGAAAAAACCATGAAAGAGGGCAAACCGCTTTTAATCATCGCTGAAGACATTGAGGGCGAAGCTTTAACGACTCTAGTGGTGAATAAATTAAGAGGCGTGTTGAATATCGCAGCGGTTAAAGCTCCAGGCTTTGGGGACAGAAGAAAAGAAATGCTCAAAGACATCGCTATTTTAACCGGCGGTCAAGTCATTAGCGAAGAATTGGGCTTGAGTCTAGAAAACGCTGAAGTGGAGTTTTTAGGCAAAGCTGGAAGGATTGTGATTGACAAAGACAACACCACGATCGTAGATGGCAAAGGCCATAGCGATGACGTTAAAGACAGAGTCGCGCAAATCAAAACCCAAATTGCAAGCACGACAAGCGATTATGACAAAGAAAAATTGCAAGAAAGGTTGGCTAAACTCTCTGGCGGTGTGGCTGTGATTAAAGTGGGCGCTGCGAGTGAAGTGGAAA
>ASYU01000285.1:0-2956 GCA_000448465.1 Helicobacter pylori PZ5056 | reverse complement strand
CATCACGCAACTCCCTTATGCGACTATTGCGATGCTTTGTAGTGCGGTGAGTTTGGGGGTGGCAAGTTTTATGCATTCCCACTTACTCGCTCTTTTAATCGGTGTGGCTTTGCTTGTGGGGGTGTTTTATCTTTTAAAAAGGTTGTATGGTGAAAATCTAAAAACTTGAATTGGGCATTGACCTAAAAATTTAAAAATCCCATTTTTTAAAATTAAAATAAGGTTTTAGCGATCCCTATTGGATTAAAAAAGAGTCTTATTCCATTATCAATCAATTAAAAAAAGTTATTCAAAAATAACCACCAATTATAAAAATCTTCACAAACCTCTAAATCGTAACGCTTTTTAAAAAAATACATTTTTTTTAATTTTTTAATCAACCATTAAGGTGTTTTAGGTTAAATTTCCTTATCTGTTAAACATACGGATAATGTTATGTCTTAAGGAAAGAAAATGGGGTTAGGACACTAATAAGTTTAGGGATTTTGTTAAGCGTTTTGAGTGGCGATGATCTGAGATTGTATTCAAAGCCTTTAGTCTATTCGGCTGGAAGTGGGATGATTGGGATTGATATTGACAAACGGACATTTTACAAACGAGCGTTCGCTTTCACGATGAAATCGTTGTTCGGTGAAAACTTGCTTTTGTTTGTCAAATTAAAGCATTCTGCGTTGACGAGCAAACACATGAAAGGGCCTTTAGAAAACCGCCATCACCATTCTTTCACTAAAAATTATGAAAAAGCGGTTAATGGTTGTCAAAAGTATTTCCATATCAAATTGCCTGAAGGCGCTCCTAGCAACTTCAAATCAGGTTCATACATGGCCACTATGGTGGTGCGTTTTTAAAGCGTTATTTGGGGTATTCTTTAATACCCTTATCATCTTTTAAAATATCATCTTTTAAAAGCACAAATTTATTTTTTAGCCCTTTTTTAAGCCTTCTTAGGACTCTTTATATTGGTTGAGCGGAGTGTTTTCAAGATATGGATAAAAATTCAAGAAAAATAAAAAAGCTTTGTTTTCATCAAATACGGGTTACTAAAACTTTTTATGGCGGGTTAAAGCGTATTTTTGGCTTTGGTTGTTTCTTTTAGGGTTAGTTTCATCAAGGTTTAAAGGATTAGTCTTTCCTCTTATCATTTGGCGTTAAAAGCGATCCAATTAGCCCATTTCTTGAATTTTTTGCAACCATCTATTTTTATCTGCCCTAAAGCCATGAAGCCAAACAAACCCCTACAAAAACGCTTCTAACTTATAAGCTTTTTTATGCTCTTGTTTCAAATCCATGTAAGCGTTTAAAAGCATGTATTCTTCAAAAGATAAAACCGCTAGATGCTCCTTAGCGAGATCATTCATTTCTAATTCTAACAACACGAATAAAAAGGCTTTTTGCGCCTTATCGTCTTCTTGGCTTAAAATCTCAAAAAATTGGAACCATTGATCGGGGACAAGAAATTTTTGCGCTTTTTGCGCGAGCTTTAAATAATCGTTCTTGTCATAACCCACCTTTTTGCAAAGCTCTGAAATTTTTAAAGTGTCTGTGTTTAAAGATTTTTCAAAAAAGGCTTTTAAAAAAGACTTCACGCACTCTTTATCCAAGTTATCTTGCATCGCATTCAAAGCCTTTAAAACCTCTTTTTTGCTGCCTTTTTGGGCGATTTCTATAAAAGCGTAGCGGCGTAATTCCAAAGGGATTTGCGCGTTTGTTAAAACTTCAAAGGCGTTTTTTAAATCGTTATGAATGAAAGCTTTCAAGCGTTTAGAAAAATAAGCATGCTCATAAGCTAACGAATGCTTAGCGTGATCTTTAGGCTCAAGGGTGTTATTTTCTATATTGTGGTAATGTTTAAAAAGGTTATCCACTTTTTCGCACCCGCTACTTGGCGTGTTTAAATCAGCCTTTAAATCATAGCGGGCTAAGATTTGAGAGAGGTTTTTAGCGAGATCGCTTTTAAACTTCGTTTTTAAAAAAGTCTTTTGAGTGTCTTGGGACAGGATTTGTTTGAGCAATTTGTCAAAATCCCTTTTTTCATGGTATAAGCGGATTTTGTGGCTGAGATTGTGTTTGAATAAAAAAACCCATGAAAAAAAAGCGAACATGCCCAAAACGCCCATAAGCCATACCGCAATGGGAAGATTAAAGCTGTAGCTCCCTAAATTAAAAACGTAAGCTTGCGGATCAATACTATAAACAAACACGCCAAAACCCACGATAAACAAAAATGTAAAAATAATATAAAAACGCATGTGCACCTCCTATTTATGGTATGGATGTTTAAAAATAATGCTCAAAGCCCTATAGATTTGCTCGCATAAGACAATTTTAGCCACTTCATGGCTAAAAGTCATCTCGCTCAAACTCCAAGCTTGACAATCCTTTAAAAAATTTTCTTCAAACCCATACGCTCCAGCGATAAAAAAATTAATATTAAGATGATTTTCTAACATTTTACTAAACACAAAGCTATCGCCCCTTTGAGCTTTAGGGTGTAAGGCAATATTTTTTGCCTTAGGGTTTAAATACGGCTCAAAGGCTAGAGAGTAGCTTTTTTGAGCGAGTTCTTTAGAAACTTTTTGAGCGTTGGCGGTATTTTTAGGGAATAAATCCACTAATTCCAGCTCGCAATCAAATTGCTTGCATTGCTTTTGATAGATTTTCACTAACTCTAAAGGCGAACTTTTAGCGATAGAATACACCACGCAACGCATCAATGTTAAAACTTTAAAAAATGTTTGAAGTCTTATGCATCATCATAGCGATGAGATCGCTCAAAGTCTTTTTCAAATCCTTCCTGTGCACAATCATATCAATCAAGCCATGCTCTAATAAAAATTCCGCTGTTTGAAAGCCCTCAGGCAAATCCGCCCCTATGGTTTGCTTAATCACCCTAGGCCCTGCAAAACCTATCATCGCTCCAGGCTCTGCGATAATGAGATCCCCTAAAAAAGCAAAA
>ASYU01000284.1:0-21147 GCA_000448465.1 Helicobacter pylori PZ5056 | reverse complement strand
GGGGTGGCTGTAGGCGAGACTAAAAACGCTAGCGAAGTGATGCCCAAAGCGATTAAAGCGACCTTGTGGCGGATCGTCTTTTTCTTTTTAGGCTCTGTGTTTGTCATTTCTGTTTTTTTACCCATGAATGATTCTTCTATCGCGCAAAGCCCCTTTGTGAGCGTTTTAGAACGCATCAACTTGCCCTTTATTGGCATGGGTATCCCTTATGTGGCTGATATAATGAACGCTGTTATCATTACGGCGATGTTTTCTACCGCTAATTCAGGGCTTTATGGAGCGAGCCGCATGATTTATGGGCTGTCCAAACAAAAGATGTTTTTTAAGGTTTTTTCCCAACTCAACCGACAAGGCACGCCCACTTATGCGATGTTTTTTTCCCTTTCTTTTTCTCTCATAGGGCTTTTAGTCCAAATTTATGCCAAAGAAAATGTCGTGGAAGCTTTGATTAATGTGATCAGTTTCACGGTGATTATCGTGTGGGTTAGCGTGTCCATTTCGCAATATTCTTTCCGCAAGCAATACTTAAAAGCCGGGCATTCTTTAGAGGATTTGCCTTATAAAGCCCCCTTTCTGCCCTTTTTGCAGCTCATAGGGATCACTGGGTGTATTATCGGTGTGATTGGTTCGGCTATGGATAAGGATCAACGCATTGGGATGATTTTAACGATTGTTTTTGCTGTTATTTGTTACATTGGATACTATTTTATACAAAAAGCTAATGAAAATAACAAAAAAGATTTGATATAATCTTTTCTTAATTTTGAAGTTTAGCACATTTTAAGGAAGTAACCATGATGAAAAAAACCCTTTTTATCTCTTTGGCTTTAGCGTTAAGCTTGAATGCGGGCAATATCCAAATCCAAAGCATGCCCAAAGTGAAAGAGCGAGTGAGCGTCCCTTCTAAAGAGGATACGATCTATTCTTACCACGATTCTATTAAGGATTCGATTAAAGCGGTGGTGAATATCTCTACTGAAAAGAAGATTAAAAACAATTTTATAGGTGGCGGTGTGTTTAATGACCCCTTTTTCCAACAATTTTTTGGGGATTTGGGCGGCATGATCCCTAAAGAAAGAATGGAAAGGGCTTTAGGCAGTGGCGTCATCATTTCTAAAGATGGCTATATCGTTACGAATAACCATGTGATTGATGGCGCGGATAAGATTAAAGTTACCATTCCAGGGAGCAATAAAGAATATTCCGCCACTCTAGTAGGCACAGATTCTGAAAGCGATTTAGCCGTGATTCGCATCACTAAAGACAACTTGCCCACGATCAAATTCTCTGATTCTAATGATATTTTAGTAGGCGATTTGGTTTTTGCGATTGGTAACCCTTTTGGCGTGGGCGAAAGCGTTACGCAAGGCATTGTTTCAGCGCTCAATAAAAGCGGGATCGGAATCAACAGCTATGAAAATTTCATTCAAACAGACGCTTCCATCAATCCTGGAAATTCCGGCGGCGCTTTGATTGACAGCCGTGGAGGGTTAGTGGGGATTAATACCGCTATCATCTCTAAAACCGGAGGCAACCATGGCATTGGCTTTGCCATCCCTTCTAACATGGTTAAAGATATTGTAACCCAACTCATTAAAACCGGTAAGATTGAAAGAGGTTACTTGGGCGTGGGCTTGCAAGATTTGAGCGGCGATTTGCAAAATTCTTACGACAATAAAGAAGGGGCGGTGGTCATTAGCGTAGAAAAAGACTCTCCGGCTAAAAAAGCAGGGATTTTGGTGTGGGATTTGATCACTGAAGTCAATGGGAAAAAAGTTAAAAACACAAATGAATTAAGGAATCTAATCGGCTCGATGCTACCCAATCAAAGAGTAACCTTAAAAGTCATTAGAGACAAAAAAGAACGCGCCTTCACCCTCACTCTTGCTGAAAGGAAAAACCCTAACAAAAAAGAAACCATTTCTGCTCAAAACGGCACACAAGGCCAATTGAACGGGCTTCAAGTAGAAGATTTAACCCAAAAAACCAAAAGGTCTATGCGTTTGAGCGATGACGTTCAAGGGGTTTTAGTCTCTCAAGTGAATGAAAACTCCCCAGCAGAGCAAGCCGGCTTTAGGCAAGGCAACATCATCACAAAAATTGAAGAGATTGAAGTGAAAAGCGTTGCGGATTTTAACCATGCTTTAGAAAAATATAAAGGCAAACCCAAACGATTCTTAGTTTTAGATTTGAATCAAGGTTATAGGATCATTTTGGTGAAATGATAGAGGTGGGTTGTTAGTCGCATGTCTTTGATTAGAGTGAATGGGGAAGCTTTTAAACTCTCTTTAGAAAGTTTAGAAGAAGACCCTTTTGAAACTAAAGAAACGCTAGAGATTCTTGTTAAACAAACGAGCGTTGTTTTATTGGCTGCTGGGGAGTCTAAGCGTTTTTCTCAAACCATCAAAAAACAATGGTTGCGTTCTAATCATACCCCCTTATGGCTCAGCGTTTATGAGAGCTTTAAAGAAGCCCTAGACTTTAAAGAAATCCTTTTAGTCGTGAATGAGCTAGACTATACCTATATCAAACGCCATTACCCTGAAATCAAGCTTGTAAAAGGTGGGGCATCAAGGCAAGAATCCGTGTGCAACGCTTTAAAAGTAATTGATAGCACTTACACGCTCACCAGCGATGTGGCTAGGGGTTTAGCGAATATGGAAACGCTCAAAAGTTTGTTTTTAACCCTCCAACAAACGAGCCATTATTGCATCGCTCCTTACTTGCCTTGCTATGACACAGCGATCTATTATAACGAGACTTTAGACAGAGAAGCGATCAAACTCATTCAAACCCCGCAATTAAGCCACACCAAAACGCTCCAATCAGCCCTAAATCAAGGGGATTTTAAAGATGAAAGCAGCGCGATTTTGCAAGCTTTCCCTAACTCTGTGAGCTATATTGAAGGCAGTAAGGATTTACACAAACTCACCACGAGCGATGATTTGAAATATTTTGCACTCTTTTTCAACCCAGCAAAAGACACTTTTATAGGCATGGGCTTTGATACGCATGCGTTTGTTAAAAATAAGCCTATGGTTTTAGGGGGGGTTGTTTTGGATTGCGAGTTTGGGTTAAAGGCTCACAGCGATGGCGATGCTTTGTTGCATGCAGTTATTGATGCGATTTTAGGGGCGATTAAAGGGGGGGATATTGGCGAGTGGTTCCCTGATAATGATCCCAAATACAAAAACGCCTCCTCTAAAGAGCTTTTAAAAATCGTGTTGGATTTTTCTCAAAGCATTGGGTTTGAATTGCTTGAAATGGGGGCGACTATCTTTAGCGAAATCCCTAAAATCACTCCTTACAAACCGGCGATTTTAGAGAATTTGAGCCAACTTTTGGGTTTAGAAAAATCTCAAATCAGCTTGAAAGCCACCACAATGGAAAAAATGGGGTTCATTGGCAAACAAGAAGGGCTGTTAGTCCAAGCGCATGTGAGCATGCGTTATCAACAAAAACTTTAAATGCGATAAAAGGAAGAATTGATGAAAATCTTAATCATTGAAGACGATTTAGCGCTAGCTAGGAGTATCTCGCATAATTTGCATGATTTAGGGCATTTTTGCGAGATCATCTCTAGCATTTCAGAAGAAAATAAAGAGCCTTATGATGTGATTTTAGTTTCTTCTAAAGTTTGCACTCAAGGGCGTTGCGAACATTTTGTGCGTTATAATTCCAAACAAATCATTATCATGATGGCTTCGCATGTCAATGAAGATGGCGTGAATAAACCCATTCAAGCGGGAGCGAGAGATTATATTCTAAAGCCTTTTAAAATGGATGAGTTGTTGCGTAAAATCCAATACCACAAAGCCTACCAAGAAATGACCGCTCGCTTGGGATTTTATGAAAATTACTTAGACTTTATCCATGCGGAATTGCCCTTGCCTAAAGATTTTTCTTACCGGCCGCCCTTTATCATCCACACGCCCTCTCAAGAGCTTGCGAACGCTTATTTATTGCAATACGCTAAAGAAAGGCAAATGGATTTTTCTTTTTTCTCTTTAAAGGATACCACTTGGAAAGAGCTATACAAGAATAAAGACAAATTAGAACGCCCTTTTTACATCATGCATTTAGAAGAGCTTAAAAAAGACGAGCAATTGAAATTGTTGGAATTGGCTCGTTCATGCCCCATTGTTTTATCCTATACCCATAAAGAGCCATTAGAATTTCCTAAAATTGTGAGCATTGAATGCGGCAATAAACCCCTATCTTTGTTCAGTAATAACACGACCTTTCTTTCCATTCAAGAATACGAAAAGGAAGCGATCAGGCATTTTTCTTCTACTTGCACCGATACAGAATTAGCCAGCAAGCTTGGCATTAGCCGCAAAAGCCTTTGGGAAAAACGCCGGAAATATAACTTACCGCGCAAGTAGAAAATCCTTAAGCTCTGTTTTCGTTGGGCGTTTGATCATAAAATGTAAGAATGCTAAAAGCATTTTTACAACCAATAGCAAAGATCTAAAGCGAGCGATAACCTCTTAGAGCTTAGCGTATTTAATGAGAATAGAGCTAATTATCATTAAAATAACTTATTATTTGCTATATATTTACTATAATAGTTTAAATTTTGAAAAGAGAAATTCAACTTAAGGATTAACCATCAGACAGGCGTTTAGCAAAACAAGATCCACGCATTCAAAGACTCTTTTACTAGACATTGATTGCGTTATCCCTAATATTGTTAGGCGTTTGCTCTCTAATAAAACGCTCCCTAAAAGATTCGCCGCTTACAGCTTGCAAGAAGTGGGCGTTATTTTCCTTACCACTCAAATTTTATCCATCATGCGCAAAACCCGTTGCTCTAAAACGCTTTTTTTTATCACTAGGGGCAGAGAGAGTTTCCGCTACCAGCTGTGCGATCATTACAAACAAAAACGCCACCAATTTGATGAAGATTTTAGATCCCTTTTAAAAGCTCTCAAAATCGCTTTAGTGGAAAAATACCCCCTAAAAAAAGGGGCTAAAATCCAGGGCGAACATTGTTTTGAATATGAAGCCGATGATATTATCTCTTTTTACAAAAAGAAAGACCCCAACAATTATGTGATAGCCAGCATGGATAAGGATATTTTGTATTCCAATAGAGGTTCTCATTTCAACCTCAAAACAAACGTCTTTTTTAATGTGAGTCAAAAAGAAGCCCATTTTTTTGCTTATTACCAATGCGTTGTGGGGGATAAAGGGGATAATATTAAGGGGGTTAAAGGGATTGGCGGCTTCAACTATAAAGATTTTTTAAACGAAGACGCTAAAGAGCATGAACTATGGGAGCAGATCATTCAAGCGTTCAAAATTAAAGAAGATTTGAGCGATAGCGAAGCCAAAGAAAAGGCTCTATTAAACATGCGTTTAGTCAATATGCACCAGATGACCCACCATGGCGTGATCAAACTATGGGAGCCTGAATTTAAAAAAGCTTTTTTCCCTAAAAAAACACAAAGACCTGATTTTAAAAGAATTTCTTAAAACAAGAAATTGTTTTAATATTGATTTTTAAAAAAAGAAATTATCGCCTACTTTTCGCAAACTCTTTACTATTGATTGTAAAAATGGCATTTTCTTAAAACAAAAACTTCCCAAAAAAGACAAAAGAACTATCTCCAAGGCTTTTTCTCGTGGCTTTAGAATTATAAGCATACACATACCCCCCACCCATATCAAAAGACAAATCCCTATAAGTCCAAACCCTAAAACTGCTCATTAAAGAATATTCTTGATAATCCCCAAAAGCCACCATCGCGTCTAAACGCACCCTTTTAGTCTTAAGCCCTAAAAAAACATAGCCTGAAACGCTGGAATTAGCAAAATAAATCGCTGGCACGCCGGGCGCGTTGATCCCACGGCCATAGAATTTAGTCCTGTCATTAAAAGTCCATAGATAGCCCTTATTGTTCCTTGCCGGAACGATATAAAAACCCGTTCCAAAATTAAAAATTTGGTATTTAAAAGTTTGATCGATCAAAAACAAGCCGGCATTTTTAGCGCTTGTAGTAATATCGGTATTGCCGTATTGATACATGCCATGCACTAGAGTGCGCGAAGTGAAACCCTTAGCTAAAGAAGCGTCATACTCCAACTTACCCCCCACTTGCACTAAAACATTTTGAGTGGGCAAAGGCAAGCGGGTGTCCGTTAAAATAAAAGGAACGAATGTCAAATTTTTATTTTTGTATTCTGCGCCCAAAACAAACACTTCCCCCCCTACATACAAGCGTTTAGACACGGGATCATAAGACGCTAGAGCGTTTAGAGAAGTGGCGATCCGATTCCCTTGCTCTTTATTGATTTGATGCCCATTATAAAGCATGCTATCCATAAAAATCCCAAAATAACGCATGGAATTTTGCTTGAAAGCCACAGAGACCCCTTGAATATTGCCCCCTATCCAATCAAAATCCACAAAATCGGTATTAAAACGCCCTAAAGCGATTTTAAAACGCTGGTTAGCGTATTGAATATACGCATCAGAAACATCGCCAGCGCTCAAATAAGGCTTAACGTTGTTAGGGTTACCAAAAAAATTCCCTAGACTGATGTAAAGGTTAGCCAAACGCTGTTTGTTATAAACATTCCAAGCCCCAATAGCCCCAATACCAAAGGACCACCCATTGCTATAAGAAAAATCCACCCCAAGACGTGCTAAAGCCCCCACATAGCTGTGAGGGTTTTTTTGCGTCCCTTGATTATACAATAGCCCCAGATAGCCAAAAGGTTTGACGGCAATTTCTAAAGCTTTCAAAGACAGACCATTACAAAAAAGGATCCCTAACGCTAAATGATAATATCTTTTCTTATTTTTCTTATATTGCATTAAAAACTCATCGTGGATTTAAACCTAGTATTTTAATGAAAATTCCTTTTAATTGCGCTGAAACGGGTTTAAAATCTCAATGACCACTAAACATTATCAATAAACTTGATTGACTAACACTAAAGATTTATGATAGTATTCTAATAAAACTATTTTAAAGGTGATCCATGAGTAAGAGTTTATACCAAACTTTAAACGTGAGCGAAAACGCCAGCCAAGATGAAATCAAAAAATCCTACCGCCGTTTAGCCAGGCAATACCACCCGGATTTGAATAAAACCAAAGAAGCCGAAGAAAAATTCAAAGAAATCAACGCCGCTTATGAAATTTTGAGCGACGAAGAAAAACGCCGCCAATACGATCAATTTGGCGACAACATGTTTGGAGGGCAGAATTTCAGCGATTTTGCCAGAAGCCGCAGAACTAGTGAAGATTTAGACGATATTTTAAGCTCTATTTTTGGGAGAGGAGGCTTTTCGCAAAGATTTTCTCAAAATTCGCAAGGCTTTTCTGGCTTTAATTTTTCTAATTTTTCTAATTTCGCCCCTGAAAATTTAGACATGACCGTCGCTTTAAATATCTCTGTTTTAGACACCCTTTTAGGCAATAAAAAACAAGTGAGCGTCAATAATGAGACTTTTAGTCTTAAAATCCCTATCGGCGTGGAAGAGGGCGAAAAAATCAGGGTTCGCAACAAAGGGAAAACGGGGCAAATGGGCAGGGGCGATTTGCTCTTGCAGATCCATATTGAAGAAGATGAAATGTATAGGCGCGAAAAAGACGATATTATCCAAACCTTTGATTTGCCCTTAAAGACGGCTCTTTTTGGAGGGAAAATTGAAATCGCCACTTGGCATAAAACCTTAACCCTAACCATTCCCCCTAACACCAAAGCGATGCAAAAATTCCGCATCAAAGACAAAGGGATCAAAAACAGAAAAACTTCGCATGTGGGGGATTTGTATTTGCAAGCTCGTTTGATCTTGCCTAAAACCGAAACGCTTTCTAATGAGTTAAAAGCGTTATTGGAAAAAGAATTGTAAGGAGGAATCGTGTACGATTATGATGAACCGCTTTATTTAATCAGCGTCGTGGCTAAAATCTTAGGCGTGCACCCTCAAACCTTGCGCCAGTATGAAAAAGAGGGTTTGATAGAGCCTAGCAGGACTGATGGGAAAATGCGCTTGTATTCCCAACGAGACATGGACAAAATCAAAACGATTTTACGCCTTACAAGGGATATGGGGGTTAATCTAGCGGGCGTGGATATTATCTTGCGCTTAAAAGAAAAGCTTGATGAATTAGACAATCTCAATAAAGAATTGCAAGACGCTCTGCAAAAACACTCTAAAAACAACAAAACCCCAACGAAAAATTTAAACACCCCTACGAATTTTTACGAATTGATTTTATTTAAAAAATGAGCCTGACTGCGCTTTTAAACCCCACAAGCCTAGAAGATTTTTTAGGCCAAGAACATTTAATAGGGAAAGACGCCCCCTTATTTAAAGCCTTACAATCCAAACACTTCCCCCATGCCTTTTTTTATGGCCCTCCTGGCGTGGGTAAAACAAGCCTGGCTCAAATCATCGCTCGCTCCCTAGAACGCCCCATTCTTTTGTTTAATGCGACGGATTTCAAATTAGAGGATTTACGCCTTAAGCTTAAAAATTACCAAAACACCCTTTTAAAACCCGTTGTTTTTATTGATGAAACCCACAGATTGAATAAAACCCAACAGGAATTTTTACTCCCCATTATGGAAAAAAATCACGCTTTAATCTTAGGGGCTAGCACGCAAGATCCTAATTACAGCCTAAGCCATGCGATCCGCTCAAGAAGTTTTATTTTTGAATTGACCCCCTTAAATAAGAGCGATTTAGACAAACTTTGCGATAAGGCTTTAACATTACTCAAAAAACAAATAGAGCCTGACGCTAAAACCTATCTTTTAAACAACAGCGCTGGCGATGCTAGAGCGTTATTGAACCTTTTAGATTTGAGCGCTAAAATAGAAAATCCTATCACTTTAGAAACGCTGCAATCCTTACGGCCTCATAGCCTAAATGACGGATCTTATAGCGATGATACGCATTATAACCTTACTAGCGCGTTAATCAAGTCTTTAAGAGGGAGCGATGAAAACGCTTCCATCTATTATCTGGCGCGCTTGATTGCTGGTGGGGAAAACCCGGAATTTATCGCCAGAAGGCTGGTGATTTTTGCGAGCGAAGATATTGGTAACGCTAACCCAAACGCCCTTAATTTAGCCGCTTCTTGCTTGTTTTCAGTCAAACAAATCGGCTACCCTGAAGCGCGCATCATTTTAAGCCAGTGCGTGATTTATCTGGCTTGTTCACCCAAGTCTAACACGGCTTATAGAGCGATCAATCAGGCTTTGGATTGCGTTCAAAAGGGCTTACTCTACCCTATTCCTAAACACTTGCTGCCTCATTCTAAAGACTATCTTTACCCGCATGATTATAACGGCTATGTCAAACAAGATTATCTAGAAAAACCCCTCAATTTGGTTTCTTCTCAAGGCATAGGGTTTGAAAAAACCCTTTTAGAATGGCTTGATAAAATAAGAAATTGATCTTATAAGTTACATTAAAATGCGACAATGGTAATAAAAAATCAACATTTTTTGATTGAATTAAAATAATAATGAGTTTTATCTATGGTTCATCGCATTATTATTGTATAATAATATTCTAGTTATAAAAATCATTTTACAGACAAGGGAAATATTAGCATGAGAAGGTTAGAAACTTTAGAATCCATTTTAGAGCGCTTGAGGATGTCTATCAAAAAAAACGGACTCAAAAATTCAAAGCAGAGGGAAGAAGTGGTGAGCGTTTTGTATCGCAGCGGCACACACCTAAGCCCTGAAGAAATCACGCACTCTATCCGCCAAAAAGACAAAAACACCAGCATTTCTTCTGTGTATCGCATTTTAAATTTCTTAGAAAAAGAAAATTTTATCTGCGTTTTAGAGACTTCAAAGAGCGGCCGGCGTTATGAAATTGCGGCTAAAGAACACCATGATCACATCATTTGTTTGCATTGCGGTAAGATCATTGAGTTCGCAGACCCCGAAATTGAACACCGCCAGAACGAAGTCGTTAAAAAATACCAAGCCAAGCTGATCAGCCATGACATGAAAATGTTTGTGTGGTGCAAAGAATGCCAAGAGAGCGATGATTAAAAAATTTAAGGAAGCTAGCTTAAATAGGGCTATCTTTGAGGGTTTTAAGGACTTCGTCCAGGTTAAAACGCTTGAGCTTTAGATTTTTGATTTCTTCATCGCTCAGTCGTTTCCAAGTGAAAGTCTTGCCGACATACCCCCATTTGTCATAGCTTGAAGTGAATTCCAAATCCCCGTTTGAATTTTGAGTGACTCTCACATGGTAGGTCTTGCCGTCATAAAAATTATACGCCTTACCGCCTTTATAAGATCGTTCCCCAACCTTAATCAAATCGCTTAAAAACACCACGCCTTTATCGCTGCGATTCCTTAGCTTTGGGTTAGGATTGAGTTTGTCTTTTTTGGCTTTAGAGCCATCCACATCAGAAATACCATAGGCATAGAACTTCCCATTATGCTCAAAAAACTCCACAAAAGAGCTTTTCATGTATAAAAATTCCTGAGTTTGATAAACTCCAGGCAACTCTACAGCCTCTAAAAAACAACAAAAAACTAACGCCACAATAAGACTCACCAATTTCATAATTTTAATTTGATCAATCCTTTAGGCATTTTAACGACCGCTTTAAAAATCGGCTCTTCCCTATATTTTTCAAAAGACTCCCCATAGAACCTCAACGCATGCGCATCGTTTTCCAAAAAAATAGCCAGCATGCCCGCATGCAAACGCAAGAAAGAAGCTTCACTGACCGGCTCATAAACGATCAAATCTCTTTTTTCATCGTAAGGGGTTTTAATGGTGGCTTGATTGATGTCCACCACCTTAGCCCCCTCAACGCCTTTGACAATCAATTGGAAATCCACATATTGTCGGTGGCTTTCAAAAAAGCCTTTCTCACCCTCTCTGGCATGCTCTAAACAATAGCTCTGCTCTATGCTAAAAATGCCATGCCCTAAAGGCGTTTGAAATTCTGTATTAGGATTGAGGTTTAAAACCCTTTGATTCGCTTTACTACCCTTTTGCATGACCTCTTTTAAATACTCATGCAAAATTTCTAATTCTTGCGTTTTTTTAAACAAATGCCCAAGCGAGCTTAATTCCCCAAAAATGGCCATAATCCTTCCTTTTTTACTTTAAAATGGTTTAATTTTTCAGTTGCTCTAAGCGTTCCTTTTTAGTGCCAATATCCGTGATCTGAATGCCAAAATTCCCATCCACGATCACCACTTCGCCCTTAGCGATCACCTTGTCATCTACGAGGATTTCCAAAGGGTCATTCACCAATTGATCCAACTCTACCACGCTCCCTATATCCATAGAAACCACATCTTTTAAAATCATCTTTTTTTGCCCGATGCGCACCTTAACATTCAATTTCACATCCAAAAGCATGCTGATATTGCGGATTTCTATGTTTTCTAAAGACGCATCGTGGGTTTTAATCTCTTCAGTAGCGCTCTGTGTCGTTTCTTTTTTTTCTTCTTTAGGCGTTTTTTCAAATTGGCGTTCAAAAGCTGTCGTAGTCAATAAAATGATTTGGCTTTCTTTGATGGCTTCCATTTTAAAAGAAAACACCATCGCTTTAGCGTAATCTTCTTTTTTAGGAAGCTCTTTAGCGATTTCAGCGTTCGTGGTGGTGAAATTGAGTTTAGGGAGCAATTCTTGAGACTTCAAGCTTGTAGCGATCGCGCCAAAAATATTAGAAGCCATTTCTTTAAAAGCGTCTAAATCGTCATTATCCATTTCTTCCTTACTCGCCCCCTCACCTCCTAACATCAAATCGCTTAAAGCGGTAACTAAATCTACCGGAGCCAATAATTCAATAGGGCTCTCTTCTTTTTCAATCGCACTAATTTTAACCCTTGCATAAGGCACGCTGACTAATTTCAAAAAAGATTCGTCGCTACTAGAAATTTCTTTTTCTAATCCCACGCTTGGAGCCTTACCCACTAACCCTTCTAAAGTAGAGACAACCTCTTGAATAAAAATTTTAATAAAATCTTGCATTTCTCACTCTTCTTCTATTTTCATAATATCGCCCACTTTGCCTCTGCGCTGCTCTTCTAGCATTTCTAAAATTTCTTTAGTGCGTTCTTTTTCGCTATAGATCACTTCTTTAATTTGAATGGTTTTTCTATACCCTTGAAACCCCACGCTCGCTAAATAACGCTTTTTTTTATGCACATACACGCTCACTTCATCATTAGCGATCTTGTTCAACCGGATAGTATCCCCCACATCTAAATCCAACATTTCTTTCAAGCTCAATTCCACCGCACCCAAAAACACCATCATATCCACGCTCACCCCACTCAATAGTGCTTGCAATTCCTTATTACGGCTCTTTTTAGAGTTCGTTTCTGAAAGCATCAAATCCCTACTCCCCATTTTAGAAAGAATGCTCTCAATGGAAATCACCGGGTAACAAATATTCATCATCCCACGGCTATGCCCAATGATAATCTCTAAAACCACCATGATAGAAATTTCATTTTGAGCGACGATTTGGACCACATTCGCGCTGGATTCTTTAGCGTCAATGGTAGGATACATCTCCACCACGGGCGACCACACTTCTTTTAAAATTTGCATCACCTGGCGTAAAATCGTGTCCAATAAATTCAATTCAATATCGCTAAACTCCCTGTTTTGATCATACGCGCTCCCCTTACCCCCTAATAGTCTGTCAATCATAGGGAAAGCGATGCTAGGATTAATTTCTAAAACCCCTGTTCCTCCCATAGGCTTCATGGAAAAGACATTAAAGCTTGTAGGGCTAGGCAAACTCATCAAAAACTCGCCATAAGTCATTTGATCCACGCTGTGGAGCTGAATCTCTACAATAGAACGCATGATAGAAGAGACTTGACTGGAAAGATTCCTAGCCATTTTATCATGGATACTCCTAAAAGAGCGCAATTGCTCCTTACTCACACGATTAGGGCGCTTGAAATCATAGAGGGTTACACTGCGTTGGGGGATAATATCTTTTTTTTGGACATTTTGAATATCCACATTCTCATCAACGACTTCTAAAAGCGCATCAATTTCTTCTTGGCTTAAAATATCAGCCATGATCCACTCCTAAGGATTGGCGCACCTTTTTAATCGCTTCTTTAATGATTTGAGAAATGCGCGATTCAGTAATGCCTAAAATCTCTTTAATCTCGCTCAAATTCAACTCTTCAAAGTAATAAAGCTGGATAAGGATTTGCTCTCGTTCGCTCATTTGATTCAATACTTTTTGGACATGCTCTAACAACTCTTCTGTTTCAATCTTTTGAGTGATTTCATCTTGCTCAATCGCATTGAATTGCTCATCTATAGGCACTAGCGCATAAATATCTGAAGCCGTTTTGGCTTCTCTAATCTTTTCAATATTTTCGCCTAAAACTTCCGCTAAATACGCATCGCTAGGCTCTTTCCCATGCTCATTAAGGTATTTGGTGATTTCAATATCAATGCTTTTAATGAGTTTCCTGCTAGAGCGAGAAATCACATCTAAAGAGCGCAAATAATCTAACATCGCCCCATTGACGCGCGTTTTCGCATACCCCCAAAAAGAATCGTTTAACGCGCTCTCATAACGCCTGGCTAATTTAATCAACTCTTCAGTGCCAATAGAAACCAGATCGTTAAAATCAATAGAGCTGGGCAAGCGCCCTTTTAAACGAAACGCCATAGCGCGCACGGCCGGTAAATACTGGATAGCGAGATCGTCTTGATGGTGGTGTTGTTGCTTGTCATAGGCGTTCAAAACCTTTTCTATACTTTTTTCGCTCGCTTCAGTTTTTTGAATTCCTTTGGGCATTCTATTTTCCATCATCAAAATCATAATTTCTAATGTAATTTAAAATACTAGCCACTTCTTTTTCTCTGTTTTTAAACTCATGGTTGAAACGGAGCAAACTCTCTTCAGTGCCTTTTTTGTCAAAAAGACAAATATCTAAATCCGTGCAAGCGATAAAAATAGACGCAAACAATAAGGCGATCAAATACCCCCCAAGCGTGGATAACACCGTCCATAATAGAATGCTCTCTGGCTCATTGAATTTCAACACCGAAAACACTAACCCCAAGAAAAACCCCACCACAACAGAAAAATGGATAAAATTTTGAACTTTCATCAGCCTACCCCAAATACTTCAAAAGCCTTTTAAAAAAGCTTTTCAAACCTTCTTTTGGTATTTCTAAAGCACCGGTTTCTAATTTAGAAACCAAAAGACCCGCTATCTGGTCAATGGATTGCGAAAACAAATCGTTAGGGGCTATTTTTCTCAAAATTTTGCGCTCTCTCACATAGCGTTTCAATAAAGAGCTGTTTTCAATCGCTCCTAAGTAATGCAATTCTAATGAAGCGATATTGTTTTTAGCCACTTTAAACAGCCTTTCATAAGTCGCCCTACCCTCTTTAGGTTGGGCTACCATGTTAGTAATAAGAAACAATTCATCTTTATTTTTAGAGTTGATTTTAATGCATGCATACGCATCCGTAATCGCTGAAGGATCGGGTGTGGTAACAATCACCACGCAATCGCTCGCATTCAAAAACGCTTGCGTAGTGGCTCCAATCCCAGCACCCGTATCAACCACAATATAATCCAAAGAGCTTAAAACCCCCTCTTCATCCACGAATTGATCTAAAGCTTCCGCTCCGCTAATGTATTTTAATATTTCTTCGCCGCTATCCCCGGGAATTAAGCAAAGCCCAGGTTCAATCTCACAAATAATTTCTTGCAATTTGGCTTCACCTTTTAAGGCGTGCAAGATATTTTTATGGGTTTTCACCCCAAAAATCACATCCAAATTCGCTAAACCAATATCCGCATCAAACACCCCCACCTTATAACCTTTCTTGTATAAAGAGTAAGCTAAATTAGCGCTAATGTTGGATTTCCCCACGCCCCCCTTACCGCTTGTGATAGCGATGAATTTGGTATTCCCCTTATTATCAAAAAAACTTTTAGGGTTTTTAAGATTCATCAAATTATCTAAGCGGCTCGCTTGATTGTTCATGCTTGTTCCTTATTGGGGTTACTAAAGCCATCTAGCATGCAATCCACTAAATATTCGTTAGTAGCCACTTTCAAATCCATAGGCACTTCTTGGCCGACAGAAAGATAGCTGATAGGTTTTTGGCTTTCATGCACTAAAGAAAACAAATTCCCTAACCCCCTACTCTCATCTAATTTCGTAAAGATTAAAGTGTCAATCCCTAACACCCCAAAAGAATCATAAATATCTTTCATGTCTTCATACTTAGTGGTAACCGAAAGCACTAAGGACACATCAATATTATAACCCCCATCTATAAACTCTTTCAAACCGGCAATTTTTTCCTTATCGTATTGCGAATGCCCTGTCGTATCCACTAAAATAAAATCGCAGTATTCCAAAGCTTCAATTTCTTTAGCAAAATCCTTAGCGTCAATCACCGCTTCTATACTCATTTTCATTTTATTAGCATACCAACTCAATTGCTCCAAAGCCCCAATGCGATAATTGTCTAAAGTGATAATGCCCACCTTGTATTTTTTAGCCAGCATCCTAGAATAACGCGCGGCCAATTTGGCTAGAGTCGTCGTTTTCCCCACGCCTGTTGGCCCTACAAGCATTAAAATGCGTTTTTGCCTTAAATTCAAATCTTCAGGGCGGCACAAGATCATTTTGCGCAACACTTCTCTAAAATAGCGCTTGATCGTTACGGAATTTTCCCTCATGCGTAAAGGCATCAATTCCAGGCTTAATTGCATGATTTCATCTAAATGGCTGGGTTTCATCCCGCTTTGTTTGGCCAGTTTGTAAATTTCGGCAAATTCTTGAGGGATATTGACAGAGTTTGGGTTTTTCTCATCCCAAAACATGTTTTGAATGAGTTTCAGGCTGTCTCTAATTTTGCTTAATTGCAAATTAATATCTTTAATTTCTTCTTCTTGTTTAATTTCTTTTTCTTTTCTTTCTTTTTTATAGTCGGCTTCATCTTTTAAGGCTTGCAATAAAGCGTCTTGTTTACTAGCCTCTAAAGGTGCATCTTCTAATGAAGCGTCTTTTTCTAAAAGGGTCTTATTTTTTGAAAAACTATAGTTGTGCTGGTTAGATGAAACCCCAGCGAGTTTGCGCATTTCTTCCACGGTGCTTGAAAGCTGCATCACCACATCTTCTTCACTCAATTCTTCATCATACAAACTTTCTGGAATGAGGGGGGCTTTTTTGTTTTCGCTCTCTTCTTCAACCGCCACAACGATTTCATAAAGCCCAGAAGAAGTGAGCGTTTTTTTACGGATTTCTTGCGTTTTAAACACTAGCGTATCCACCCCATGGTGGCTTTGAGCGATCTTTAAGGCTTCAGCGGCCGTCTCCCCACTATAGGTATAGAATTTCACCACTCCCCTTTTTTAAAAAGGATTTGTTGCAAAGTTAAAGGCACTAACACCGAGTCTCTTTCACTCCATTTAGGGTGAGGTAAAGTCAAATCGTTCTGCCTCAAAATGACTTGGTTGAAAGCGATAATATCAATGTCCAAAGTTCTTGGAGCGTCTTTAAAATCGCGCTTCCTTTTGCGCCCAAAACGCCTTTCTATATAAAAAACCAGAGCAAAAAAATGGCGTAAACTTAAAGATGTTTTAAGGATAATCGTAGCGTTGTAGAAATTAGGTTGCTTAGTGTAACCAAAAGGCGGATTGATATAAATCGGCGAAGAAAAAATTTTCCCGATTCTACTATGATTTTTAAAATATAAAAAACAATTTTTTAATATTTTTAAAGGATTTTTAAGATTAGATCCCAACCCTAAAACCACTCTGTTAGAAAAATCAAGCCTTTTTTTAAAAAGGCTTGGAAAAAAGCGGTTAGTAAGGATCTCTCGCATCACAAAAGCTCGGCCCTAGAATTTTTAATCACCACTAAATCTTCAATGCGCACCCCAAAAAACCCAGGGATATAAATCCCAGGCTCTACAGAAAACACCATGCCCTCTTCTAAAATGGTTCCACTGCGCGATGAAATATAGGGAAGCTCATGAATGTCTAATCCAATGCCATGCCCGGTGCTGTGAGTGAAATACTGCCCATAACCATAATCGCTAATCACTCCCCTAGCCAAGCCGTCCGCTTCTTTACCGGTCATGCCCGCTCTAATGCCTGAAATAGCCTTTTCTTGCGCTTCTTTCACAATGTCATAAATCTTTTGACGCTCTTTATCCTTGAAACTCTGCTCCCTTTTGAACACAAAGTCTTTAGGGTCAAAAAAAGCCGTGCGAGTCCTATCAGAGCAATAGCGTTCGTATTTGATCCCCATATCCAAAAGAATGCTATGCTCCGCTTTTAAAAAATCCTTCGCGCTAGGCAAAGCATGGGGCTTGCTCGCGTTCGCATTCAAGGCTAAAATAGGCTCAAAACTCAGATCATAAACCCCCTCTTTAGTCAAAAAGTCCTTAACCTTATGCTGCAAATACCGCTCGCTCAATGATTCTTTTTCATCAAAAATCTTTTTCACATACTCGGCAAAATTTTCAAAAGCTTCAACATTCAGTGCTTGAGATTTTTTGAGGAGTTGGATTTCATGCTCGTTTTTGATGATGCGTTTTTGGCGGTGGTAACTAGGCACACCCTCTAAAGTAACCTTATTCCCAACCGCTAAATCCAAACGCTTGTAGGTTTGCAAATTCACTTGATTGGGGTCAAAAAAGAGCTTTTTAACCGAACTCTTTGCAATCAAATCAATCGCGCTTTGCACTAAATCGCTGGATTCTATTACTTCCGCTAAAACGCCATTTTTAGGCTGAATGCTTTCTTTAGCTTCTTGAGTGTAGCGAGAATCAGTGATGAAAAACGAGCGATCGTCTAATTGCAAAAACAAAGCGTTATCGCAACTGTAAGCACACTCAAAAAACATCGCATTTTCATTGAGCGTGAAATGGGCGTCTCTTTCTAATCCTCTCATCAATGACCCCTTTTACTTTTGATTGTTGATCGGGTTATTGGGGTTATTAGGGTTATTTTTTTGGGCTTCTTGGAACGCTTTCATCTCGGCTAAAATATTCACCATCGCCATTAAAGCCATGTTGTAGCCAAGCGGGCCAAATCCCATGATCACGCCTCCACAAGCCGCTCCGGTGTAAGAATTTTTCCTGAATTCTTCTCTGGCTTGAATGTTAGTGAGATGCACTTCAATGACAGGTTTGCCCGCTAGCATGATCGCATCCGCAATCGCAATAGAAGTGTGCGAAAACGCTCCAGGGTTAATGATAATCCCCTCATAATCGCTGCCCACGCTCTCTTGGATTTTGTCAATGATTTCGCCCTCAAAATTGGTTTGAAAAAACTCTAATTCCACATCCAAATTGCCTTGTTTAACGAAAGTTTGCATGATTTCATGGATTTGGTCTAAAGTTACCATGCCATAAAGTCTTGGGTCTCTGTGTCCTAACATGTTTAAATTAGGCCCTTGAATCACTAAAATTTTCATTATTTATTCTCCTTGTTTTAATATGGAATGAGACCGCATTATAGCATAAGTTTTTATCTTACCCCTTAAATCCCCCTAAGAACGCACCACAAGAAACTACCGCTTGACTAACATTAAACCCTTTGATGCTAAAAAGCGCTTTTATCTTTTTTTAAAAAAAACAGCCATCATGACCATTCCTACAAAAAAACTTCCCGTAATGAAGAAATCAAAGGGGTCAAACCCGATGCCAAAAATAAGATAAAAGGCGAGTGTCATTAGTATAAAAAACGATATTAAAGAGTTTTGCTTTATCCCGCTCCAAAAAATCTTTACAATGACTAACAAGAAAAAAAGCCAAATCAAAAAGCCTATGATCCCCCTAGTGGCTAGGACATGAATGATTTGATTGTCATACCTTTCATAACAAAGAATCAAGTCTTTTGCCCTATAAGACTCCGATAGAGATAAAATCTCTTCTAACCTCTGGCATTTCTCGCTAGCGGCCATACCAAAAAACGGCCTTAAACGTGCCACCGTTAGGGCTTCTTTCCAACGCTCCAAACGCCACCCAATACTGCTATCAGCGTCCTTTTTAGCGTAGCGTTTCAAATCCTCTTCAAAGGTTTGATTTTGAACCCTAGATTGCTCTATTGCCCCCCTTTTTTCTAAAGCGTTACTCCCCACATACAAAGCGCTCAAAACAAGACTCACAGCGATCATATAACCCAATGGTTTGAGCGATTTTTTGGCGTATAAAATAAAGCAAGATAGGATCAAAAAAGTAGCCACAAAAGCGATTGTCGCGCTCCTTGTGGCGCTTAAAATAACCACTAAAAACCCCACGAAAACAGAAAGGGTGAAAAAAAGTTTTTCTTTTTGATTGTGCGAATAGAGCGCATAAATATAACAGCCTAAGATTGACACGCTCACTAAAACCACATACTCCTTAACCGTGCTAAACCCTTGCGCTCTGGGCATGTTAAAATAAATTTTTTGCACTAATGAAAGCAAGCCGTTGATGAAATTTGCCACAGCCATGCTATAAAAAAGGATTTTTTGATTCAATTTGATTCTTAAACGGCTAGCAAAAAGCAAGCACAACGCCCCGCAAGCATAAGTTAAAGACATGTTTAGGGCGAATAAATTGTAGCGGAAGGTTTGGCTATCATACATGTTAAACATGTTAGGGAAGATGCTTAAAAATACCCCTAAAAAAGCCAGAGTGAGCCATTTAAAGGGCATGGTTTTTAAATGATTAATCGTGAAAGTTTCTTTCAAAGACGCTTGGAAATAACACCTAAGAAACAAAAAAACCATTAAAACAATCAACAAGACTTGCGTTAAAGGTTTTTTAAACGAAGTGAGAAAAAAAAGAGCAAAAATTAAAGTGAAAACAGAGTCCGCACTGAAAAAGGCTTTCAAACGCTCTTTCAACACAAAATCGCCATGATTTAAAATCCCCTAAAAGCGATAGAAACTATCTGTCTTTAATGCCTAACTTTTCAATCAAAACCACATAACGCGCATGATCGGTGCGTTTGATGTATTTCAACAGATTGCGTCTTTGAGCAACTAATTTTAAAAGCCCTAAACGACTGGAATGATCTTTGGGGTTAGTTTTCAAATGCTCGGTTAAAAGCTTGATCCTTTCATTCAACAACGCCACTTGCACCTCACAAGAACCGGTATCGTTTGCTTTAGTGGCAAACGCCTTAATGATTTCTTGTTTTTTCTCCAGATTCAAAGCCATAACGACCTCCTAATTGGTAATTTAATAAAGATCGCATTATAGCGTAAAATAAGCTTTTTTGAGCAAATCCTTTCAAACTTTATATTATAATAAGAGACAAACACACCTACCAAATTAAGGCATTGATTTTAGATTATGGCAAACGAACGCTCCAAATTAGCTTTTAAAAAGACTTTCCCTGTCTTTAAACGCTTCTTGCAATCCAAAGATTTAGCCCTCGTGGTCTTTGTGATCGCTATTTTAGCGATCATTATCGTGCCGTTACCGCCTTTTGTGTTGGATTTTTTACTCACGATTTCTATCGCGTTATCGGTGCTAATCATTTTAATCGGGCTTTATATTGACAAGCCTACTGATTTTAGCGCTTTCCCCACTTTACTCCTCATTGTAACCTTGTACCGCTTGGCTTTAAATGTGGCGACCACTAGAATGATTTTAACCCAAGGCTATAAAGGGCCTAGCGCGGTGAGCGATATTATCACGGCGTTTGGGGAATTTAGCGTGAGCGGGAATTATGTGATTGGCGCGATTATCTTTAGTATTTTAGTGCTGGTGAATCTATTAGTGGTTACTAATGGTTCTACTCGGGTGACTGAAGTGAGGGCGCGATTCGCTCTAGACGCTATGCCAGGAAAGCAAATGGCGATTGATGCGGATTTAAACTCAGGACTTATTGATGATAAGGAAGCCAAAAAACGGCGCGCCGCTCTAAGCCAAGAAGCGGATTTTTATGGCGCGATGGATGGCGCGTCTAAATTCGTCAAAGGCGATGCGATCGCTTCTATCATTATCACGCTTATCAATATCATTGGAGGGTTTTTAGTGGGCGTGTTTCAAAGGGATATGAGTTTGAGCTTTAGCGCTAGCACCTTCACTATCCTAACCATTGGCGATGGGCTTGTGGGGCAAATCCCTGCTTTAATCATTGCGACAGCGACCGGTATTGTCGCCACTCGCACCACGCAAAACGAAGAAGA
>ASYU01000283.1:0-16173 GCA_000448465.1 Helicobacter pylori PZ5056 | reverse complement strand
CTTACCCTAACCCCTCTAACGCGCAACCCTTACACAAAATCATTGACAAACCCGTGATCAATGTTCCCGGTTGCCCGCCTAGTGAAAAAAATATCGTGGGCAATGTGCTTTATTACTTGATGTTTGGGGCTCTCCCTAAGTTGGATGCGTATAACCGCCCCTCTTGGGCTTATGGGAACAGGATCCATGATTTGTGCGAAAGGCGAGGGCATTTTGATGCGGGCGAATTTGTGGAACATTTTGGCGATGAAAACGCTAAAAGGGGCTTTTGTTTGTATAAAATGGGCTGTAAAGGGCCTTACACTTTCAACAATTGCTCCAAACTCCGCTTTAATTCACACACTTCTTGGCCCATAGGCGCAGGGCATGGGTGCATAGGGTGTTCTGAGCCTAATTTTTGGGATACGATGAGTCCTTTTGAAGAGCCTTTAGCGAATCGCTCCATTAAAACCGCCTTTGACGGATTAGGGGCTGATAAAGTAGCGGATAAAGTCGGCACGACTTTACTCAGTGCAACCGCTATTGGCATTGTTGCGCATGCGCTCCTTTCTAAAGCGATCAAAAACAAAGAGTAAGGGATTAACATGTCAAAAAAAATCGTAGTCGATCCTATCACTAGGATTGAGGGGCATTTAAGGATTGAAGTGATCGTAGATGATGATAATGTGATCACCGATGCGTTTTCTTCTTCTACGCTTTTTAGGGGGCTAGAAACGATCATTAAGGGCAGAGACCCACGAGATGCGGGCTTTATCGCTCAAAGGATTTGCGGGGTATGCACTTATTCGCATTATAAAGCCGGTGTTACTGCGGTAGAAAACGCTTTAGGCATTACCCCCCCATTAAACGCGCAATTGGTGCGATCTTTGATGAACATGGCGTTGCTTTTTCATGATCATGTGGTGCATTTTTATACTTTGCATGGGCTTGATTGGTGCGATATTATAAGCGCTTTAAAAGCCGACCCCGTTCAAGCAGCAAAACTTTCTTTCAAATACAGCCCTTATCCCATTAATACCGGTGCGGGCGAATTAAAAGCGGTTCAAAAACGCTTGAATGATTTCGCTAAAGGCGGATCTTTAGGACCTTTCAGTAACGGCTACTATGGGCATAAAACCTATCGTTTGAGTCCGGAGCAAAATTTAATCGTCTTAAGCCACTATCTCAAGCTTTTAGAAATCCAAAGGGAAGCGGCGAAAATGACCGCTATTTTTGGGGCCAAACAGCCTCACCCACAAAGCCTAACGGTGGGGGGTGTTACGAGTGTTATGGATATATTGGATCCGACGAGATTGGCGGAGTGGAAGAGCAAGTTTGAAGTGGTGGCCAATTTTATCAACCATGCTTACTATCCTGATTTGGTGATGGCAGGCGAAATGTTCGCTAACGAGCAATCTGTCATTAAAGGCTGCGGTTTAAGGAATTTTATCGCTTATGAAGAAGTGTTGCTCGGGAAGGATAAATACCTTTTGAGTAGTGGGGTGGTGCTTGATGGGGATATTTCTAAATTACACCCCATTGATGAAAGTTTGATTAAAGAAGAAGTTACGCATTCTTGGTATCAATACGAAGACACTAAAGAAGTGCAACTCCACCCTTATGATGGGCAAACGAATCCGCATTATACCGGTTTAAAAGACGGCGAGAGCGTGGGGATTGAAAATAAAATCATCCCTGCTAAAGTGCTTGACACTAAAAATAAATATTCTTGGATAAAATCCCCCAGATACGATAGTAAGCCTATGGAAGTAGGGCCTTTAAGTTCCGTAGTGGTAGGATTAGCGGCGAAAAACCCTTATGTTACTGAAGTGGCTACTAAGTTTTTAAAAGACACTAAACTGCCTTTAGAGGCGTTGTTTTCAACGCTTGGGCGCACAGCTGCAAGGTGTATTGAAGCTAAGACTATCGCTGATAATGGCCTTTTGGCGTTTGACGCGTTAGTGGAAAATCTAAAGAGCGATCAAAGCACTTGCGCTCCTTATCACATTGATAAAAATCAAGAATATAAAGGGCGTTACATTGGTCAAGTGCCAAGGGGCATGCTAAGCCATTGGGTGCGTATTAAAAACGGCGTGGTGGAAAATTATCAAGCGGTAGTGCCTTCCACTTGGAATGCGGGACCTAGAGATTCCAAAAACCAAAGAGGGGCTTATGAAATGAGCTTGATTGGCACTAAAATCGCTGATTTAACCCAGCCTTTAGAAATCATTAGGACTATCCATTCTTTTGATCCATGCATCGCATGCTCAGTGCATGTGATGGATTTTAAAGGGCAGTCTTTAAACGAGTTTAAAGTAGAGCCTAATTTCGCTAAATTCTAAAAAGGGTTACGCATGGATAAAATGAATAAGGTCGTTTTACACAAAGAGTATTCAGGTTTTGTGCGCTTTTTCCATTGGGTTAGGGCTTTGAGTATTTTTACTTTAATCGCTACAGGGTTTTACATCGCTTACCCTTTTTTGCAGCCTAATTCCAGCTTTTATAAAGGGGTGTATCTTTTACAAGCTTATGTGCGCTCTTTTCATGTCATGTTTGGGTTTTTGCTCATTAGCGCATTAATCTTTAGAACCTATCTTTTTTTCACTAAAGAAAGCTTAATGGAACGCAGGAGTTTCAGCCAACTTTTAAGCCCAAAAGCGTGGATAGATCAGATGAAAGCGTATTTTCTTATTAGTGATAAACCCCACACTAAAGGATTGTATAACCCTATCCAACTCGTGGCTTATTTCACCTTAATTGTTTTGATAGTGTTGATGAGTTTGAGCGGGATAGTGCTGTATTATAATGTCTATCATGAGGGGCTTGGGGCGTTTTTAGCAAGTGCTTTTAAGTGGTTTGAAGCGCTTTGTGGAGGGTTAGCGAACGTTCGTTTTATCCACCACTTAGCGACTTGGGGGTTTATTTTGTTTGTCCCTGTGCATGTTTATATGGTGTTTTTCCATTCTATCAGGTACGATAGTTCAGGGGCGGATTCTATGATTAATGGCTATGGTTACACTAAAGAATGAGTCAAAAAATCCTAATTTTAGGCATTGGCAATATCCTTTTTGGCGATGAAGGGATTGGGGTGCATCTAGCCCACTACCTCAAAAGGAATTTTTCTTTTTTCCCTAGCGTGGATATTGTGGATGGGGGGACTATGGCTCAGCAACTCATTCCTTTAATCACTTCGTATGAAAAGGTTTTGATTTTAGATTGCGTGAGCGCTAAAGGCGTTGAGATAGGATCAGTCTATGCTTTTGATTTTAAGGACGCTCCTAAAGAAATCACATGGGCTGGGAGTGCACATGAAGTGGAAATGCTACACACTTTAAGGCTCACGGAGTTTTTAGGGGATTTGCCTAAAACTTTTATCGTGGGGCTTGTGCCTTTTGTGATAGGGAGCGAGACCACTTTCAAGCTTTCAAGCGAAATTTTAAACGCTTTAGAAACAGCCTTAAAAGCCATAGAAAACCAACTCAACGCATGGGGAGTTCAAATGCAACGCACCGATCATATCGCCCTAGATTGTATCGCTGAACTCTCTTATAAGGGTTTTTGATTGGCGTTTGTTTTTCTTTTTAAATGCGCTAATGAAGAAACAAGCCTGAATTTTACGCCCCTTTTAGAGCGAATGGCATGCAATTTGCAAGCGCGTTTTTATAGCGTTTATAAGGATAATACGGCTTCTTTCTACCTCCAAGCGAGCGCTGAGATCACTTTAGAGTTCGCGCAAAAATTAAGCGAGATCTTGCCCTTTTCTTTAGATTTTAGCTTTTTGTCTTTAAAGGAAATCACAGAGCCTTTAGATGAAAATCTTTTCCAAACAACAAGCCTTTCAAAGCCCCTTTTTATGAACGCTAAAGAGCATCAAGATTTTTTAGACAAAAATTCATCTTTGTATGCCGATACTCTGGGCTTGATTAAAAACACCGCTTTTAAGGGGGATACAATCCATAGCCCTAAAGAGCTTATAGATTGCTTAACCCAATTAAAAGGCATGCTCAAAACGCAGGATTTTATCCCTATTTTCACTTCTAGGGGGGCGTTATCTTTTTCTTTAAAAAAGCCCTCTCCAAGCGTTATTTTTAGCGATCTTTCTAGCGTTTTAACCTGCACTAAATTGCCTTTAGAAGATGCTAAATATTTGGCCAGTTTGGAAAAACCCTCCATCAAAGCCCCATTAAAAAGCGTGTTTAAAGACACTTTTAAAAACGATGAAATCATAGCCCAACTACCCTTTGACCCCATATTGAATTTATTGTGCCGTATTTTACAAGATGAGGGTATAGAATTTGTTTTTATGCATGCAAATGATCCACAAGAAGCGTTTTTATATTATGAAACGCTTTTTAAAACCCCTAAACGCTTGATCACGCCCACTAAAAAATTCGTGTTAGAAAACAATCTTTCTGCCATTGCTTTTAAAGATGAATTAGAGTTTTTAAGCACAACCCGAAATTCTATCGTTTTGTATTTCAGTTTCAAGCGCCCTACAAGGTTGTTATTGCATGCTAATGGTTCTTTAAAAACGCTTTTAAGCGTCAGTTTTGATTTTAATCAAATATTTAACCTCCTCAAACAAGATGAAAAAGCCTCCAGAATGCTACAAAACTACGCCACTAAATTCCCTAATTTTTACGCGCGCCTTTTAGAGCTTTCTAAATACCAGCTAGGGGGCGCAAATTTATTGGATTTTTTCCAAATTTTGGGGTTTGTTTTGGGTTATAGCGAGGATTTTTGCGCACAGAGCGTTATTCCTTTGGCTAAAGAATGCTTACGCCCTAAAGGTCCTAGGATTGATTATAAAATCCTTAAAGACGATTCTTTGAAAATGGCTTTAAACTTTTCAAAGATCATGCACAGCGCGATGAGTTTCAGGCTCGCAGGCGTGGAAAATGAAATCTTGAGTTTGGGGATTTTGGATTCTTTAGCGGAGTTTTTAGGGAATTTCATTTGGGATAACGCGCAGAATTTTAGCGTCCAAGAAGTAACGATCGCTGGGGATTTCTTTGGCGAAAAAGTGTTTTTGGATTTGTTTGTGCGGTATTTCCCTAAAACCCTTGCTCTTAAAACGCATGCATTTTTGGATTATGAATAAGGGCTTAAAAGCGGATGTGCATCATCAACCCGCCGTCCATGTATTGGGTTTTTTTGCTTTTAGTCCTTTCAAAATAAGGCCCAAAAGACAGGGCTTTATTGAAATTCACAATCGGCATGCTCACCCCTTCAGCGATATTGTTTTTAGCGAGTTGTTTGTAAAACTTTTTGTCGCTTTTTTTATGGCTTTTAAGGTTAGGGCTTTTTTCTAAATCCACGCCTTCTAAGCCGCTATTTTTAGTGAAATCATAAAGCTTTTTGTCGTTTTTAGCCTCGGTTTTTAATCCATGGTTTTTATGGAGTTTGTAAAACTTTTTACCGCTTTTTTTTTCGCTTTTAGTTTCGGTTTCTAAATCCGCTGCAAACGCGCTACTATAAGCCACAAGCGATACAAGAAATAAATTTCTAACTATACGCATAAGAATATCTCCTCTTAATATAGTCTTTTTCTATCACACCACCCTAGCATGTTAGAAATAACCATTAGAAAATATAAGGGCGTTTGAGCAAAAACACCACCACGCTTATTGTTTAGTGCAAGCTGTTTTAAGCTAATCAATAAAAAACGTAAGGGAAGTATCCAGGCGCTCCATACCCATAAGGCCCATAAGGCATAAGACCAGACCCATAAGGCATGAAACCATAGGGCATGTAATAATAAGGCATGTAATAGCCTCCATACATCCCGTTTTGCATGGGCGAATTGAGGTTATCCACTGAATTATAAAAGCCGTTTAAAGACCCATAAGCGTTATAATTAGTGAAACGATTGATTAAAGGCGTGGTGCGCGCATCAATAGTGGCGTTTTCTTGCTGGATGGCGTTTTCTTCTCTGGCGACTTCTTGGGCTTTGGTTTCTTTAGGATCTTTAACTATCACTTCTTCTATAGGCACATTCGCCCCACAAGCGCTTAGCAGATAGGCTAAAAGGCCGGTGTTTAAAAAAAGAACGATTTTAGAAAGATGAGCGGATTGGTTGGGTGAAAAAGTTTTATTGTTTTGATGCATGGGGTTTCCTAAATTTAAAAATAACCAAAGATTAACATGTTTTTAATTTAATGTTGATTAAGCGGTGGTTTTTAGGGTTATTTCATTTTAATTGTGTTTTTCATTAAAACCCCAACAACTAAAATCTTATTTTATGATAAAATACCTAGCAATAATATCAAATCTTAAACCAAAGAAAAACCATGAAAAAAGCTCTTTTACTCTCTCTCTCTCTCTCGTTTTGGCTCCACGCTGAAAGGAATGGATTTTATTTAGGTTTAAATTTTGCAGAAGGAAGCTATATTAAAGGACAAGGCAGCATCGGCGAAAAAGCTTCAGCAGAAAACGCCTTAAATCAAGCGATCAATAACGCAAAAAATTCATTATTCCCTAACACAAAAGCCATAAGAAATGCACAAAACGCCTTAAATGAAGTGAAAGATTCAACAAAGATCGCTATCCAATTAAAAGGAAATGGTGGATCGGGCGGTCTTTTTAATGAACTCAGCTTTGGGTATAAATATTTTTTGGGTAAAAAAAGGATTATAGGGTTTAGGCACTCTCTTTTTTTCGGTTACCAACTTGGTGGCGTTGGTTCTGTTCCTGGCAGCGGTTTAATTGTTTTTTTACCCTATGGTTTCAATACGGATTTGCTCATTAATTGGACTAACGATAAGCGAGCGTCCCAAAAATATGTTGAACGAAGGGTAAAAGGGCTCTCTATATTTTACAAAGATATGACCGGCAGAACGCTAGATGCTAATACATTAAAAAAAGCATCAAGGCATGTATTTAGAAAATCTTCAGGGCTTGTGATTGGCATGGAACTAGGGGCTAGCACTTGGTTTGCAAGTAACAATCTCACCCCCTTCAATCAAGTCAAGAGCCGCACGATTTTTCAGTTACAAGGGAAATTTGGCGTTCGTTTTAGTAGTGATGAATACGATATTGATCGCTATGGTGATGAAATCTATCTTGGGGGTTCTAGCGTGGAATTAGGGGTTAAAGTGCCAGCCTTTAAAGTCAATTACTATAGCGATAATTATGGGGATAAATTGGATTATAAAAGAGTGGTGAGCGTTTATCTTAACTATACATATAACTTTAAAAACAAACATTAAAACATGCCTTTTACCGCTCTTTGATTGCTTGTCTTAAACATGCTTTTGAGTATTTTTACCAACGCTTTATTGAAACAAAGCTTTAGCTTGAAACTCTTCAAAGCCTTTTTTTCTCAACTGGCATGCCGGGCATTTATCGCAGCCATAGCCATAAGCGTGCAAAATCTTTCGCTCTCCTTGATAGCAGGTGTGCGTTTCTTTGATGACTAAATCCAAGACGCCTAAATCTTTAGCCATTTGAAATTCTTGCGCTTTATTTAAAAACATTAGAGGCGTTAGGATTTTAATCGCTGTGTTTGAGCCTAAATTTAGGGCATGCTCGATGCTTTTAATAAAATCTTCTTTACAATCCGGATAGCCGCTAAAATCCGCTTGCGAAACCCCTAAAGCGATGTTACTAGCCCCTAGTTTTTGCGCGTAAGAATGCAAAAGGGTGATAAAAATAGCGTTACGATTAGGCACAAAAGAGTTGGGTAAATCTTTATTTTGCGCATGCGAATGCCCCATTAAATCGTTAGAGTTTTTAAAAAGCGCGGAGCGGGTGATATTTTCTAAAAAATCTAATGGGATGATTTCATAAGGGAGTTGTAAAAGAGAAGCGATTTTTTGAGCGCATTCCAATTCCACAGAGTGTTTTTGTGCGTAATCAAACCCCACTAAACAGACTTTTTTAAAACGCTTTTTCGCCCATACAGCCAAAGTGGTGCTGTCTTGCCCGCCGCTAAAACCGATCACGCAAATTTCTTGTTCCATCAAAATTCCTTAAAAATTCTAAAAAGATATAATAACACAAAGAAATTTTAAGAGTAAAAAGCGTGTTTGAGTTAGAAGAAAGATTAAAAGAATTGTTTGACATTTATGAAAAATCCCCTTATGAGCTTTACTTGGTAGGGGGGTGCGTGCGCAATTGTTTGATGGGCATTACCCCCAAAGATTACGATTTGACCTCAAACGCTTTAGTTAATGAAAGTAAAGAGCTTCTTTTAAAACGCCATTTTAGGGTGCTAGAAACCGGCATCAAACATGGCACGATCACGGCTCTTAAAAACCATCAGAGCTATGAAATCACAACCTTTAGAATTGAAAAGGGGCATATCAAGCACCGAAAGCCTAAAGAATTGGTTTTTAGCGCTCATTTAACAGACGATTTAAAGCGGCGCGATTTTAGCATGAATGCGATCGCTTATAGCCCTACAAAAGGGATTATTGATCCTTTTAAAGGGCAGAATGCGATTGAAAATCAAATAATTGAATGCGTGGGGGAAGCGCGATTAAGGTTTTTTGAAGACGCTTTAAGGATTTTAAGAGCGCTGCGATTTAGTGCGACTTTAGGCTTTAAGATAGCGCCAAGCACTAAAGAAGCGGTTTTTGCGTGTAAGGATTTGTTAAAACACCTTTCTAAAGAACGCTTACAAAGTGAATTGAATAAGCTTCTTATGGGGAAAAACGCCTATGAAGTGGCTAAAGAATATCAAGAAATTTTAGAGTTGGTTATTCAAGAAAAAATAGAAAATTTAGGGTTTTTAAAAACCGCGTCTTTCAATTTGGAATTAAGATTGTTAGGGTTTTTTAAGCATCAAAAAAGTTTGGAAAATATACGATACCCTAAAAAAACTTGTGTTTTATTTTCAAAAGCTAAAGAATGCCATAAATCTTTTTTAAATATTCATAACAAAACAGAGTTAAAATTTTTATTGAAAAACTACGATTTAGAGCCTTTTAATTTGGCTTTAGATTTTTATGCGCTAGAAAACCCCAAACACGCTTTAAAAATTAAAAGATTATTAAAAGAAATCTTTGATTCTAACGAGCCTTTTAAAAAAGAACATTTAGCCCTTAAGGGCGGTGTGCTCCAAAGCTTGGGTTACCAGCACCAAAAAATCGGCGAAATTTTAAACGCATGCTTAAATTCAGTCATTGAAAATCCTAAAAATAACGCTTTAGAGTGGCTGATAAAATGGGTTAAAGATCATTATTTACCTAATGATGCTATAAATCATTCGCCAATAGGCAGAAAAAATTAAAAACAGAGAAAACATGATAACGATGAATGCGATTCAGTGGCCTAAAAAATGGATTCCAGGAGAGACTGATAATTTCGTGTCTAATGAAGTCATTGTCAAAGGTTTGGATTTTAATAAAGTGGTGCAGCATTTAAGAGACGCTTCCCATTGGGAAAAGTATTACAAAAACTCAGGGAATATCCACATGCACAATCAAGACAATACCATTCTTAAAGACAAGACTCGTTTCCGCTTTGAAACTTTTGGCTTTTTGGTGGAAGCAGAAGTGGAAGAATTTGAATTGAAAGACGCTATTTTGCGTTTGGCTTGGAGAGGCTGGAATGAAGCTAAAGGCGATGAGTATCTTGAAGTGTATCACGCATGGCTAGTTGAAAAATTAGACAATGATCGTGTGCGTATTTTAACCCAAGAAAGCCAATCAGGAGTCCCTGCTAAAGCTTTAGCGAAATCTGTGCCTAATGCGATGTTAAATGGCCATCAAGCTTGGTTAGATGGCTTAGTGGCGTATTCACGCTAATAAGTGAGGATTGAATGAAAATCGGATGGATTGGACTAGGGGCTATGGGGACTCCTATGGCGACTCGTTTGCACGATGCAAATTTAGAAGTGTCGGTTTATAACCGAACAGAGAGCAAAGCAGCCCCTTTAAAGGAAAAAGGCGTAGCGGTTTATACTAGCCCCATAGATTTGGCCGCTAAAGTCGATCTGGTTTTTATCATGCTTTCGGATAAAGTGGCGATTGATGCCGTTTTAGTGCCAAAATTTTGGGAACAGATGTCTAAAAAAATCGTGGTGAATATGAGCACTATCGCCCCTTTGGAAAGCTTATCTTTAGAAAAAATCGCTCAAAAGCATCAAGCAACTTACCTTGAAGCGCCCGTTTCGGGATCGGTTGGCGCAACTAAAGCTGGGGCGTTATTGATTTTAGCGGCAGGTGATGAAGAAGTGATCACTCAACTCAAACCTATTTTGGTGCATTTAGGGAGTCAAACCTTTTATTTAGGTAAGATTGGTCAAGGGACAGGAGCTAAACTATCCATTAATAGCCTTTTGGCTCAAATGGGGGTTGCTTATTCAGAAGCTTTGCTATTAGCCAAACGTTTAGGGGTTGATGCAGAGTCGTTTTTACAAATTATTGGCCAATCTGGCATGAATTCGCCTCTCTTTCAAGCTAAAAAAGGCATGTGGCTACAAGACAATTATCCGGCCGCTTTCAGTTTGAAACTCATGCTCAAGGACATTCGTTTAGCTAAAAATGAAGCAGGAGAGGCGATGAAGTTGCCATTCTTATTTCAAGCAGAAGAGCTTTATTCTCAAGCGGCAAAATCCGGTTTAGGCGGATTGGATATGGCAGCCGTTTATCATTATTTAGAAAAAGGAGAACATTAAAATGGACAGAGAACAAATTATTGCTTTACAGCACCAACGATTCGCTACGAAAAAACTATGATCCGAATCGCCGTATTTCTGAAAAAGATTGGGAAGTTTTGGTTGAAGTGGGGAGGTTAGCCCCTTCTTCAATCGGGCTTGAGCCATGGAAAATGCTTTTATTGAAAAATGAACGCATGAAAGAAGATTTAAAACCGATGGCATGGGGGGCGCTTTCTAGCTTGGAGGGAGCGAGCCACTTTGTCATTTATCTTGCGCGAAAGGGCGTTACCTATGACAGCGATTACGTTAAGAAAGTGATGCATGAGGTTAAAAAAAGGGATTATGACACCAATTCAAGGTTCGCTCAAATCATCAAAAATTTCCAAGAGAATGATATAAAATTGACTGACGAACGATCCTTGTTTGATTGGGCTAGCAAGCAGACTTATATCCAAATGGCGAACATGATGATGGCAGCGGCCATGTTAGGGATTGATTCTTGCCCGATTGAAGGGTATGATCAAGAAAAAGTGGAGGCTTATTTAGAGGAAAAAGGCTATCTAAACACGGCGGAATTTGGCGTGTCGGTAATGGCTAGTTTTGGTTATCGTAATCAAGAAATCACCCCTAAAACCCGCTGGAAGACAGAAGTTATTTATGGAGTGATTGAATAAAAACGCTTTTAGCTTTTTGATAACCAACCATAAAGAGCTTGGCGTTAGCCAAGCACTAATCTCTTAAATGATGCCCATTCATGTTTGATAAAAACAGAACTACCACAACACAATTAAGTATTCTTTGGGTATAATCAAAAACTATTTTTAAATAAAGGGTTTTTATGCTTCGTTTTGCGCCTTCGCCTACAGGGGATATGCACATAGGGAATTTAAGGGCAGCCATTTTCAACTACATTGTAGCCAAACAGCAACACAAACCCTTTCTCATTCGCATTGAAGACACGGACAAAGAACGCAACATTGAAGGCAAAGACCAGGAAATTTTAGAAATTTTAAAGCTTATGGGGATAAGTTGGGACAAGCTCGTGTATCAAAGCCATAACATAGATTATCACAGAGAAATGGCGGAAAAATTACTGAAAGAAAATAAAGCGTTTTATTGTTATGCGAGCGCGGAGTTTTTAGAAAAAGAAAAAGAAAAAGCCAAAAATGAAAAACGCCCTTTCAGGTATTTAGACGAGTGGGCCACTTTAGAAAAAGACAAAAACCATGCCCCTGTGGTGCGTTTAAAAGCCCCAAATCATGCGGTGTCTTTCAATGATACGATTAAAAAAGAAGTGGAATTTGAGCCTGATGAATTGGATTCTTTTGTGCTTTTGAGAAAGGATAAAAGCCCTACTTATAATTTCGCTTGCGCATGCGATGATTTACTCTATGAAATTAGTCTCATTATTAGAGGCGAAGATCATGTGAGCAACACCCCTAAACAAATCTTAATCCAGCAGGCTTTAGGCTCAAACGATCCGATTGTTTATGCGCATTTGCCCATTATTTTAGATGAAGTAAGCGGTAAAAAGATGAGCAAAAGAGACGAAGCGTCCAGCGTGAAATGGCTTTTAAATCAAGGGTTTTTGCCGGTTGCGATCGTGAATTACCTCATCACTATCGGTAACAAAGTGCCTAAGGAAGTTTTTAGCCTTGATGAAGCGATAGAGTGGTTTAGTTTAGAAAATCTTTCTAATTCCCCGGCTCATTTTAATTTGAAATATTTAAAACACTTAAACCACGAGCATTTAAAGCTTTTAGACGATGAAACATTATTAGAACTCACTCACACAAAAGATAAAAACCTCTTAGGGCTTTTAAGATTGTTTATAGAAGAATGCGGCACGCTTTTAGAATTGAAAGAAAAAATTTCGTTGTTTTTAGAGCCAAAAGATATTGTTAAAACTTACGAGAACGAAGATTTTAAAGAGCGTTGTTTAGCGCTTTTTAACGCCCTAAAAAGCATGGATTTTCAAGCGTATAAAGATTTTGAAAGCTTTAAAAAAGAAGCCATGCGATTGAGTCAGCTTAAAGGTAAGGATTTTTTCAAACCTTTGCGCATTCTTTTAACCGGGAATTCGCATGGCGTTGAATTGCCGTTGATCTTCCCCTATATCCAAAGCCATTCTCAAGAAGTTTTAAGGCTAAAAGCATGATCTTTTCCACTCTCCTTAATGCGATAGCAGTGATTTTAAGCTCGCTCATTACGATTTACATGTGGGTAGTGATCATTTATTCGCTTATCAGCTTCGTGCAGCCTAACCCTAATAACCCCATCATGCAAATCCTCGCTCGCTTGTGTGAGCCGGTGTTTTATTTTTTACGCTCTAGATTCAAGTTGGTGTTTAACGGGTTGGATTTCGCTCCTTTAGTGGTGGTCATTGTGTTGAAATTTTTAGATTTAACCCTCATCCAATGGCTTTTTGCGCTCGCCAAAAGCCTCTAAAGGAAATCATGCGTTTTTTTATTTTATTTTTTATCGGTGCGCTTGGCGTTAGTTTTTCTCAAACCGAGTTCAATTTAAAAGATTTAGAAAAAAAGCCCGCCGGGATCGTTAGGGATTATTATTTATGGCGTTATATTAGCGATAAAAAAACCACTTTAGAAAACGCTAAAAAAGCCTATGAATTGACCCAAAATAAAAATAACGCCCTACAAAAGGCCATGCAAGAAAAAGGCTCAGACAATGCAGAAAAAAACCCTGATGTTAAATTGCCTGAAGATATTTATTGCAAACAAATTACCCTAGAAAGCATGTTAGAAACAACAGACACTTTCCAAGCAAGCTGTATCGCTATCGCTTTAAAATCAAAAATCAGAGATTTTGATAAAATCCCCATTCAAACCTTTAAACCTTTACAAGAAAAAATCAAAGAGGCTTACCCCGTTCTTTATGAAGAATTAGAAATCTTGCAAAGTAAGCATGTGAGCGCTTCTTTGTTTAAGGCTAACGCACAAGTGTTTAGCGCGCTTTTCAATCATTTGAGTTATGAAAAAAAGCTCCAAATTTTTGAAAAGCATATCCCTATTAAAGAGTTAAACCGCCTTTTAGATGAAGATTACCCGGCGTTTAACCGCTTGATCTATCAGGTTATCTTAGATCCTAAATTGGATCATTTTAAAGACGCTCTCACTAAAAGCAACGCCACCCACAGCAACGCGCAAACCTTTTTTATTCTAGGGATCAATGAGATCTTGCGCAAAAAACCATCTAAAGCGCTCAAGTATTTTGAACGCTCAGAAGCGGTTGTTAAAGATGATGATTTTTCAAAAGACAGAGCGATTTTTTGGCAGTATTTAGTCTCTAAAAAGAAAAAAACTTTGGAGCGCCTTTCACAAAGCCCAGCCCTAAACCTCTATAGCCTTTATGCGAGTCGCAAACTCAAAACCACGCCCAGTTACCGCATCATTTCTCGCATCCAGAATTTAAGCCAAGAAGACCCTCCTTTTAACACCTACGATCCTTTTTCGTGGCAAATTTTTAAGGAAAAAACCTTGAGTTTGAAAGATGAGAGCGCGTTTAATGCGATGCTAAAAAGCCTGTATTATGAAAAAAGCGCCCCTGAATTGACCTATCTTTTAAGCCAACGCAATAAAGAAAAGATTTATTATTATTTATCCCCTTATGAGGGCATTATTGAATGGCAAAATACAGATGAAAAGGCTATGGCGTATGCGATCGCTAGGCAAGAAAGCTTCTTGCTCCCGGCTTTAATCTCTCGCTCCTTTGCTCTAGGGCTTATGCAGATCATGCCCTTTAATGTAGGGCCTTTCGCTAAAAGCCTTGGCATGGATAACGTTGATCTAAACGACATGTTTAACCCCAATATCGCTCTCAAATTTGGTAATTATTACTTGAACCATTTGAAAAAAGAATTCAACCACCCCCTTTTTGTCGCCTACGCCTATAACGCTGGGCCTGGGTTTTTAAGGAGGTGGTTAGAAAGCTCCAAACGATTTAAAGAAAAAAATCATTTTGAGCCATGGCTTAGCATGGAGCTTATGCCTTATAGCGAGACTCGCATGTATGGCTTTAGGGTCATGCTCAATTACTTGATTTATCAAGAAATTTTTGGGAATTTCATCCCTATTGATGGATTTTTAGAACAAACTCTTAACTCAAAGGACAAACCATGATTAAAAAATGCCTTTTTCCTGCCGCTGGCTATGGCACGCGCTTTTTGCCGATCACTAAAACCATTCCTA
Organism: Helicobacter pylori PZ5056; assembly: GCA_000448465.1. GTDB lineage: Bacteria > Campylobacterota > Campylobacteria > Campylobacterales > Helicobacteraceae > Helicobacter > Helicobacter pylori_CI. The sequence goes on along the minus strand of ASYU01000283.1, from coordinate 1,383 downwards.
AAGAAATGCTGCCCATTGTGGATAAGCCTTTAATCCAATACGCTGTAGAAGAAGCGATGGAAGCGGGCTGTGAAGTGATGGCGATCGTTACAGGCAGAAACAAACGAAGCTTAGAAGATTATTTTGACACGAGCTATGAAATAGAGCATCAAATCCAAGGCACCAACAAAGAAAACGCTCTAAAAAGCATTCGTAACATTATAGAAAAATGCTGTTTTTCCTATGTGCGCCAAAAGCAAATGAAAGGCTTAGGGCATGCGATTTTAACCGGAGAAGCCCTCATAGGCAATGAGCCTTTTGCGGTGATTTTAGCCGATGACTTGTGCATAAGCCATGATCACCCAAGCGTGTTAAAGCAAATGACTTCATTGTATCAAAAATACCAATGCCCCATTGTAGCCATTGAAGAAGTAGCGCTAGAAGAAGTTTCAAAATATGGCGTGATTAAGGGCGAATGGTTGGAAGAGGGGGTGTATGAGATTAAAGACATGGTGGAAAAACCAAGCCAAGAAGACGCCCCAAGCAATCTGGCCGTGATAGGGCGCTACATTTTAACCCCGGATATTTTTGAAATTTTAAGCGAGACGAAACCAGGTAAAAACAATGAAATCCAAATCACAGACGCCTTACTCACTCAAGCCAAAAGAAAACGGATCATCGCTTACCAATTCAAAGGCAAACGATACGATTGCGGGAGCGTGGAAGGCTATATTGAAGCGAGTAACGCCTATTATAAAAAACGCTTATAAATCTTATCAACATGGGCAATTTGACTTATTACGCTTACATGTATTTGATCCTCTTTGTATGCCTGCTGCCTGTGTTATTGGTGGGGCTTGTTTGGAGGCTTACTCGCCCCCCCTTAAAGCAAAATATTCCTAATAAAAGCCTCTCTTTAGAAAATTTAAACGAACAAATCAAAAACCTTAAAAGCGTACCAGCTTTAGAAAAACTGAAAAGCAACTTCAATGAGCGTTTTAAAATTTGCCCTAAAGAAAAAGAAACTCTGTGGATAGAAACGATCCAAAATTTAGTCGCTTCAGAATTTTTTGAATTAGAAGACGCTATCAATTTTGGGCAAGAATTAGAAAACGCTAACCCCAGTCATGCGCAAAAAATCGCTAACGCTACTGGCTTAGCCCTTAAGAATAAAAAAGAAAAAGGATAGAATTGGATTTTTTAGAGATTGTAGGACAAGTCCCTTTAAAAGGGGGGGTAGAAATTTCAGGGGCGAAAAACTCCGCGCTCCCCATTTTAGCCGCCACACTTTTAAGCCAACAGGAAGTCAAAATCAAATCTTTACCCCAAGTGGTGGATATCAAGGCGATGGCGTTATTGTTGCAAAATTTAGGCGCAAGCTTAGAATGGCTTGATCCTAACACG
>ASYU01000282.1:0-2013 GCA_000448465.1 Helicobacter pylori PZ5056 | reverse complement strand
TCATTCTATGGGGGATAATTTGTTTTCCATCACCAACGCTAGCGGCGATGCGATTGTGGGCAACCCGGATTCTCAAGGCTTAGGCAAGTTAAGGCAAGGCTTTTTGGAGCTTAGTAACGTGAGATTGGTAGAAGAAATGACGGATCTAATCACCGCTCAAAGGGCTTATGAAGCCAATTCTAAAAGCATTCAAACCGCTGACGCCATGCTCCAAACAGTCAATTCCCTCAAACGCTAAAAGGGGATTTTACCCTCCTTAACGCTCTTTAATCTCTGCTCCCTTGTTGTTTTTGTGCTTGGGGTGGTTTTGTGTTTTGGAGCGGTTGTTGCCATTCTTTAATTCTTGTGGCTAGGGTTTTTAAGGTTTTCAACACCGCTTTTTGGGTTGTTGCTTGATTGGTGTTTCCTTTTCATGTAAAAAACAGCCAAAACAGCTAGACCGATAAGAACGATAGAGATGATAGCCAGATACCACATTTCTTTCTTTTTATCCGCTTCTTGTTGTGCTTTCTGTTTTGCTTCCTGTTTTGCTTCCTGTTTTGCTTCCTGTTTTGCTTTCAGTCTTGCTTTCAGTCTTGTTTGTTCTGCTTCTTGTTCTGCTTTTAATTTTTTGCGTAAGGTGGCAACTAAAACGCATGCAGGCACGGTTACCCTATAAGCCGGCCATGCAAGATTGATGCTCACTAATGCGCCTGTGATGACCCAACCAATAGGGCCAGCTAAAATGCCCAAAGTTTTTTTAAGCACGACTTTACCCACCACAGATGATAAACCATGCCCTAGAGTTTTTTTACCATTGCATCTGCAACAGATACAGCCAACGCATAAGAATGAGAGCCACCCGCTTTAAACAGCGTTAAAACAGATGCGATTAGGATTTGTTTGTTCTCACCAATCACTTTATCAATATTTGTCATGCCCAATTCATGGCCGAGTTCTTTAATCTCTCTCCCACTCATTTTTTCTAAACTATCTTTCAAAAGTTTAGAAAGCATGTTTTTCTCAATCAAAGAGGTTGGAGATTCTTCATGGTAATTAATATCCAAATGATCGCACGCATCGCACAAAATCTCTTTGTATAAGACCCCTTCGTTTCTAAAAAATTAATAAAAGTATTGCCCCCATAACACTGCAGTTCTTCAGCGATTCTTGTGGGGTATTTGGCGTAATCGCTACCATACCTTTTGTATTCTGTTGAACTTGTCAATTCTTCATTCATTCTTAGTGCGCCATCTTCATCATAAACAAGCGCATCAAACAAATCTTTCAAATCATTAGAGCTTAATCGCTTTAAAAATTCTAAGTCTTCATCATGTCTGTATGCCATGCAATCCCTTTAATTTTACTTCTACCACTCGCTCAAATCCTACCAACCCCCTCTTTTAGTGATTAGTGATTAGTGATTAGTGATTAGTGAAGTGATTAGTGATTAGTGATTAGTGATTAGTGATTAGTGATTAGTGATTAGTGATTAGTGATTAGTGATTAGTGATTAGTGATTAGTGATTATAGCATCATTTTTTAAATTTAGGTATAAAACGCCCTCAATTCAAGGGTTTTTGAGCGAGCTTTTTGCTCAAAGAATCCAAGATGGCGTTTAAAAATTTAGGGGTGTTAGGCTCAGCATAGAGTTTGCCAAGCTCGATGCATTCGTTGATGATGATAGGGTTTTGTGTGGGCGTGAAGCCAATTTCATACGCTCCTAAGCGTAAAATCGCCTTTTCCATGCTCCCTAATCGCTTGAAATCCCAGTCTTTTAAATGAGGCTCAATGAGGGCGTCAATTTCATTGATTCTTTCTAACACGCCATTAAAAAGGCTTAAGGCAAAAGCCAGCTGGTTGTTTTTAATCTTTTTTTCTTCCAACATGCTGGAAGCGATTTTTTTAATTTCTTCATTACCGCTCTCAAACGCATACAACAGTTCAACCACAGCCCCCCTGGCTTGAGTTCGTGTCGCCATTTTAACCCTTGAGAGTTTGGCACAAGCTCAACAATTCAATGAGGGTGCTCAT
>ASYU01000281.1:0-10899 GCA_000448465.1 Helicobacter pylori PZ5056 | reverse complement strand
CACTCCGCCAACCCCGCCAAAACCTATAGAAAAGCCTAAGCCTGAGCCTAAACCAAAGCCCAAACCAGAACCCAAAAAGCCCAACCACAAACATAAGGCTCTTAAAAAAGTGGAAAAAGTGGAAGAGAAAAAAATAGTAGAGGAGAAAAAAGAAGAGAAAAAAGTAGTAGAACAAAAAGTAGAGCAGAAAAAAATAGAAGAGAAAAAACCTGTCAAAAAAGAATTTGACCCTAACCAGCTTTCTTTCTTGCCTAAAGAAGTTGCGCCACCCAGAAAAGAAAATAATAAAGGCTTGGATAACCAAACCAGAAGGGATATTGATGAATTGTATGGCGAAGAATTTGGGGATTTAGGCACAGCCGAAAAAGATTTCATCAGGAATAATTTAAGGGATATTGGGCGCATCACGCAAAAATATTTAGAATACCCTCAAGTAGCGGCTTATTTAGGGCAAGACGGGACGAATGCAGTAGAATTTTACTTGCACCCTAATGGCGATATTACCGATCTTAAAATCATCATTGGCTCTGAATACAAAATGCTTGATGACAACACCTTAAAGACCATTCAGATCGCTTATAAGGATTACCCACGCCCCAAAACTAAAACCCTCATTCGCATTAGAGTGCGTTATTACTTAGGAGGCAATTAAAAAATGGAAATCACGCTTTTTGACCCCATAGACGCCCACTTGCATGTGCGAGAAAACGCACTTTTAAAAGCGGTGTTAAGATATTCTAGCGAGCCTTTTAGTGCTGCAGTGATCATGCCAAATCTCAGTAAGCCCTTGATTGACACTCCAACCACCCTTGAATATGAAGAAGAAATTTTAAACCATTCTTCAAACTTCAAGCCTTTAATGAGTTTGTACTTTAATGACGGCTTGACTTTGGAAGAATTGCAACGCGCTCACGAAAAAGGCATCAGATTTTTAAAACTCTACCCCAAAGGCATGACCACAAACGCGCAAAACGGCACTTCGGATTTGTTGGGTGAAAAAACTTTAGAGGTTTTAGAAAACGCCCAAAAATTAGGCTTTATTTTATGCGTCCATGCGGAACAGGCTGGGTTTTGTTTGGATAAAGAATTTTTATGCCATAGCGTTTTAGAAACTTTCACCCTTTCATTCCCTAAACTCAAAATCATTATAGAGCATTTGAGCGACTGGCGCAGTATCGCTTTGATTGAAAAGCATGACAACCTCTATGCGACTTTAACTTTACACCATATCAGCATGACTTTAGATGATTTATTAGGGGGGAGTTTGAACCCGCATTGTTTTTGCAAACCTTTAATCAAAACCAAAAAAGACCAAGAAAGGCTTTTATCCCTTGCTTTAAAAGCCCACCCTAAAATCTCTTTTGGATCGGATAGCGCCCCGCATTTTGTCTCTAAAAAGCATAGCGCTAACATCCCGGCAGGCATCTTTTCTGCCCCTATTTTGTTGCCTGCGTTGTGCGAACTTTTTGAAAAACACAACGCTTTAGAAAATTTGCAAGCCTTTATCAGCGATAACGCTAAAAAAATCTACGCGCTAGACAATTTGCCTAATAAAAAAGCGCATCTGTCTAAAAAACCCTTTATAGTCCCTACGCACACGCTTTGCTTGAATGAAAAAATCGCTATCTTAAGAGGGGGCGAAACGCTATCTTGGAACCTTCAAGAAATCGCCTAAAAAACACCGCCTTTTTCGTGGGGCTTTTTATCGTTTTGTTTTTAATCGCAATAAAGCGCCAAACCCCCCCCTATGCTTTCACGCATAATCAAGCCCTTGTCACTCAAAACCCCCCCTATTTTACGCAACTCACTATCCCTAAACCAAATGACGCTTTAAGCGTGCATGCGAGCTCTTTAATCAGCTTGCCTAATGATAATCTTTTGAACGCTTATTTTAGCGGCACTAAAGAAGGGGCAAAAGATGTGAAAATCAGTGCAAATCTTTTTGACAGCAAGACTAATCGCTGGAGCGAAGCCTTCATTCTTTTAACCAAAGAAGAGCTTTCTCATCATTCGCATGAATACATCAAAAAACTAGGTAACCCCTTGCTTTTTTTGCATGACGATAAAATCTTGTTGTTTGTCGTAGGGGTGAGCATGGGCGGGTGGGCCACTTCTAAAATCTATCAATTTGAAAGCGCTTTAGAGCCGATTCGTTTTAAGTTTGCGCGAAAACTCTCTTTAAGCCCTTTTTTAAACTTGAGCCATTTGATAAAAAATAAGCCTTTAAACACCACTGATGGCGGTTTTATGCTACCACTCTATCACGAATTAGCCACCCAATACCCCCTATTATTGAAATTTGACCAACAAAATAACCCAAGAGAGCTTTTAAGGCCTAATACCTTAAACCACCAACTCCAACCAAGCCTAACCCCCTTTAAAGACTGCGCCATCATGGCGTTTAGAAACCATTCTTTTAAAGATAGTCTCATGCTAGAAACCTGTAAAACCCCTACCGCTTGGCAAAAACCCATGCTCACGAATTTGAAAAACTTGAATGACGCTTTGAATTTGATCAATTTAAACGAAGAATTGTATTTGATCCACAACCCTAGCGATTTATCTTTGCGTCGTAAAGAACTTTGGCTTTCTAAATTAGAAAACCCAAACTCTTTTAAAACCTTAAAAATTTTAGATAAAGCGGATGAAGTGAGTTACCCAAGCTATAGTCTTAATCCTCATTTTATAGATATTGTCTATACCTACAACCGATCTCACATCAAACACATCCGTTTCAATATGGCTTATTTAAATTCCCTTCTCAAGTGATTAACGATGCTTATATCTTCTTCTTACACGCTGAGTTTTATATGGCTTTTTTTAATTTTCTTTTTTTTCAAAAATAAGGCGTTAAGTTTAAGGTTTTCGCTCTCGTTTATAATCGTGATTTTAAGCAATATCGCTTTTAAAGACTCTCTATCGCTCAATGCATTTTTAAGCAGTTTTATGGCCCCCTTAAGCCCCTTTAGCTGTCTTTTGATCCTTGCTTATGCACTCTTTTCTTGCCGTCTCCTCCAAAAACCCCCTTTAGAAACCTTGCAATCTTATAGCGTCATGCTGTTTTTCAATCTGTTGCTTTTGACAGATATTTTAGGGTTTTTGCCTTTTTCAATCTATCATCATTTCATGGCTTCTCTTATTTTTAGCGCGCTTTTTTGTAGCAGTTTGTTTTTGAGCAGCCCTTTACTGGGCGTGATCGCTTTAGTAGCGTTATCCAGTTCGCTTTTGATGCGTTCTAATTTTCAAATCTTAGATTCTTTATTGGATTTTCCATTATTTCTTTTTGTCTTTTTTAAGACTTTATATCTTGTTCAAAAAAGGTTGTATTAACGCTTATGAAATCCCTATCTCATGCCCTTTTTTCGCTCTTTTTAAAAGGTTTTTATTTCACCTTTTTTATGAGCTTGTTGTTTGTGTTTAATCGTATCGGCTTTATCCTTTATACAGGCTATTATAAGCATGCCTTAAAAAACCCTATTTTTGATGAAATCATCAAAACCCTATTCAATGGAGCCAGATACGATAATCGTGTGGTCTCAAGCCTAGCGATTCTTTTTGTCATCATCGGGTTATTAGGGTTATTTATCCCTAAACACCAAACCAGAATGCTTAATATTATGGCGTGTTTTTCTATCGCTATTATCCTGTTTTTAAACATTGCAAACATTGTTTATTATGGCATTTATGGGAATGTGTTTGATGAAAATTTATTGGAATTTTTGCATGAAGACACGCTCACGATTTTAAAAATGAGTGGGGAATACCCTATTTTTTCTAGTTTTTCACTCTTTGTGATCCTTAGCGTTTTAACCTCTTTTATCTATTTCAAACTCCAAAACGCCCTTTTTAAACCCAAGAATATTCATCAAACCATCAAACCCCTTAAAACTTTCATTTTATTCATTCTTTTTTCGCTCACACAAATGTTTTACATTAACGCGCAGTTGAGCTTTGTTGGCGCGTCTTTAGATCTCAGCATAGAGCCAGCCAAAGATCCTTTTTTAATGAAAATCACCCCCGGTGCGTTTCGCAACCTTTATCTTTTGGCGCGCAATTACAGACAAAGTCATAACCTTAAATTCAGCGATTTTGCTAAAGAAACGCCCTTGGAAGTAGCGAAAAATTATTTCCATCTTAAAGAGAACCCCAAAAAAAACCTCTATGAGTTGCTTTCTCAAACAAGCCACAACAATTCCAATCAAACCATTCAACATGTTTTTTATATCGTTTCAGAGTCTCTGAGTTCATGGCATTTTGATAAAAAATTTGATTCCATAGGGCTAACGAGCGCTTTACAAGACTTGGTTAAAAAAGAACATGCTTACATGCTTTCTGCTTTTATTGAAAGCGCCCCACGGACCGTTAAAAGCCTAGATGTCCAAATCACAGGCTTACCCTATATCAATGATAATAACTTAGTCAATTCAGGAGTAATCCTCCCTAGCTTTCCTATGGCGATTGGCAATATCACAAAAACTCTGGGTTATAAAAACAACTTTTATTATGGGGGTAGTGGGATTTGGAACAAACTCACTAGTTTCACCAAAAAACAAGGTTTTCACGCCCTTTATTTCAATAACCATCTCTTAGAATTTGCCAAAAACAAGCCCTACCCTAAACCCATAGAGAGCAATTGGGGAGTGCATGATAATATTTTATTTGATTATATTTTAGAAAACACCAACCCCAATGAAAAAACTTTCAGCATGGTCATGACTTTAAGCAATCATGCGATCAAAAACGTGAATCTCAAAGCCTTTAATGTGCCTTTAGAAAAAATCCAACAATTTGTGGAAAAAACACCCAAATCAGAAAATCTACCGGACGCTAATTCTTTAGGGCATATTTACTGGTATGACAAAGTGGTGGTTGATTTCATCAAAAAAGCCAGCCAAAAATTCCCTAACTCGCTTTTTATCATCACAGGGGATCATTTTGACAGGAGCTATGAATACGCTAAAAACGATTTATATACCATTAAATCCGTGCCGCTTATTTTGTTCGCCCCTACTTTAAAGCCTGAAAAAATCAGTCAAGTCGGCTCGCATTTAGACATCGCCCCTACGATTATTGAATTAGTCGCTCCTAAAGGTTTTCAATTTGTGAGTTTCGGGAAGCCTTTATTTTCTAACAATACAACAAACCCCCCAAGCCACCCCAATTACGCGCTAGGTTATGAAGCGATCGCTACCAAAGATTATTTTTATAACCCAAGTTTGGGGTTAAGGTATTTGAACGAAAGCCCTAAAGAGCCAAAGGATAAACAAAACGACAAGAAACAAAACGACAAAATAGAAGCTTCTAAGTTTTATCAGCAATTAGAATCTTTGAAAGCCCTTAGTTATTACTTGCTCTATCATGGGGCTAATCTTAAAGATTGACAAACTAAAGGGAGTTTTTAATTCCCTTAAACGCATGATTTTTGCTACAATAATAGAATTTTAATTATATAAAGGATAAATGGGCATGCCAAATAGGGGCGTTGTTTTATTAGACGGGCAAGCGTTAGCTTATGATATAGAAAAAGATTTGAAACATAAAATCCAAATAATCCATACACAAACGCATAAACGCCCCAAACTGGCCGTGATTTTAGTGGGAAAAGACCCCGCTAGTATCACTTATGTCAATATGAAGATCAAAGCATGCGAAAGGGTGGGCATGGATTTTGACTTAAAAACCCTCAAAGAGAACATTACCGAAGCTGAATTGCTGTCCTTGATTAAGGATTACAATACTGATCAAAATATTTCAGGCGTTTTAGTCCAGCTCCCTTTGCCCAGACACATTGATACTAAAATGATTTTAGAAGCCATTGACCCAAACAAAGATGTGGATGGTTTCCACCCCCTTAATATCGGCAAGCTCTGCACCCAAAAGGAATCGTTTCTGCCAGCTACCCCTATGGGCGTGATGCGTCTTTTAGAGCATTATCATATTGAAATCAAAGGCAAGGATGTGGCAATTATCGGGGCGAGCAATATCATTGGAAAACCTTTAAGCATGCTCATGTTAAACGCTGGGGCTAGCGTGAGCGTGTGCCATATTTTGACTAAAGACATTAGTTTTTACACCAAAAATGCTGATATTGTCTGCGTGGGCGTGGGTAAGCCTGATTTGATTAAAGCGAGCATGTTAAAAAAAGGGGCTGTAGTGGTGGATATTGGGATCAATCATTTGAACGATGGGCGTATCGTGGGCGATGTGGATTTTACCAACGCTCAAAAAGTTGCCGGTTTTATCACCCCTGTGCCTAAAGGAGTGGGGCCTATGACGATTGTCTCGCTTTTAGAAAACACTCTAATCGCTTTTGAAAAACAACAAAGGAAGGGATTTTAATGAAATTTTTACGCTCTGTTTATGCATTTTGCTCCAGTTGGGTGGGGACGATTATTATCGTGCTGTTGGTTATCTTTTTTATCGCGCAAGCCTTTATCATTCCCTCTCGCTCTATGGTAGGCACGCTCTATGAGGGCGACATGCTCTTTGTCAAAAAGTTTTCTTACGGCATACCCATTCCTAAAATCCCATGGATTGAGCTTCCTGTTATGCCTGATTTTAAAAATAACGGGCATTTGATAGAGGGGGATCGCCCCAAGCGCGGCGAAGTGGTAGTGTTTATCCCTCCCCATGAAAAAAAATCTTACTATGTCAAAAGGAATTTTGCCATTGGAGGCGATGAGGTGTTATTCACTAATGAGGGGTTTTATTTGCACCCTTTTGAGAGCGACATGGACAAAAATTACATCGCTAAACATTACCCTAACGCCATGACTAAAGAATTTATGGGTAAAATTTTTGTTTTAAACCCTTATAAAAATAAGCATCCGGGTATCCATTACCAAAAAGATAATGAAACCTTCCACTTAATGGAGCAGTTAGCCACTCAAGGTGCAGAGGCTAATATCAGCATGCAACTCATTCAAATGGAGGGCGAAAAGGTGTTTTATAAAAAAATCAATGACGATGAGTTTTTCATGATCGGCGATAACAGGGATAATTCTAGCGACTCGCGCTTTTGGGGGAGTGTGGCTTATAGAAATATCGTGGGTTCGCCATGGTTTGTTTATTTCAGTTTGAGTTTAAAAAACAGCCTGGAAGTGGATGCGGAAAATAACCCCAAAAAACGCTATCTGGTGCGTTGGGAACGCATGTTTAAAAGCGTTGAAGGCTTAGAAAAAATCATTAAAAAAGAAAAAACAACGCATTAAGGTTTTTTGTGCAATTTTTTGATTTCTCTTTAGAAAGTTTTATTACCACCTTAATGAAAATCCTAGCCCTTTTGATCGCTATCATAGGGCATGAAATCATGCATGGCTTGAGCGCGTTTTTATTCGGGGACAGGAGCGCGAAAGACGCCAAGCGTTTGAGTTTAAACCCTATCAGGCATTTAGACATGATGGGTTCGGTGCTTTTACCGGCTCTATTACTCATTTTTCAAGCCCCTTTTTTGTTTGGGTGGGCCAAGCCCGTGCCTGTGGATATGCGCTACATTGTCTCTCAAAAAGGCTCTCTGGCATGCGTAGTGGTGAGTTTAGCCGGGGTGATTTATAATTTCACTCTGGCCGTTCTGCTCGCTTTCATCACGCATTGGAGCTTCCAAAAACTAGGGATCAACGCTTTAAGCGTTGATGAACCGAATCTTTATCAGCTTGCGTTAGTAACTTTTCTCATTCAAGGTATTCTTTATAATCTTGTCTTAGGCGTTTTCAATAGCCTCCCTATCCCGCCCTTAGACGGCTCCAAAGCGTTAGGCTTTTTAGCGTTGCATTTTAAAAGCGCGTTTTTATTGGAATGGTTTTCTAAAATGGAACGCTATGGCTTGTTGATTGTGTTAATATTCTTATTTATCCCCCCTTTATCGGAGTTTTTTATCCATGCGCCCACAAGATTTTTATTTTCCTTACTCCTTTCTTAATCTTTTATCAAGGAGAGCTAATGAATAAGCCCTTAAATACCGCTCAAGTTTTTATAGGAAGCGATCATGCAGGGTTACATCTTGCAGAATTTGTTAAACATTTTTTAGAAGACAAGCGTTTTAAGATCCAAGCTTTCTTACCCACTACAAGGGTGGATTACCCTGATTACGCCAAATTAGTGTGCCAAAAAGTCTTAGAAAACGCGCAAAGCTATGGCATTTTAGTGTGCGCTACAGGGATAGGCATGAGCATGGGCGCTAATCGCTTTAAAGGTATTAGAGCCGCTTTGTGCCTTGATTCTTACATGGCTAAAATGACTCGCTTGCACAATAACGCTAATGTCTTGTGCTTGGGTGAAAAGATTAGCGGTATTGGCGTAACAGAAAGCATTTTAGAAGCGTTTTTCTCTACAGAATTTGAACAAGGCCGTCATGTGTTGCGCATCCAAAAACTAGATGAATCGCTGAAATCATCAACCTAATGTAGTATAATTGCATCGTTTCGCTAAAAGGATATTTTAATAGAATGTTTACCCAATGGTTTATCATCACTATCGCTATTGTTTTTATCCTTTATATGGGTGTGCGTACTTTCTTTTTTAAAACCGTGGCTAAACGGCAAGAACGCACCAACGCATCCATGAAACTCACCTTACAAGAAGCTGAAATTTTGATCCAAAAACACCAGTTGCAACTCCAAAGGGCTTTGGGTAATATTGATATTCTTACCCAAGAAATGAGCTCGTTAAAAACAGAACTGAAAGCCCTTAAACAGCGCAACTCTGAATACAAAGGCGAATCGGATAAATATAAAAATCGCATTAAAGAATTGGAGCAAAAAATAGAAGCTCTCCTTTAAAAACGCTATAATAAACCAAAATTCTACAACCAATCCGTTATATTAAAGGAAATCAAAATGAATGAAACGCTCAAAGAAGAACTTTTACAAAGCATCAGAGAAGTGAAAGACTACCCTAAAAAAGGGATTTTATTCAAAGATATTACCACGCTACTCAACTACCCTAAACTCTTTAACAAACTCATTGACGCGCTCAAAAAACGCTATCTCGCTCTCAATATAGACTTTATCGTGGGCATTGAAGCGAGAGGGTTTATTTTAGGCTCTGCTTTAGCTTATGCGCTTGGGGTGGGTTTTGTGCCTGTGAGGAAAAAGGGCAAACTCCCTGCGCACACCTTGTCTCAAAGCTACAGCCTAGAATACGGGAGCGATAGCATAGAAATCCACTCTGACGCTTTTAGGGGAATTAAGGGGGTAAGGGTGGTGTTAATTGATGACTTATTAGCCACTGGAGGCACAGCTTTAGCGAGCCTTGAACTTATCAAAGCCCTACAAGCTGAATGCATAGAAGCCTGTTTTTTGATAGGGTTAAAAGAATTACCGGGTATCCAACTTTTAGAAGAGCGAGTGAAAACCTTTTGTTTGTTAGAATGCTAGGATAAGGGTGAATTTTGGAAGAATACATCATTGATTTGTGGAATCAGCATGCAGCGACTTGGGGGTATCTCATTTTATTTGGGTGGAGCATTTTAGAAGGCGAGATCGGGTTGATTTTAGCAGGGATTGCCAGCTATACCGGTCATATGCATTTAGGGTTAGCCATTTTAGTCGCAGGGATTGGGGGTTTTGTGGGGGATCAGATCTATTTTTACATCGGCCGCACCAATAAAGCTTACATCCAAAAAAAGCTAGAAAAACAACGCCGAAAACTAGCCCTAGCCCATTTATTGTTGCAAAAACACGGCTGGTTTATCATTTTTATCCAACGCTACATGTATGGCATGCGCACCATCATTCCCATTAGCATAGGCCTCACGCGTTATAGCGCTTTAAAATTCGCTATCATCAATCTCATTAGCGCGATGGTGTGGGCGAGCATTACCATTATTCTAGCGTGGTATTTAGGAGAAGAGTTATTGCATGCGTTAGGGTGGCTTAAAAAACACCCTTATGCGCTAATATTACTATTAGTATCTTTCTTGGCGTTAGTGCTGTGGTATTTCCAATACTATAGTAAGAAAAACCGCTAGAGTGCAATACAATTCTTGAAAGATATGAAATTAAAAAAGGAGACTTTATGTTAAAAATCAAATTAGAAAAAACCACTTTTGAAAACGCAAAAGCTGAATGCGGTTTAGTTTTTATTGTCAATAAGGATTTTAGCCACGCTTGGGTCAAAAATAAAGAATTGCTAGAAACCTTTAAATACGAAGGCGAAGGCGTATTTTTAGACCAAGAAAATAAAATCCTGTATGTGGGCGTTAAAGAAGATGATGTGCATTTATTGAGAGAGAGCGCGTGTTTAGCCGTTCGCACCCTTAAAAAACTCGCTTTTAAAAGCGTTAAAGTGGGGGTCTATACTTGTGGCACGCATTCTAAAGATAATGCGCTTTTAGAAAACTTGAAAGCGCTGTTTTTGGGCTTGAAATTAGGCTTGTATGAATACGACACTTTTAAATCCAACAAAAAAGAAAGCGTTTTAAAAGAAGCCATTGTCGCTTTAGAATTGCACAAACCATGCGAAAAAACTTGCGCGAATTCTTTAGAAAAGAGCACGAAAGAAGCTTTAAAATACGCTGAAATCATGACAGAAAGCTTGAATATCGTTAAAGATCTAGTCAATACCCCCCCTATGATTGGCACCCCAGTTTATATGGCTGAAGTGGCGCAAAAAGTGGCTAAAGAAAACCATTTAGAAATCCATGTCCATGATGAAAAATTTTTAGAAGAAAAGAAAATGAACGCCTTTTTAGCGGTCAATAAAGCCTCTCTTGCTATCAATCCTCCTCGCTTGATCCATTTAGTCTATAAACCTAAAAAAGCGAAGAAAAAAATCGCTTTAGTGGGCAAGGGCTTGACTTATGATTGCGGAGGTTTGAGCTTGAAACCGGCCGATTACATGGTTACCATGAAAGCGGATAAAGGCGGTGGCTCTGCAGTGATTGGGCTTTTAAACGCGTTA
>ASYU01000280.1:0-452 GCA_000448465.1 Helicobacter pylori PZ5056 | reverse complement strand
TTAGAGAAGCAAGCTCTAGATTGTTTGAAAAACGCTAAAACTGAAGCTGAGAAAAAAAGGTGTGTCAAAGATCTCCCTAAAGACTTACAGAAAAAGGTTTTAGCCAAAGAGAGCGTTAAGGCTTATTTAGACTGCGTATCAAGAGCTAGGAATGAAAAAGAGAAACAAGAATGCGAGAAATTACTCACCCCTGAAGCGAAAAAACTATTAGAAGAAGCTAAAGAGAGCCTTAAAGCTTATAAGGACTGCCTCTCTCAAGCTAGAAGTGAAACTGAAAGGAGAGCCTGCGAGAAATTACTCACCCCTGAAGCGAGAAAACTATTAGAGCAAGAAGTTAAAAAGAGCGTCAAGGCTTATTTAGACTGCGTTTCAAGAGCTAGGAATGAAAAAGAGAAACAAGAATGCGAGAAATTACTCACGCCTGAAGCAAGGAAATTTTTAGAGAAGCAAGC
>ASYU01000279.1:0-7045 GCA_000448465.1 Helicobacter pylori PZ5056 | reverse complement strand
CAAGCCTTAGTGTCCATGCTCCAAACCTTTATTGTAACCTTAATAGTGTGTTCGGCAACAGCGAGCGTGATTTTAATGGCGCCAGAATACAACACCTTGCTCCCTAATGGGGAAAAATTGAGTGCTAATTTGCTCACTTTAAAAAGCACGGAGTATTTTCTAGGCTCATTGGGGGCGGTGGTGATTTTTTTGACCATGATCTTTTTTGCCTACTCTACGATCATTGGTTGGGCTTATTATGGGGAAAAATGCACTGAATACGCCTTTGGTGAAAAAAAAGTGAAATATTACCGCTTGATCTTTTTAGCGAGTGTGATGGTGGGGGCTATGGCTAAAATTGATTTTGTGTGGAATTTAGCGGATCTTTCTAACGGGCTTATGGCTATCCCTAATTTGATCGCTTTGATTTTATTGCATAAAGTGGTGTATTCTGAAACTCGTTGGTATTTTAGCAAGCATTCTAACAAGTAAGACAGCATGTTAAAAAGGGCGAGTTTTGTAGAAGTGAATACCGCTTCTTTAAGGCATAATTTTAATGCAGTCAAAAGCATTGTCCCTAAAGACGCTTGTGTCATGGCGGTTGTTAAGGCGAACGCTTATGGGGCAGGAGCGATTAAAGCGAGCGAAATTTTTTTACAAGAAGGGGCTAATTATTTAGGGGTAGCGACCTTAGATGAAGCTTTAGAATTGCGCTCTCATTTTTCTCAAACCCCTATTTTGATTTTAGGCTATAGCCCTAACGCTAACGCTTCCATGCTGATTGATAACGATTTGAGTGCTATGGTTTTTAGCCTTGAACAAGCAGAAGTTTTTTCTCAAATGGCTTTAAAATCTCAAAAACGCTTAAAAATTCATCTCAAAATTGATACCGGCATGCACCGCTTGGGCTTGGAGCCTAATTTTAAAAGCATAGAAATCATTAAAAAAATCCGCGCTTTAAAGGGCTTGGAAGTGGAAGGGATATTCACGCATTTAAGCAACGCTGATGCTAAGATTAAAACCCATGCTAAAAACCAGATGAAAGCCTTTAACGCTTTTTTAGAGCAGCTTTTAGATCAAAAAATAGAGTTTCAATACCGCCATGCCTACAATTCCGCCGGTATCCTTTCTTTGTGTAACGGGAATGAAAATCGTTTGTTGAATCTCTATCGCCCAGGCATCATGCTCTATGGTTTTTACCCCTCTAATGAAATGAAAGAATCATGCCCAACCATCTTGAAAAATGTTATCAGTTTAAAAGCGCAAATCGTTCAAATCAGAAGCGTTAAAAAAGGCGAATTTATTGGCTATGGCGAGCATTTTTATACCAATGAAGAGACTTTAGTGGGCGTTTTAGCTCTAGGGTATGCAGACGGGTTAATGCGCGCTTTAGGCAATCGCATTCAAGTAGTAATCAATAACCAATCAGTCCCTCTTATTGGCAAGGTGTGCATGGATCAGTGCTTTGTCAAACTCAATAATATTGAAGCCAAAGAGGGCGATGAGGTCATTTTGTTTGGGGATAAAAGCGCTAAGGCTAATGACGCAAGCGAAATCGCTGCGCTTTTAAACACCATTGCTTATGAAACTATCAGCACCCTATCCAAACGCTTGGAGCGTGTCTATATTTAAAATCAAACCATGCAAAATTTTTATTTTGTGTTAGAATGCTTGAAAAAATTCAGGATTAAAATATAAAATGAAAAAAGTTTTATTTTTATTAGCAATAAGCTTTTTTTTGGGTTTTTTGAACGCTTCTAGTCTGTATGAAAAACTGATTAATAAAGAAACGATCAGCGTTGGCACAGAGGGCATTTGCCCCCCTTTCACTTACCACAATAAAGAGGGCAAGCTCACCGGCTATGATGTGGAAGTGGCTAGGGAGTTGGCTAAAGAGCTTGGCGTGAAAATCAAATTCCACGAAACTTCATGGGATATCATGCTGACAGGTTTGAAATCGGGGCGTTTTGATATGGTCGCTAATCAGGTGAGTTTGACGACTAAAAAACGCCAAGCGGCTTTTGACAAAAGCTTGCCTTATAGCTATTCAGGCACCATCATGTTAGTTAGAAAAGATGAAAACCGCATTAAAGATATTAAAGACATTAAAGGCTTAAAGGCGGCTAACACTTTAAGCTCCACTTATGGGGAAATCGCTTTCAAATACGACGCTCAAATCGTTTCGGTGGATTCTATGGCGCAAGCCTTGTTGTTAGTGGCGCAAAAACGAGCCGATTTGACCTTAAATAGTTCTTTAGCGATCTTAAACTACTTAAACACCCACAAAAACAACCCCTTTAAAATCGCATGGGAGTCCAAAGAAAAAGACGGGGGTGCTTCCTTTGTCATTAACAAGCACCAAGAAAAAGCCTTAGAGCTTATCAACCAAGCGATGCAAAGATTGATCAATAAAGGGGTTTTAAAACGCTTAGGCGAACAATTTTTTGGAAAAGATGTCAGCCAGCCCTAATCTGTCTTTGTTTTTTGAAACTTTAGATTTGAGCAAGGAGCGTTTGGAATTATTATTAGAGGCTTTCTACCCCATGCTAAAAGCCGCTTTTTGCATTTCTTTGCCTTTAGTGATCATTTCTTTTATTTTGGGCTTATTGATTGCTATTGTGGTGGCTCTCATTAAAATCGCTCCCTCTAAACATTTCATTCATAAGGCTTTATTAGCGGGCGTGAATTTTTATGTGTCAATCATTAGAGGTACGCCTTTATTGGTCCAAATTGTGGTGGTGTTTTATGGTTTGCCCGCCCTTGGGGTTTATATGGATCCAATCCCAGCAGGCATTATTGCGTTTTCTTTTAATGTGGGGGCATACGCTTCAGAGACTTTAAGGGCGAGCTTTCTTTCTGTCCCTAAAGATCAATGGGATTCAAGCTTGAGTTTGGGTTTGAATTACTTGCAAACCTTTTGGCATGTCATCTTTTTTCAAGCGCTCAAAGTCGCCACGCCAAGCCTAAGTAACACTTTCATCAGCCTTTTTAAAGAAACTTCTTTAGCGTCTGTGGTAACTATCGCAGAGGTTTTTAGAATCGCGCAGCAAAAAGCGAACGCCAGCTATGACTTTTTGCCTATTTATTTAGAAGCCGCTTTGATTTACTGGCTTTTTTGCTTGGTTTTAGAAGTGATCCAAAAGCGCGTGGAAAAAATCTTAAATTAGGTTGGCTCATTCTAATATTTGATTATAATACAGCCTAAATAATACAAAATAAGGAGATTCTCATGGGTGTGTTTTTGGATAAGAGCATTAAAAATGTGGTAGATGGATTGAATGTTCGTTATTTTTTGCCTGACATTCAGCGTGAATACGTGTGGCTCAAAAAAGCCGATGAAAAAAGATAGAGCAACTTTTTGACTCCATTCTCAGGGGCTATCCTATCGGCTCTTTTTTATTTTGGAAATTACAAAAGGAGGATATAGCCAAGAGTGATGAACAAGATAGCGATAAACTCAATTTCCAACTTTATCAATTCATTACAAACTACGATGAGCGAAAGCCTCACAATGAAAAAATCCGTATTGAACAAATCAAGCATGATGATTTGTATATTGTGGCCAACAACGCTTAACCTCGCTTTATATCGGGCTTAAAGGCAACGCTTAAGAAAAAGAACGCTAAAATCAACAACCCTAACGCTTACGAAGAGAAGCGTTTGTATTTGAACTTGAAGCACCAGCCAAACATGGACAGCCCAGAAGACAATTACCAGTTTGAATTTCATGCCAAAAAGCCTGAAAACGATAAAGAACATTGGTGGTTTAAGGTGGGGGATATTTTAGAGTTGGAAAGTGTTTGGGATTATGCGCAAGAACATGATTTAAAAGGTGATAGATTGAAATTATTAGAAACACTAAACAAAGCTTTTCACGACAAACAACTCATTTCATTTTTTGAAGAAACAGAAAAAAATCTTAATAAAGTTTTAAATATCTTTATCCGTGTCAATAGTGGCGGGGTTAAGTTAAGCTATTCTGATTTATTGATGTCTATTTTGACAGCAAGTTTTTCAAGCGATATTAGAGAAAAAATGCATGAGCTAGTAGATACTTTAAAAGATAAAGGTTTTCCAAATGTGGGGAAAGACCAGGTGTTAAAAACTTGCTTGCTTCTCATTGGTAAAGACACTACTTTTGAATTAAAAAATTTCAATAAAAAAAATATCAAAGAGATTGAAGAAAATTGGGAAAAGATTACAGAAAGCATTTATAATGCTGCAAAACTATTAGAAAATTTTGGTTATGCCAGCTATTTGGGTTCAGCTTATTTTATCCAGTTTAGCCTATTTTTATTTTTTAAATCCAAAAATGGATAAAAACGATGAACAACAAGCCCTAAAATTTGTCCGTAACGCTCAAATCACGAGTTATTTCACTCCTTCAACGGATACAAAATTAAACAACATAGCCAATAGCATGAAAGATGCGCAAACCTTTGAATCATTCAACCATAATTTAGCCAAACACCAAACATGCCCTTTAAAAATCACTAACGATGCTATAGAAGAAATGATGTGTTCTAGTATCCATGCTCGAGTCTTTCCTATTTTACAAATCTTATACCCAAACCTGAACTATAAAACCACCACTTTTCATATAGACCATATTTATCCAAAGTCCAAGTTTAATGAGAAAAATAAAAAATTGGATAAAGATTTCTATAAGTGTGGGAATTATTTATTTAATCTCCAGCTTTTAGAAGGTGCAGAGAATATTGCTAAAAAGGATAAAGACCCTGAGGTGTGGCTCAAAGAAGAATATAAAAATCAGCAAGCCATAGAAGAGTATAAAAGAAAAAATTATATTGACCCTACCCTAGAATTAGAATGGGAAAATATAAAAGAATTTCGTGAAAAAAGAGAAGAAGCTATCATTGAAAAATTAAAGGAAGCGTTATTACCCAAGTCTTCATAGGAGTGTTTTTTTGGCTGATATAATCGGGTAAAGCGTTTTAACAAAACGGGTAACAAAATGTAAACTCGTTTAAGTGGTGTTTAATGATAAAAAAGGTAGAATGATTCACTTTTTAAGTGATAATTAAATTTCATTTACTGCTTATTATCTAAAAATGCCGTTAAGGTGTGAGGTAGTTATATAAAATCAATCTTATCCATCTTAGTTTCAAAATGACAAATTTAAAACAAGGCGATAGCCTCAGTGAAAGGATAATCAATAAAACATTTAGGCAAAAAAGAGGTAAGAACCTTGGGGTTATCTTCGCTTGGGGGGACTTTAGAATTTTACGATTTTATCATCTTTGTATTTTTTACGAGTATCATTGCCAAACACTTTTTCCCGAACACGCTTAGCCCTATTTGGTCTGAAATCAACACTTATGGTATCTTTGCTGCAGGCTATCTAGCGCGCCCGCTTGGCGGCATAGTGATGGCCCACTTTGGGGATAAATTCGGCCGTAAAAACATGTTCATGCTCTCTATTTTATTGATGGTAATCCCAACCTTTGCGCTCGCTTTGATGCCAACTTTTGATCATTTGGTGAGTTTTGGCGTGGATAGCATGGGACTTAGCCTAAAAAACGCTCATTATCTTGGTTACATAGCTCCTGTTTTTTTGGTGTTTGTTAGGATTTGTCAAGGCGTTGCTGTGGGTGGTGAATTGCCTGGTGCTTGGGTTTTTGTCCATGAACATGCCCCGCAAGGCCAAAAAAACACTTATATCGGTTTTTTAACCGCTTCCGTAGTTTCTGGGATTTTGCTTGGGAGTTTGGTTTATATAGGGATTTACATGGTTTTTGACAAGCCTGTTGTTGAAGATTGGGCTTGGAGGGTTGCTTTTGGGCTTGGAGGGATTTTTGGTATCATTTCTGTGTATTTGAGGCGCTTTTTAGAAGAAACTCCCGTTTTTCAGCAAATGAAGCAAGACGATGCCTTAGTCAAATTCCCGCTTAAAGAGGTGTTTAAAAACTCTCTCTTTGGTATATCAATCTCCATGCTTATCACTTGGGTTTTAACCGCTTGCATTTTGATTTTTATCCTTTTTGTTCCCAATTTCACTCTCATGCATCCCAATTTTCATTTCACTCCGTTTGAAAAAACCTATTTTCAAATTTTAGGGCTTGTTGGTATTGTAAGTTCCATTATTTTCACCGGGTTTTTGGCCGATAAAATCAAACCGCACAAAGTTTGTATGGCTTTTAGCGTGGCCTTTGCCTTTTTTGGCTTTTTATTCTTTAAGGAATTTTATTCTAACGCGCCAAGTTTAGTCAATACCATAGTTTTATACTTTTTAGCTTGCTTTTGCGCGGGCATTATGAATTTTTGCCCCATTTTTATGAGCGATGTGTTTAGCGCTAGAATCCGTTTTAGTGGGATTTCCTTTGCTTATAACATAGCCTATGCTATAACCGCCGGCTTTACCCCTCAACTTTCAAGCTGGTTAAACGCAAAAGCTATAGCAGCCCCTGAAAGCTTGCAAAGTTATGGTTTAAGCTTTTATATCCTCATAGTTTCTTTAATTGCCTTTATTACATCGCTTTTAATGGCGCCAATTTACCGCAAATCCAGTGATACCGAAGTGTCGCCCACAGCATGAAGGATGCGCAAACCTTTGAATCATTCCACCAAGATTTAGCCGATTTTCATCAGACCATGTTTAAAAAAAGAAACTATATTGAACCTAAAATTAGAATGAGAAAATATAGAGGAATTTCGTGAAACAAGGGAAGAAGCTAAAAAATTAAAGGAAGTGTGATTATCTAAGTCTTAATGGGGTGTTTTAGCACTATTTGTTGTAAGGGTTTAACGCTTGGCGTTGGTGGATTTTTGGTGGTGATGAGATTCTTAACATTCAAAGATTTTTGCAAAGATTTTTGAACTTGTTGTTTTAGATTTCATTTTGTTGTAAAACTCTTAAGGGGGTGGGGGTATAATTCCTCTCTGCAACCTCATTAAAACCCCCTAACTCCGCACATTACAATGAGATTATCGCTTGATTAAAATCAAGCCCTCTAATATTTTCTCACCCTAAAACACCCACCCGTAATTAAAAAACACCTTAAAATGGCTAGCCCCTTCATTGAAAACAAAAGAGTTCGTGTAATCG
>ASYU01000278.1:0-4791 GCA_000448465.1 Helicobacter pylori PZ5056 | reverse complement strand
CTAAAACAATTAACGCCCAATCCGGTTGCTCGCCATGCTGAGCTCTTTGCATGGCCCAATTACCCGCTAAAAAAGTGCGCTTAGAGACAAACAAATCCGCTAATTCTTTGATTTTTTCTGCACTCACTCCAGTGATTTGAGACGCCCATTCTAAAGTCTTAGGTGCATTATCGCTCTCTCCTAGCAAATAGGGTAAGAATTTATCAAAACCATCAGTGTATTTAGCGATAAACGCTTTATCATATTGATTGCTTGTATAAAGATAATGCATCATGCCTAGCATTAACGCTATATCAGTGTTAGGGCGAATGGGTATCCATTCA
This sequence comes from Helicobacter pylori PZ5056, assembly GCA_000448465.1. Classification (GTDB taxonomy): domain Bacteria; phylum Campylobacterota; class Campylobacteria; order Campylobacterales; family Helicobacteraceae; genus Helicobacter; species Helicobacter pylori_CI. Next base: position 4,468 of record ASYU01000278.1, on the reverse strand, counting down.
GCACTGAAGGCTTGAGCGGTTTCGGTATAAATGGGATCAATACTGATGAATTTAATACCGGCTCTTTTATACTTAGGGTAGTAGCTGTCATTGACATGGTTTGGCACAAAATAATCAATGCGGTTGCACTTGAGTAAATCCGCCCCCCACATGACATACACCTTGCAATTTTTAATCATCTCTTCATGCGTGGTTTGTTGCGAATAAACTTCCATATCCCCTACAATCATAGGGTTTATTCTTGCAGCCGCACCATTGCCATATTCCCCATCAGTGCCAATAGCCCCCCCTAAAGTCGTGTTAAAAAAACGCCATGCTAAATGATGACAACGATGCAAGCTACCCGCATGCCCCCAGCCACCATAACTAGCGTTATAAATGTTTTCTTTAGGGATTTCTTTAAGCTTTTTAGCCGCTAAATCCAGTGCCACATCCCAACTCACGCGCACAAACTCTTCTCTCCCGCGCAATTCTTTGTGGTTTTTTTTGTTTTCTAAGAAGCTCTTACGCACGCAAGGATACTTCACCCTACTATCTGAATACACCCTATCAACCATCGCTTTTAACATCATGGTAGGGTTATAATCGCTCTTTTGGGGGATAATATCTTTAACCACTCCGTTTTGAACCTTTGCGATAAAGGGGCCAAAATGCGTTGCATGCGGAATAGATTCTACTTTTTCAAAAACACCAACAGCTTTTAAACAATTAGCACTCGCTAGTGCGATTGGGATTTTTGTTAGGATACTTCTGCGTGAAATGGACATGGTTCTCCTTCAAGCTTCTGTTAAAATACCCCAAATTCTAACATATATTCACATAAATTACCGCTAATAAGCCCTCAAAGCCTGGGTGTTAATTTAAAACTACTTTTTATTCACGCTGCTCATGTCAGCGACTTTCCCCCACATCAAGCGGTATTTCCTCTTCATAAATTCAATTTCTTCTCTCGCTTGATTGAGTTCATCTCGCAAAAGATCAATGGTTTTTTTATCTTCTTCATAGACTTCTTGCATAGAGATTAAAGCGTCTTTTAAAAACATGTTTTCATTTTTAAAGGCTGAAATCGTTTCATCTTTAGCGCCAATGACTTTATCATGCAAGTTTAAAATCGTGTTAATGGTCTTTTCCACAAACACAGGCTCTAAAGAACGCCCGTTCATATCCATAGAAATCAAATTATTTTCTACCTTTTTGATTAAAGCGTTTGTCCCGCTGCTCGCATCAATTAAAAGCTTGTTGTTGCTTATTTTGCTCTTGATTTTACCAAGATTCACTAATTCTAAAATCCTTTCTTTAGGAAGCCCTGAAAGGTGGCTAAACTCTTCTAATTCAAGCCATGCTAAAGCGCTCAAATCTTCTAAAACCACCGGCTCTTTAGACTCTTTTTCTTTATCCTCTACCTCTCGCTCATTTTGTTGTGTCGCTTGCGCTTTGTTCAAATCTAAAATATCCAAATTTTTCCTTAAAAATAGTTTTAGCTTAACGCAATTTTTTAACCGCTTTTTTCAAGCTGTCTAGCAAATAATCAATATCGTTTATGGAGTGCGTGAAGTGCAAGCTCACTCTAAGCCATCCGGGTTTAGCGTTAAAATCGCTTGACTTTTGAGCGTTAAGATTCAATAAATCATGCCCATAAGGCCCCGCGCAAGAGCAACCTGCCCGGGTCTCAATAGCGTATTCATAGCTTAAAACCCTCGCTAAATCATAGGGCGAAATCCCCCCAATATTAAAAGCCACTACCCCCACCCGATGCGCTGTTAAATTCCCATAAATATTAATAGCGGGCAAATCTTTTAAGCCATGCATGAGCACTCTTAAAAGGTTGTTTTCTTTCTTGTGGATAAAATCCAAACCGCATTCATCTCTCAATTGATACGCTAAAGCACTCCTATAAAATTGCAACAATCCTGGCGTGCCAAATTCTTCTCTTAAAGGCAATTCATCAATAAATTCATGCCGTGTGCAATTAGCGTATTTAATCACGCCCCCTGCGCTAAAACTCGGGGCGATCTGCGTGTCAATCAAATCTTTAGAAATGCCTAAAAGACCGCACCCTCCAATACCCCCTAAAAGCTTATGAGGCGCATAAAAACCGGTTTGGTATTCGCAATCTTTAGGGTTAGCATGCGCGCTAAAATTCGCTAAATCCAAAGCCAAAGTAGCCCTATATTTCTTACACAATAATGAAACTTCTTTTAAGGGCGTAAGCAGTCCGGTCACATTAGAAGCCGCGCTTACAGAAACCAAGCTGTTAGGGGATTTTTTTAAAGTTTGCTCTAAAATTTCTAAATCCAATAAACCATGTTCATTTAAAGGGATACGCACCACCTCACACAAGCCTTCACGCCAGCTAATCTCATTAGAATGATGCTCATAAGGCCCTACAATCACACGCTTTAAAGCCATATCTTTCAAATACGGCTCTAAATTTTTCTTCGTTTTTGAAGGGATACACACCCCTAAAATTTCTTGAAATTTCTTAATCGCTGAACTCGCCCCATACCCTGCGCTCAAGACGCAATGATTAGTGCTCAAATTTAAAGAACGCTTCAACTTTTCTTGGCACTCTTTTAAAAGCATGCCCATTAAAATCGCATGTTTAGAAGCGACAGAATGAGCGTTCGCGTAATAAGGCAGTAAGGATTTCACGCGCTTTTCCACTAAAACGCTCGCTAAACCTGAAGCCCCCCAGTCAAAATAAGACACCCCTTTTTTTAAAATAATACTGGATTTAACCTGTTCTAAAGGGCTCTCGTTAGGGTTGAGTAAGGGAGCAAAACTCCTGTTTAAAAACGCTTGCACGAAATACCACCAACGCTTTTAATGTTTGTCTCCGCTTAAAATATGAAAATGCAAATGCATCACCTCTTGCCCGGCGTTTTTACCCACATTGGTTAAAAGCTTGTATCCCTCTTCTTTGATGCCTAATTTTTCCACCACTTCAAAAATAAAACTTGTCATTTGAGCCATAAGCTCTGGGGTGATGCCGTTAAAATCCTGAATGCTTTGTTTGGGGATCACTAACGCATGCACTTTAGCTTTAGGGTTAATGTCATAAAAGGATAAAAAATTCTCGTTTTCTAAAATCTTAGAACAAGGGATTTCGCCTTGGATTATTTTTTCAAACACATTCATGCTTTTTTGCTCCCTTTTAAGGTTTTTCTTTTATTAAAGTTGTATTATAGCTTTTTAAAAATAAAATATAAGGATCGTTATTGCACACCTTAATAGAGCGATTAGAAAAGGTTACTAATAGCAAAGAGTTAGAAGAAGCGCGCTTGAATGCTCTGGGTAAAAAAGGGGTTTTTGCGGATAAATTCAACCAGCTCAAAAATCTAAACGGCGAAGAAAAAAACGCCTTTGCTAAAGAAATCCATCATTATAAACAAGCGTTTGAAAAGGCCTTTGAATTGAAAAAAAAGGCGATTTTAGAGCTTGAATTAGAAGAACGCTTGAAAAAAGAAAAAATTGATGTGAGCTTGTTTAACGCTATTAAAACAAGCTCTTCTCACCCTTTAAATCACACTAAAAATAAAATCATTGAATTTTTTACCCCATTAGGATACAAGCTTGAAATCGGCTCTTTAGTGGAAGATGATTTCCACAATTTCAGCGCTTTAAACTTGCCCCCTTACCATCCTGCAAGAGACATGCAAGACACTTTTTATTTTAAAGATCACAAGCTTTTAAGGACCCACACTTCGCCCGTTCAAATCCACACCATGCAAGAACAAACCCCACCCATTAAAATGATTTGTTTAGGCGAAACCTTCAGGCGCGATTATGATTTGACCCACACGCCCATGTTCCACCAAATTGAAGGGCTTGTCGTGGATCAAAAAGGGAATATCCGTTTCACGCACTTAAAGGGCGTGATCGAAGACTTTTTGCATTATTTCTTTGGCGGCGTGAAATTAAGGTGGCGCTCTAGCTTTTTCCCTTTCACAGAGCCAAGTGCTGAAGTGGATATTAGTTGCGTGTTTTGCAAGCAAGAAGGCTGTAGGGTTTGCTCGCACACAGGCTGGCTGGAAGTGTTGGGTTGTGGCATGGTCAATAATGCGGTGTTTGAAGCCATAGGGTATGAGAATGTGAGCGGGTTTGCTTTTGGCATGGGGATTGAAAGATTAGCCATGTTGACTTGTCAAATCAATGATTTGCGCAGTTTCTTTGAAACTGATTTGAGAGTGTTGGAGAGCTTTTAATGAAACTGAGTGTCAATGATTTGAGCGCTTTTGTAGATGCGCCTAAAGATATAGCCAAACTCTGTGAGGATTTGAGTCGCTTAGGTTTAGAAGTGGAAAGCTGTATCCCTTGTATCGCTCCTAAAAATGTGGTTGTGGGTAAAGTTTTAGAAAAGGCCCCCCATAAAAACGCTGAAAAACTCAGCGTGTGTCAAGTGGATGTGGGTAAAGAAGTGTTGCAAATCGTGTGTGGGGCTAAAAATGTCGCGCCAAACCAATTTGCG
>ASYU01000277.1:0-8225 GCA_000448465.1 Helicobacter pylori PZ5056 | reverse complement strand
AAACTGGAATAACTGGCGCAACAATTACACAGCAGTTTATTTGAGCGATCGCATTGAAGCTTGGGACGGGCGCTTTTTCATCGTGCCTGGTTTGCGCTACGCTTTTGTGCAATACAACAACGAAAATGCGGCTAACTGGATGCAAATCCCTGAGAAGGATTTAAGAAAAATCAAGCACATGAACAATTGGATGCCCTCAACCAACATTGGTTTTATCCCTGTGCAAGGCGATCACAATGTGCTTACCTACTTTAACTACCAACGCTCTTTTGTTCCGCCTCAATTAGATGTTTTGAGCTATGGAGGAGCGGAGTATTTTACCCAACACTTTGACACTGTGGAAGCAGGAGCGCGCTACACCTATAAGGATAAGTTTAGCTTCAATGCGGACTACTTTAGGATTTGGGCGCGCGATTTTGCCACCGGGCAGTATTCAGTCTATACAAGCGGTCCCATGAAAGGTAATGTGCGCCCCATTAATGGCTATTCTCAAGGAGTGGAGCTGGAATTGTATTACAGGCCTATTAGAGGGTTGCAATTCCATGCCGCTTTCAACTACATTGACACTCGTGTAACCAGCCATGGCCCTTTAACAGACTTGAACGGGGATGTGCTAAAAGGGACTAGCTATAACAAGCATTTCCCTTTTGTAAGCCCTTTCCAGTTCATTTTTGACGCTCGCTACAACTGGCGTAAAACCACCATTGGTATTTCTAGCTATTTTTATAGCCGCGCTTATAGTGGGATTAGCAACAGCGCAGCAGGAGGCTATTATGGGATGCAATATTATAGTGGGGGGAACAACTATGAAAGCGTTCTTAATAGCGGTTATCAATGCGAAGCTTGGTGTATGACCCAGCATGAAGGGCTCTTGCCTTGGTATTGGGTGTGGAATATCCAAGTGAGCCAAATTTTCTGGGAAAACGGACGACACAGAGTTACAGGAAGCTTGCAAATCAATAACATCTTCAACATGAAGTATTATTTTACCGGGATTGGCTCTAGCCCTGCAGGCTTGCAACCCGCGCCTGGAAGATCGGTTACAGCGTATTTGAACTACACTTTCTAAAGGCTTTAAAAAGGAGGGGCGTTATTGCGCTATGATGAGCCGCTCAAATTAGCCGCTTAGCGGTTCCACTAATTCCACTAATATTGTGGAGCATTCATTTAAGAGCGCTCCAAATAAGTTTCTTTGAGGCTGGCCTTAGCCCTTTGCCAATTGGGCAAATACAAACTCAGCAAATCCCTAAAATATTCGTTATGGTGGCGCGCTTTTAAATGCAATAATTCATGCACAACCACATATTCAATGCCTTCGCTAGGCGCTTTAGCCAATTCCAAATTAAAAAGTAGGGTGCGTTTAGCAATATTACAACTCCCCCATATCCGTTTCATTTTTTGGATTTTAAAGCTTTGTATGCTCTCGTTTAAAATCTTTTCATACTGGTTGATGTAGGTTTGTATTTTTTCTCTTAAAACTTGTCTGTAATAGCTTTCTAACACCTTTAAGCGGTTTTCTAAGCTTGTTTTTTGATGGACATGCAAGATTAAATATTTAGGGCTTTGGAGGACGAAGTGTTTTTTTATAGTGTGTTCAATCTTTAATAAATAGCGTTTCCCAAAAAGATAATGGCTTTCTCTCTCTAGCATTCCTCTTTGGCTCTGTCTGTTTTGGTTTAAAAAATTTTGTTGCTGTTCTTTTATCCAAGGGAGTCTTTTAATCAAAGAAAGCCTAAGGCTCTCATCGTTTAAAGCTAGGGGGCAAGACACATGCACAGAGCCATCAGGCGGGCAAACGCTAACGTGCAAATGCTTAATATCCTTTTTTTCTATAGCGATGTTGGTATTATTTAAAGTCAAACAATAAGCGTTCATTAACGATACTCTTCTATGTTTTTGGCTAAATTAAAGGCATTTTCCAACAAACCCTCATCTTTTATGATTTTTCTTAAAGCGATTTTAAGATTTTTTTCTTTTTGATTATGCCCCACCCAACCATCTTTTTTATTACCCCTTATGCATGCGTCTGTTTCTAGGGCTAAGGCTTCATTTTCATCTAAATTATCATAGAGGGTTTTTAAAGCCTTAGTGTTGATCTTTTTAGGGTAATTTTTATCTTCTTTATCAATAACTTTTTTGGCTAAGTCGTGGATTTGTTGCAAGTATTCTAAATAGGTTAATTTCTTTTCTCTAAACTGGTTGATCAAATCGTTTAAAAGCGAAGATAATTTTTCGTAATACTTAGGATCGCTCGCTTCTTTTTCTATAATGCGTTTTTTAGTGTTGTTAGCGATGCTTTCTGCCATAGAGCTTTCATTTTTAAAGACTTGAGACAGCGCCTTATCAAAATCATTAATATCCATTTGGGCTAAAACTTCGCACAGCCCTTGATCTTCTATTTTAATGAGCGTCTTGCTGTCCGTGGCTTTAATGTAAGCGTCTAAGATCCGGCGCATGTCTTCGCTATAGCTTTTTAAATCCACGCTATCCCCACTACTCAAGCCAATCACCTTTTGTAAATGCCTGTAAAATTCCGCTTCTTGTTTGATTTTTTGCGTTTCTTCTTTAGAATAAACGGGCTTTTCTAAATTATTCAATTCCACAAACATTCTTAAAAACGCGCCAACAAGCTGGTAAAACAACCGCCTTTTTTGAGCGCTCTTTTCTAAATTATCCCCACAAAAATAAGCGATATAATCCATTTCATCTTTTGGCTCTTTCACGCCTTCGCAAAGCGATTTCAACTGATCTCTAGTTTCTTCTAATTTCTTCTTAATCTTTTGGGATTTGTCAGAGATCAGCCCTTGAATGTCTTCTCTCTCATAGTTTTCAAACGCTTTATTGGTGTAATCGCTGTGCGCTTCTTGTAAGCTATCAAACAAATCCTTATAGTCTATGATACAGCCAAAATCCTTATCTTCACTATCCAGTCTATTCACCCTGCACACCGCTTGAAAAAGCCCATGATCTTGCATTTTCTTATCCATGTATAAATAAGTGAGGCTTGGTGCATCAAAACCGGTCAATAGCTTATCCACCACGATCAATAGCTTCATTCTAGCAGGCTCATTAATAAAACGCTCTTTAACTTTTTCTTCAAACTCTTTAATTTTATTAAGGGCTTTTTTCTCATCTTTTTCATCAAAAAAGTTTTGCAGCATTTTGCAATAAGCGCGGTATTTATAACTCTCTTCGTTCTCATCGCTCCCGCAATCTTTCAGATCAGCGATATTGGGTTCATAGCTTGTGATCACAGCCACCTTATCCTTTAATTCTGTTTCTAAAAAGAGTTCAAAATACCAGCATGCGTTATACACGCTTTCAGCCACCAGCATGGCATTCCCCTTTCCATTCCTTAATCGTGGGAGTTTTGCCATATCCAATACAATATCTTGCACAATACGAGCTAATCTGTCTTTAGTGGAAAAAACTTTTTGCAAATTAACCCATTTCTTTTTAAGCTCTGTTTTAGCCGTCTCATTCAAGCCTTGGGTTTTCAATTCAAAATATTCGTCCAGCTTTTCAGGGCTACTGACATATTGATCCACGCTTCTGGCTTCATAGTTTAAATCCAGCACCACCCTATCGCTAACGGCTTCATTAAATTTATAGCAGTGGATGTAATTCCCAAACACTTCTTGGCTTGTCTTTTTCTCTTGTTTCAATAAAGGCGTGCCGCTAAAGGCGATAAAAATCGCATTAGGGAGCAGGCTTTTCATGGCTTTGTGCAATTTAGCGCTTTGGGTTCTGTGGCATTCATCCACTAAAACAACCCATTCCTTTAAAACAGGTTGTTCTAAGTCGTTGTCATCAAATTTATGCACAAGCGATCCGACCAAAAATTCCTTATTTTCAAACAGCACGCTCAATAAATCCTTCTTGCTGTCGGCGCGATAAATAGCCTCGCCTATTCCCTCAAACACGCCTTGAATTTGAGCGTCTAATTCCCTCCTGTCTGTAACGATTAAAATCCTCGCTTGTTTGATATTCTTTCTTATCCATTTAGTAAGCCACACCATAGTAAGGCTCTTACCGCTGCCTTGCGTGTGCCAGATAATCCCCCCTTCTTTTCTTTTGATAAATTCTTGCGTTTTTTTAATCGCAAAATACTGATGGAACCTGGCGCATTTCTTTTGCCCCTTATCAAAAATCAAAAAATCATGGATAAATTCTAAAAACCTTTCTTTTTTTAAAAAGCATTCAATCGTCTCAAACAAATTTTTTAAAACGCCCTCTTCTTTCCAAGAAAGGTAGTATTTTTCTTTAGTTTCTATGACGCCATATTTTAGCCCTTGACTTTCATTGCCCGCCATAACCAATTGGATCGTTTTAAAAAAATCTCTAATAAATTCTTTCTTCTGGTTGTCTAAATTTTGCCGGATACCGCTTTCCACGCTCACGCTGGATTTTTTCAATTCTAGCACCCCTAAAGCGATCCCATTAATGTAAAGCACGATGTCCGGCCGCTTCATGTTTGGCCCTTTAACGCTCACTTCTTCAGCCACGCTAAATTCATTCTTAGAAACGTCTTTCCAATCAATGAGATAAGTCGTTTGAGTGTTTTCATTCTGGCTTATTTTAGTTGGCACGCCATAAATTAAAAGGTTGTAAAATGTTTGATTCGCTTCGTATAAATCGTTTTTTAAAGCGTTATGGATTTTCTGCTCAATTTTACGCCACCTTTCATCATTGATTTTTTGGTTTTTAATTAGCCATGCTTTCAAGCTTTCTTTATTGATGTTTTTATTATCGCTCTTTGTTAAATCCCCTAAATACGCATAGCCCATGCTTTTAAAAGTTTCTATGACTTGTTTTTGAACTTCTTTTTCTGTTTTCATTATAAACCCCTTAAGAACGCTTTTTATCGCTTTATATTATAATCCTAAAAACAAAATAGGGCGATTAAAATGGCGATCAAAAAAAGCGAATTGTATAGCTCTTTATGGGCTGGAGCGGATAGCTTAAGGGGCGGGATGGATGCGAGCGAGTATAAAAACTATGTTTTGAACCTGCTTTTTTTAAAATACATCAGCGATAAAGCCAAAAGTAATATGGATAGCGAAATAGAAGTGCCACAAGGGTGTTTTTATGAAGACATCCTCGCTTTAGAGGGCGATAAGGAAATAGGCGACAAACTCAATAAAATCATCGCCAAGATCGCAGAGCGAAACGATTTAAAAGGCGTGATTGACAGCGTGGATTTTAACGATAACACTAAGCTTGGCGAGGGTAAGGCGATGATGGACACCCTTTCTAATTTGGTTAAAATCTTTGCGGATTTAAGTTTGGGCGCGCATGGGGCTTTAGACGATGATTTATTAGGCGATGCATACGAATATTTAATGTGCCATTTCGCCAGCGAGTCCGGTAAATCCAAAGGGCAGTTTTACACCCCTAGCGAAGTTTCGCTTTTATTATCCCTTTTGCTTGGCATTGATGAAAACACCAAACAAGATAAAAGCATCTATGATCCCACTTGCGGGAGCGGTTCGTTATTATTAAAAGCTTCTAGTTTGGCCGGTGAAAAAGGTTTAACTATCTATGGTCAAGAAAAAGACATTTCCACAACAGCCCTTTGTAAAATGAATATGATCTTACACAATAGCGCTACTGCTGATATTGCTAAAGGGGGTTCTAGCACCCTTTCTAACCCCCTTTTTACTACTGAAAATGGCATGCTAAAAACCTTTGATTATGTTGTAGCTAACCCTCCCTTTAGCTTGAAAAACTGGACTGACGGACTAAGCATAGACCCCAAAAGCAAGCAAGTCATTAACGATCGTTTCAATCGTTTTGAAGACGGCACGCCCCCTGAAAAAAATGGCGATTTCGCTTTTTTGCTCCACATCATCAAATCCCTAAAAAACACAGGCAAAGGGGCAGTGATTTTGCCTCATGGGGTGCTATTTAGGGGGAACGCTGAGGGCGCAATTAGAAAAAATCTTTTAATGAAAGGCTATATTAAAGGCGTGATAGGCCTAGCCCCTAACCTTTTTTATGGCACTTCCATTCCTGCATGCGTGATCGTTTTAGACAAAGAAAACGCGCATGCCAGAAAGGGCGTTTTTGTGATTGATGCGAGCAAGGATTTTAAAAAAGACGGCAATAAAAACCGCTTGAGAGAGCAAGATGTCCAAAAAATGATAGACACTTTTAACGCTTCAAAAGAAATCCCTTATTATTCTAAAATGGTGAGTCTAGAAGAAATCAGCGCTAACGACTATAACTTGAATATCCCGCGCTACATTGCCGCCAAGCAAGAATCAGAAAAAGACTTATTCGCATTAATTAACAGCCACAAAGCGAGTTATTTGCCCAAAAACGAAATAAAAGCCTACGCCCCTTATTTTAGAGTGTTTAAAGAGCTTAAAAACACGCTGTTTAAAAAGAGCGATAAAGAGGGTTATTACGCTTTAAAAACAGAATGCGAAAACATTAAAGAATTAATCATTCAAAGCTCAGAATTCCAAACCTTCCACGCTTCTGTTTTGAGCGCTTTTGAAAGCTTGGAACTACCCACAACTTTTAATGATTTAGAGCCAGGTTTTAACCCAAAAACCCTAATAGAGAGCGTTTGTTCAAAGGTTTTAAAAGAATTTGAAAAAGTGGGAATTTTAGACCAATACGGCGTGTATCAGCTCTTCAAAGATTACTATAACGAAGTCTTGCAAGACGATTGGTTCCTCATCTCATTCAATGGCTTTATAAGCACTAAAGAATTAAGGAAATTAACCCCGCTAAAAGACAAAAACAAAAAGGCCAACTATTTAGAGGAGCCGGATTTTGTCATTCAAAAAACCTACTACAAAAGCGATCTAATCCCTAAAAACCTAATCAAACAACGCTTTTTTGAAAAAGAAGCGAAAGAATTAGAAGCATTAGAAAACGCCCTCAATGAAAAGGAGGCCCTTTTAGATGAATTTATAGAAGAGCATTCTAATGAAGAAGGGCTTTTTGATGGGTTGAAAATCAATGAAAGCGTTTTGAAAAAAGAGCTAAAAAACGCCACTGATCCAGAAGATAAACAAATCCTAAAAACCGCTTTAGAATTACTAGAAGCTAAAAACAAGGTGCTAAAAATGAAAAATAAAGCTTATGAGGAGCTGGAATTAAAAGCGTTCCACCAGTATAAAAACTTAGAATTAAGTGAAATTAAAGATCTCATCATCAAAGACAAATGGCTCAACAGCCTAAAAAACGCCCTAGAAAACAAGATCCAAAAACGCATCAACGCTTTTATTAGCGCTCTTAATGAAATCATTCAAACTTACTCTAACAGCTTGTTAGAACTAGACAAAGAAGTCAAAGAGAGCGAGTCAAAAGTTTTAGAGCATTTGAAAGATTTGGGGTTAATGGGGCGATGAAACGCATGGACGCATTCACAACGCCCTTACCAAAAGCTTGGCAAAGAGTAAGGCTTGGGGATATTGCCAACTATCTAACATCAAATTTAAGTGCAGAACAAATCACGCAACAAGGAAAAATTAAAGTCTATGATGTGAATAATTTCATAGGCTATACAAATACAACTTTCATTAGTGATAAGCCTTATATTTCTATTGTTAAAGATGGAAGTGTAGGCAGAGTAAGGATTTTGCCACCTAAAACGAATATTTTATCTACTATGGGGGCGTTAATTGCTAATCATAAAACAACAACAGAGTTTTTATTTTATTTGTTATCTAATTTTGATTTTAAAAATTTCACAAGCGGTAGCATAATACCGCATATTTATTTTAAAGATTATAAAGAAAAGACTATTTTTTTACCCCCTCTAAACGAACAAATCGCTATCGCTAACATTTTAAGCGGTTTGGATCATGAAATCATTAGCCTTAAAAACAAAAAACGCCAGTTTGAAAACATCAAAAAAGCCTTAAACCACGATTTAATGAGCGCTAAAATCAGAGTTTTAAAAAAATGAAACGCCCCAAAAGTCAAGGGCAAACCCGCTTTTTAAAGGAAACCCCTAAGCTTTTCAACTCAGGGGAACTTTGGCTAATACATTACTTTTCTATAGAAAAGACCACTTTAAACCCCTTAAAAGAGATTTTAATGTATAATACTAACCAAGAGTTTTTATCATGTCTTCTTCGCATGATAAATCCTTTCAAGGTAGTTTGCCCCATATCGTAACTATGGGGCGTGATGAAATCCTACAACAAACCCCCTTAAAACTTCTCATTTTACAAACGCTAAAACAAGATTAAAAAATTGAATGAAAA
>ASYU01000276.1:0-15582 GCA_000448465.1 Helicobacter pylori PZ5056 | reverse complement strand
CATGCCGATCGCTCCACCAAAAGCGGCAATCCCTAGACCGATCATCGCTCCTAAGATGGAATAAGATTTAATCATATCCATCCCACCCATTCCACCATCATGAGCGAAAGCAACGCCCGCTAAAGCCAGAAAAAATAACGCTAAAAATTTCATTTTCGCACTCCGTTTCAAAAATTAGGCTTGATTTTCATTTCGAATCGTTCCTCTACTTTCAAAAATACAAGCAAGAATTTATTTTAATACAAATTAGCTTAAAAACGCTTTTAAAAAACGCTTTTTAAAATTTTAAGCCAAATCCAAAGCGATTTTACCCTTATTGAAACTAATCACCCTACATTTGATGCTATCGCCTTCTTTTAAAACCACTTGACACCTGTCCATGTTTTGCTTTCTTAACAAGCCTTCGCCCCCCTTAGGCAAGCTTAAAAACGCCCCAAAATCCACGATTCGTTTCACTTGAGCTTCTAGCACCTCATCAATAGCGTATTGCTCCAATTCTTGATCTAAAGAATGCAAATAGTTCAAAATAAATTCCTTAGTCTTTAAAACGCGCTCTTTATTCCCCATGATTTTCACTTCACCGCTCGGTTTATTCAAATCAATTTTAACCTCAAACTTTTCTACTATTTCTCTGATCACACGCCCCCCTTGACCGATAATTTCTACAATTTTATCGGGCGTGACATTAAAAATTTCAGTTGCAGGCAAGTTAGAAAAATTGATCACAATCTTTTCTTTCGCTTCATGCATGATTTTTAAAATGTGTTTGCGCGCTTCTTTAGCTTGGAGTAAGGCTTGGTATAAAATTTCTAGCTTGATACCGCTCATTTTGGTATCCATTTGCATAGCCGTAATACCTTCTAAATTCCCGGCAATCTTAAAATCCATATCGCCTTCGGCGTCTTCTAATCCGCTAATATCGCTTAAAATAGCGTGATCTTGCCCTTCGCTCACCATGCCCATAGCCACCCCAGCGACTAAATCATAAATTTCCACACCGCTTGCATAAAGGGCTAAAGACCCTGCACACACGCTCGCCATTGAGCTTGAACCATTGCTTTCTAAAATCTCAGAAACCAATCGTATCACCTGCTCTTTATTTTTAATGCTCGTTTCTAAGGCTCTTTTAGCCAAATTCCCATGCCCTAATTCACGCCTTGAAGTCGCGCCAATAGAACTCGCTTCGCCCACGCAAAAAGGAGGGAAATTGTAATGGAACATGAAGCGCTCTTTAATAGGGGCTTTATGCTCCAAACTCTCATGGGTTTGAGCGTCATTATCCGTGCCTAAAACCCCTACCACTAAGCTCTGCGTTTGCCCCCTAGTGAATAAAATGGAGCTATGCGCCATAGGGAGCAAATCGCTCTCTATCAAAATGGGCCGCACTTCTTCTAACGCGCGCTTATCTGGGCGGATTTTATCTTGAATAATCATGCGCCTTATCTCAGTTTTTTTCACTTTTTCTAAAGACCATTCAATTTCTTCTAAACTGAATTCTGAGTGGGCTTCACTGATTTTTTTAGCAATTTCATTGAAAACATTTTCTCGCTCGCTCAAAGCAGAACTTTCAATGCCTTTAATGATTTCATCAAAATACTGATTTTTTAATAAATCTAACAGCCTTTCATTAAAAATTATTCCTTGGCTTTCTTTAAAAAGCAGCTCGTTTTGGTGAGGCGTGAAAACCTCTTCATAAAGCGTGCAAGTTTCTTTCAAACTTTTTTGAGCCAATTCTAAAGCTTTTAACATTAAAGGCTCTTCTAAAGCGTTTAATTGTTGCCCCAAAGAGCGCATTTCTATCATGTTCAAACTCTCTTTTGTGCCGGACACAAACAGATCCAAACTGGATTGATTCAAAAGGCTTGTGTTAGGGTTAATGATAAATTCGTTATCCACCCTAGCGATCCTGCAAGCGCTCACGCTTTTAATGGGAGCGATATGGGCCAAAAAGAGAGTGGCTGAAGCGGCGTTTAAAGCGGAAACTTGCAAGTCGTTTTCAATATCATGGCTTAAAACCATTAAAGTGATTTGGGTAGGGTAGCGGTAGTCTTTAGGGAATAAAGGGCGTAAAGTCCTGTCTATGAGCCTAGAAGTTAAGATTTCAAAATCTTGCGCCCTGCCTTCTCTTTTAACAAAACCGCCTGGGATCTTTCCGGCTGCGTAAGATTTTTCTAAAAACTGCACCACTAAAGGCAGAAAATCTTCACTCACAGGCTCTCTTTCCACGCACACGCTCGCCAAAATGATGGTTTTTCCTAAGCGATACATTAGAGAGCTGGTGGCTTGTTTGGCCACTTGTTTGAGAGCGAATTCTTCGGTTTTGTTACTAGAATTGATGGTGATAAAATCCATATTTAATGTTCCTTTTTTAAATTGGGTGCGTTGTTAGCACCCAAGTATTTTTCAATTTCTTCATTGCTTAATCGCTTGAGTTCTTTATAATGATGCTCCACAGAGACAAAACATTCAGGGCGATACACGCTAATCACCCCATCGCACAAACTTTCTAAGCCTTGAGCGACATTTTGTGCGAGAATGGGGGTTAAAATATAAATGTCTTGGCATTCTTTTTTCAAGCAAGTTTGCACGCCTAACCCTGCTCTAAACCCGGTTTCAATCCCCCTATCTACGATAAAAATATTTTTATCTTTCAAGCTTTTGATCGCATTGCCTTTGCGATACTGATAGATGTGAGACAAAATGTCTTCTTCATAAGCTCGCTTGGCTTCCCCATAAACATAATCTAAAGTGATGTCAAAGGAATTGATTAAACTTTCATTCATCACTATATCCATGCTTTCACTCACTAAAGCGATCTCACATTTTGGGTTTAAGGGAGCTAGGATAGGTTCTAAAAAAAGTATATCATAAGTCGCTCCAAATTTTTGCGCTAAAGCGTGAGCTAAATACAGAGCGTTAAAACTCAAAGCGAGCATGATGGAATCTTTTAAATCAATGTGGCGCGTGTGGATTTCATTAATCAATTTGTTTAAAGCGTCCTCTTCATTAATAAAACGCATGCCCTCTATATCGGTGATATGGCTAAAGTCCGTATTCAAATCTATTCCTTTTTTTTACTTACGCTGCAAAGAGCGGTAAGTTACATTGGTTTTAGTGATCGGTGAAAAGTCTAATTCTAGCTTAACATAGTTATTTTCAAACACTCTTATAGGTTGGTTGGGATCGCCGGTGAGGATAGGGCGTCTTTGATTGACGAATTGAAAGCCAATCCCAAAACAACGGATTTTTTTATAAATCCCTACATTCCAATTCAAAACCACGTTATTTCTAATATCATAACCCACATCCGCGCTCATGGAAAAATACCCAAAATCGTTGCTAAAACCCGCCTTTAAATAATCCGCAGGATTTTCTACAATGCTATTAATCCCACTGCTAAAATTGTTCCTTAAAAAATAAGAGAGGTTAAAGCTTAAAAATTTGCGTTGGTAATTGGCGTTCACAGAGATTTCTTCTAAGCGGTTTTGATAAAACGAATAAAAGACATTCCCAAAGATGTTCAATCCCGTTAAGGGCGAAAACCCGATCTTGCTTTCTAGGGGCATTTTAAAGGGCGAAACTTTATCGTCAAGATTGATGAGTTGCGATATTTTAAAATACAACAACTCTTGCCCTCCTAAGCCATAAAGGTATTGCGTTAGGGTTAAATTCACCGTTTTATTGCTTGCATCGCTAGGTAAAATGCTATTAGGATTCCACACGAAGTCATACAAGCGCCCTTGATAATCGTAATCTCTCAATAAAGGCGAAGTGTAGCTGTTTAAAGCTTGCGCGCTTAAAGCATACATGTTTTGAGAAAATAAGCCATTCTTAAAGGTGTAATAAGGGATGTTGAAAATCGCTTCCAGTTGGATCGTGTGGAAAAGCTTGTTGTATTCTCTAGCCAAATCCGTATTCACATACATGGAAAAATTTGAAGACACAAAGTTCCCAAATTCCCTTGATTCATTAGGGATCGTAGGCACGAAGGAATTTTTAGATTGCATTAAAGCCACATTAGATAGTTGGAGATCGTTCCAAAGCCCTAAAGACAAATACTTTTTAAACAAAGAAAATTGCAAACCCACCGGCACATTCAAAGCGTTTTGCACATAGCCATAGCCGATCTCTCTTGCGGTGTTTCTAAACTGATAATCCACCGAATACAACAAATTCCTAAAATACAAAGAATTTAAATATTTATGGTATTGCAAATTAGGGACAGATTGGAAAGTGCGGTTGTTATTGATTTTATTCAGGTTTAAAAAATACTTGATGTTCAAGCCGTAATAATTGTTTTCTGTTTGCAAATAGTAATTCGCCCTAGACATGTGCGTGGCGTCCGTGATGCGCTTATTGACCTTTTCAAAACGCACATAGTCCAAATCGTTCATGTATAAAAAGTCAATGTAATGCCCGTTGTCAATATTAGACTTAAGATGGAAGTATTTTTGTAAAGTGTCCCTGCTAGAGCTTAAAAATTCAAAACCATAGATATTTTGATTCCTCAAATCATAGCGTTTGACATATTGGGTGTAATTCCTAAAATAGCGCGCGTTGAATAAAAACCTATCGTCTTTAGAGTTGATGTAGCGCGCTTCAAAATTCAAGCCAAAACCCCTTTTATAGCGGATTTGTGGGGTAAAGGTCATATCCCATGAGTTTTTGGGGGCTAAATAAAAGGGTTGCAAATAAATAAAGCCGTCTAAGTTGGAAGTGCCAAACTCAGGGTATAAAAACCCAGTGGTGCGCTTGTTGCTCGTGGACATGAAAATATAGGGCAAATACAATATAGGAATATCGCCGACATAGATCTTAGGATTCCACATTGACAAATGCGATTTTTGCATGTTGAATGAGCCTGAAGTCGCATTGACATGCCAAATGGGGTTGTCAATGCTGCACCCTGAAGCGCTCATGTTTTTAATCTTATATTTTTGATCCTTCCCGCTAGCAATATCCGCGCTCACCCAAATCCCGCTCACGCTGTCTTGGACATAAAAGGGGAAAATGATCTCATATTTTTCATTCAAACTCAATTTCACGTAATCGGTTTTAACGAGCAAACCCTCGCCCCTATAAACCTTGATATTGCCTTCTAATAACGCTTCTTTAGTCTTGGTGTCATAACGCACCTTATCCGCTAGAATATACACGTCATAATTCAATAAGATCGCATTCCCTGAGGCGGTTATCACATTGTCTTTAGCACTCACTTTATCCGCAAGGATTTCAAAAATCTTATGGTTTTGTTTGTCAAATCGTTGCATGGCGATTTCTTTAGCGTCTGATGCGCTCAACAAAAAAAAGACCGCCAAATACAACCAATAAATCATGATCAAAACAACACCAAAAGGCTTTTGCTTTTTTCTTCATGCCACGCCCTATGATAGGGGTTTTTAAACACTACAAACCATAAAAAAGGGCATAGAAAAACCACGATCTTTAACCCTAAACGCTTCAATAAAATAGCCCTACTGGGGCAATCTGCCAAATAAATATCAATAATTTTAATCCTAAAAACCAGTTTAGCCAAACTCATCTTGCACAAACACACAAAAAAGATTTCATAAACGCCATACAAGATGATAAAACCCACCGCAACAAACGCGCTGTGATAAATGGGGTTAGCTAGCCAATATAAAGAATGCAAAAAATCGCATGCGTCTAAAAGATCGCTCAATAAAAACGCTACCAACAAACCATCGGTTAAAAACGCTAAGATGCGCCAATACAAGGGGCATAAACGCATTTTTTCACGCATAAGGAGCGTTTCTATGATTTCAGTTTCTTCTTTTTCTAAATTTGGAGAGCGCATTCAAAAACAAACAAGACAAACTCTTTGGTTTGTCTTAAACTTCAAGAATATTCTTTCAAATCCAACACCTTAAAACCAATGTCCTTGCGATAAAACATGCCTTCAAAATGCACCTTTTGAGCGATTTCATAAGCATGGTTTCTGGCTTCTAATAAGGATTTTCCTCTGCCAATGGCAAAGATCACCCTCCCCCCACTGCTTTCAAACACGCCATTATCCTGCTCCACCTCCCCTAAAATCAAATGACCCTTTTTTTCATCAACCGGATCAATATAAAGGGTTTGCTTGGGCGAAGAGCTAGTGGGGTAATTCCTAGAAACAAGCGCCACACTCATCACAAATTCCTTAGAAAACACCAATTCAAGAGAATGTAATTCCCCTTTGGCTGTAGCCAAACACAAATCTAAAAGCGAGCTTTCTAAAAGGGGTAAAATCGTCTGGCATTCAATGTCTTTAAAACGCACGCTAAAATCCAATAAATACGGCTCTAAAACGCCCTTTTCTTCTATGATTACAATTTCAGCGAGTAAAACCCCTTTAAAAGGCGTGTTGTCAGCCTGAAGTTTCTCTAAAGTGGGTTTAAAGATATGATTTTTTATTTTCTCTTCTAATTCATTAGAGAAAAAGTTTGCAGGAGCGATGGCCCCCATACCTCCTGTATTGACCCCATTATCCCCCTCTAATAAGCGTTTGTAGTTTTGGCAAAAGGGCAACAAGATAAAATCATCATTGGCTATGAGCGCTGTAACTGAAAGCTCAAATCCCTCTAAAAAAGGCTCTATGATCACAGGCTCATTGCTTTGTTTTAAAGCGTCTTCAAGGATTTTTAACGCTTCTTCTTGTTGATGGACAATGCTTGTGTTTTTATTCAACGCTTTAATCACTAAGGGGAAAGAAGCGTTTTGAATGTAACTCAAAGCTTCTTTTAAATCGTTTGTTTCAAAGTAAGACGTGCTTTTGATACCGCATTCTTTAACAAAAGCTTTCATATAGCTTTTAGAAGCCTCTAACTTAGCCACCTCTTTAGAAGCCCCAAACACTAAAATACCCGCTTTTTCTAGCATCTCTGTAAGCCCTAAAACCAAAAGCTCTTCTTCTGAAATGATGGCTAAATGGATCTGTTTTTTCAGGGCTAATTCCACGATATGCTCGTAATGTTCGCATTCCAGATTTTCGCCTAAATCTTGAGTGCCACCATTACCCAAACAAAAATACAAAGCATTCACTCGCTCATCTTGCTGAAGCCTTTGAGCCAAAGCATACTCCCGCCCCTTATTCCCCACAATTAGAACATTATAGCTGTTGTTATCTTTCATGTCTTTCCTGCAATGTGGTTGTTTTTAAACCCAGATGACCGCTACTTTTACATGCGCATAAGTTCAACAAACCTACACTATTAAGGCTAGGAGGATCTTCTTAGGGGCAGATTTAAAAAATGCCATCACACAAAAACCACTACCTTATCCTAACTTATTTTTTCAACGAACTTGCCATCAAATAAGAAACGCAAATCACCCAGGCGATACTTACAATTATACTTAAATTTTAAAGAAATTCCATGCAAAAATATTCCAGCGATCCGTGATAGTTTTAATTGGCGTTTAGGCGTTTTAAGAGAAACTGACTGATTTATTTCAACCTTTCTTTATACGCTACCTCCAAACTGCTATACCCTTTTTTCAATTCTCCCACACCCCCAAAAGCCACTACTTTGGCTTCTTTTAAAAAAATCGCGCTGTCTAAATACTTTTCCACATCCACCACCAAATGCGTAGAAACTAACAAGCTTGCGTTTTGGCTAAACTCTTTAGCGATTAACTCAAAAATCTCTTCTCTTGCAATAGGGTCAATCCCAGCCACCGGCTCATCAAAAAGATATAAAGAAGCGTTTCGTGATAGGGTTAAAATCAGTTGCAATTTTTCCCTCATGCCTTTTGAAAGGGCTTTAAACTCTCTTTTTAAAGGCACGCTGAAGCGTTTGAGTAAATCTAGGGCTTTTGATGAATCAAAATCGCTAAAAAAATCCTTGTAAAAAGCGATCGCTTTTAAAGGCGTTAATTTAGGATCTAAAAAATCGCCATCGCTTAAAAACGCCACGCTTTTTTTCGTCTCCATGCCGATCTTTTGATCTAAAATTTTCACTCCCCCTTGATAGTTCAAATTCAATCCGGCTAAAATCTTTAACAGAGTGGTTTTACCCGCTCCATTAGGGCCTAAAAGCCCTATAAATTGCTGTTTGGGCAGTTTCAAACTGATATTGTCTAACGCTTTTAAACTCCCATAGGTTTTAGTCAAATTCTCTATTTCTACTAGCATTTTAATTCCCCGAATTTGCGCACTCTTTTGTAAAAATCGCTAATGATGTTTTCTAAATCTTTAGGGGTGAAATCAGGCCATAAAATCGGCGTGAAAAACAATTCCGCATAGCTGGACTGCCACAATAAAAAATTAGACAAGCGCATTTCCCCCCCTGTTCGCAACAACAAATCCACTTCAGGCAAATCGCGCGTGTCTAAACGATTAGAAATTTCATTTTCTAAACTTTCTAAAAGGCTTATATTGCTAGGCGGTCTTTCTAATAAGCTTTTAAACGCCCTTGAAAGTTCGTTTTTAGATCCGTAATTAAGGGCTAAAACTTGCGTAAAATCCTTAAAATGCCTGGTATCGTCTTCAAGCCGCAAAATCGTATCTCGTAATTCTTTAGAAAAGCCCTCTAAATCCCCTATCGCCCTGAAGCGTATGTTATTATCCAAGTAAGTGGATCGCTCATCTTTAAGGTATTTTTTAAGCATTTTCATCAAAAAATCCACTTCACTTTTAGGGCGTTTCCAATTTTCCGTAGAAAAAGCGTATAAAGTCAAGCATTCTAACTTATGATTAGCGCACCAGATCGTAATGTTTTTAAGGGTTTTTACGCCCTTTTTATGCCCATAAGCCCTAGCTTTATTCTTTAATTTAGCCCACCTGCCATTACCATCCATAATAATGGCAAGATGTTTGAGAGTGTTATCCAATGCCTTTACCCTTTAAAGAAAGTCTTTAATTATACACCATTTAAAGCGTGCAAGCATCCACTAAATAAGCGATATGCTGCCAAGAAAAGTGGGTTTTTTCACTCAAACCGATCTCGCAAGTGCTAGAAGTGGAAAAGCCCCTTTTAAGATCATAGGATTGGTAAAACGCTTGAAAGCCGTTTAAAGCGCTCTCGTTCAATTCAGGGGTAAAAAAGCCCTTATTCCCCGCAAAGGCGCAACAACCCGTCTCTTTATGGATAACAATCTCGCCCAAAGTGCATTTTTTAGCCAAATTGAATAACAACTCTTCTTTATTTTCTAACTTTAAAGCGCACATCGTGTATAGCCCTATGTCTTCGTTAATGGGGTTGAATTTTAATTTTGGGCTTAAAACTTCTTCAATATAGACGCTCAAATCATAGACTTTCAAATCCTTATAAGCTTTCATTTGCTTGAAAAAATGCGTCGAACATGCACTATGGTCTAAAACGATGGGTATTTTTCCCTTATCGCTTAATTGTAAAAAAATCGCATGGTTTTTTTCATTGTTTTGCTTGGTTAAGGCGGTGTAATTAATAAAGGCTTTCCCGCAACAAAGCGCGTTTAATCCGTTAGGATACACCACAGAAACCTTGGCTTTTTGGCATAAAGATTCAAACACTTCTTGAATGCATCTTTTATCCGCCATTTTGGTTGATGGGGCAAACGAGCGGTTGATGCAGGTGCTGAAATAAATGACTTTTTCTCCACCCTTAAGCGTTTTATTTTCTAAAGGATAGGCGTTGTTTTTGGGCATGTAACGAAAGGCTTTGGGGAAAGGCTTGATGAATTTTTTAATCCCTTTAGTTAGGCTCACTAAGTTGTGAGGGCCTATGAGTTTTTGAACCACGAAAGCGCTTTTTAAAGAAAAACGAGCCGTGCTTGTGGTCGTTTGCATGTGATTTAAGATCTTTGAAGCGATCTTTTCGCCTTTAGGGTTCTTTTGATAATGGTTTAAAGCGATGCTCCCGGTATCAATTTCTAAAGGGCATAAAGTGGAACACATATGGCACACCGCGCAAGTGGCGTGCGCTAAATATTCAGACTCTTTTAAAAGCTCATCTAATAAAACCTGATCTTCATCATGACCATGGCTTACCCTTTCTTTCAAACGCTCTACCTCTCTGTGGATAACGATGCGTTGTCGTGGCGTTAAAGACAAATCTTTACTGGGGCAAATCCTTTCACAAAACCCACATTCCATGCACATGTCCAAATGCTCTTCAATAGGGTAAATGCTCTTTAAATTTTTAGTGTGGATTTCTTTATCGTTTGTGATGATCACATCAGGGTTTAAAAGGCCATTAGGATCAAACAATTCTTTGATTTGTTTGTGGATCTTATAGGCTTTTTCTCCCCACTCCATTTCCACAAAAGGGGCTACCATTCTGCCTGTGCCATGTTCGGCTTTAATAGAGCCAGAGCTTTCACTCACCATTAAAAACATCTCAGAAACTAAATTTTCAAACGCCTTTCTTTCGGTTTCATTTTCTAAAATCGGCGTAACGACAAAATGCAAATTCCCGCTTAACGCATGCCCAAAAATAATGCCATTATCCTTAAAGCCATGTTTTTTTAAAAGCCCTTCAATCGCTTTTGCCCCCTCTACAAAATCCTCTTTGCTGAAGCACACATCTTCAATGATCACAGAGCTTTGGCTTTTTCTTTTTGACGCTGCGATAGGGAAAATGCCTTTTCTGATCTTCCACCACGATTGATAAACATTAGGATCACTGCTGATTTGAGAATCTAAAACGACCGGTATCGCGTTCAAGGCGTTTAAAATCGCTTGCATGTTGTTTTCTAAAATTAAAGGATCATCGCTTTCGCTTTGAATGAGTAAACATGCGTTAGGCTCTTTGACTTCTAAAATCACGCTAGGCATGCCCTCTGAACCTTTCACGCTTTTTAAGCACGCATAATCCATAAGCTCTGCTGAAGAAATCATTTCAGGTTGTTTGGCTTTTAAGGCAGCTAAAATTTGAGCGGCTTTGGCGCATCGCTCCAAATTTTCATAAAACAATAACGCGCAAGTTTTATAAGCGTAGTCTTTCACGCATTCTAATCCCACGCTTGAAATAAAGCCTAAAGTCCCCTCAGAGCCTATGAATAAATGGCTGATAATCTCAATAGGGTCTTCAAAATCAATGAGAGCGTTTAAACTGTAGCCGGTGGTGTTTTTGATCTCGTATTTTTTCTTAATGAGAGCATGCAATTCTTTATCTTCTAAAATCTCTTTTCTTAAATTCAAAACCCCTTCAATCAAATCTTTGTGTGCGTTTTTGAAATCCTCAACGCTCTTGTGATCAGCTGTATCTAAAAGAGCGCCATCAGCTAAAATGACTCTTAAGGATTTTAGGGTTTTGTAGCTGTTTTGCTCCACCCCACAACACATCCCGCTAGCGTTATTAGCGACAATCCCCCCTATCATGGCGGTGTTTATCGTAGAGGGATCTGGACCTATTTTTTTATGGTAAGGTTTTAATAGAGCGTTCGCATGGCTTCCTATGACTCCGCATGAGAGCTGAATGCTTTGAGCGTTGTCTAAAATTTGAGCGTCTTTGAAAAAATGCGCCACCACCACTAGCACCCCATCACAGCTCGCCTGCCCTGATAAAGAACTCCCAGCCGCTCTAAAAGTCAATGTAACGCCATGCTTTTTGGCTAAAACACAAAGCTTTTGGACTTCTTCTTCATCCTTCACCCAAACGACTATTTTAGGGATATAACGATAACATGACGCATCAATGCCATAAGCCAAACGGTGCAAATAATCCTTAAAGATCCGCTCGTTTAAAAACCCGCTCGCTTCGGTAAAAAAAGCATGATAATTTTCTTCCACACGCACTCCTTAAACATTCCTATTTATCAAATCATTGTAACATAACCTTACTTTAAAAATTAAGGATAAACATGCTTGAAGATTATGCGATCAGTTTAGAAGAAGTCAATTTCAATGATTTTATTGTCGTAGATGTGCGCGAGTTGGACGAATATGAAGAATTGCATTTACCTAACGCTACGCTCATTAGCGTCAATGACCAAGAAAAGCTCGCTGATTTTTTATCCCAGCACAAAGATCAAAAAGTGTTGCTCCATTGCAGGGCTGGCCGCAGGGCTTTAGATGCGGCTAAAAGCATGCATGAATTAGGCTATACGCCCTATTATTTAGAGGGCAATGTCTATGATTTTGAAAAATACGGCTTTAGAATGGTCTATGATGACACTTCTTTGAGTGGCAAAAAAAACTAAGCATGAGGGAGATTGTATGGGTGCATTCTCAAAGAATCGCCCCTTATAAGACTCTCGTTTTAAATGAATTGCGCTACTATCCCTTAGAATTGGATTTAGCCCCTTTTAACGCCCTGATTTTCACTTCTAAAAATGCGGTGTTTTCCTTGCTAGAAACCCTAAACAACAGCCCCAAACTCAAAACGTTACAAAACATTCCTGCTTACGCTTTGAGCGAACCCACCGCCAAAACTTTACAAAATCACCATTTTAAAACCGCCTTTATAGGGGAAAAAGCCCATGGTAAGGAGTTTTCCAAAGAAATCCTTCCTTTATTGAAAGGAAAAAGCGTTTTGTATCTCAGGGCAAAAGAAATTGCCTCTTCTTTAGACACCATTCTTTTAGAGCATGGCATCAATTTCCAACAAGCCGTTGTTTATGAAAACAAGCTCAAACATTTAACCTTAAGCGAGCAAAACGCCCTAAAACCCAAAGAAAAGAGCGTTCTTATTTTTACCGCTATAAGCCACGCAAAAGCCTTCTTGCACTATTTTGAATTTTTAGAAAATTACACCGCTATAAGCATTGGCAACACGACCGCTCATTTTTTACAAGAGCAAGGCATTCAAAGCTATATTGCCAAAAAGCCTTCCTTAGAAGCGTGTTTAGAACTGGCTTTAAGTTTGAAAAATTAAGGAATGTTAAAAACATCTCATTATAATGCTCTCCATTGATTTTTAAAGGATGATGCATGAATCTTGTCTTTTTATGGGCCGCTTTAGGAGGGGCCATAGGGAGTTCGTTAAGGTATTTTGTGGGCAAAATAATGCCCAGTAAATTTTTAATGTTTGAAAGTTTCCCTTTAGGGACTTTTAGCGTGAATCTCATAGGGTGTTTTGTCATCGGTTTTATGGGGCATTTGGCTGTTAAAAAAGTTTTTGGCGATGATTTTGGGATTTTCTTTGTTACCGGGGTTTTAGGGGGTTTTACGACCTTTTCTTCTTATGGGCTAGACACTTTAAAACTCTTGCAAAAATCCCAATACCTTGAAGCCATTTCTTATGTCTTAGGCACGAACCTTTTAGGGCTTATTGGGGTGGCTATTGGGTGGTTTTTGGCTAAAAATCTTATAGGCGTTAATTAAAAAACGCTTTCTAGCATTTTTTAATCCTTATTATAATGCTCCATTGAAGCAGAGCCTACGATTACAACAGCCACAAAGCCATTTCATCGGCCATGAAAAAATCGCTCGCTACCAATCGGTTATTTTTAATGAAAGCCTTATTTTCTTCAATTAAAAACTTTACTTTATTTTCATCTAACAAGCTAAGCTCAACCCCCAGCACGCACCTTAAGCCTAAAAACAATTTTTCTAAGCGCTTGTCTTGTTTATTAAGCGTCTCAACTTGGCGTTTTAGGGGATCTTTAATGTAGTTTTCTATGAGTTTTTTCGCATAAAAGCGCTCATTCGCCACGCAGCCCACAGCCCCAGCCCCACACCCTAAATAATCTTTAGCCCCCCAGTAAGCCAAATTGTGTTTGACTTGATAATTTCTAGCGTAATTAGACACTTCGTATTGCTTGAAAGAAAAGCCCTCTAAAGTCTCTTTTATCACATTGTCAAAATCCACGCATGAGGGTTTTTTGGCGTTTTTTTCTAAATTCGTGTTTTTTTCAACGCTCAAAGCGTAAGCGCTCAAGTGGTTGATAGGGAGTTCTTTAGCGAGTTTTAGTTCTTCTTTTAAGGAGGTTTCATTGTCTAATGGGGTGTTATAAATCAAATCAATGCTGACATTTTCAATCCCGCTTTTTAAAATAGTTTCTATCACGGGAGCGATATTTTTGGAATGTTGGCGCTCTAAAAACAATAATTTATCCTCCCTAAAACTTTGCACCCCCAAACTCAAGCGGTTGATCCCTAAATCTTTTAAGCCTTGACACCAAGCTTTAGAAATCAATTCGGGGTTAGCTTCAGTGGTGATCTCACAATCTAAGCTCAAGTTTGCATGTTGATGAATGCTTTCAAAAATCCTTTCAAAAGACTCCACGCTTAAAGTGTTAGGCGTGCCGCCACCAATAAAAATACTTTCAATTGGTTCGTCAGTTTGACTTAAGGCATGCTTTAAATCCAGGCATAACGCTTGAGTGTATTCTTCTTTTAGCCCATGCTTGTTTTCATAGGAATTGAAAGCGCAATAACCGCATTTATTTTCACAAAAGGGGATATGAATGTATAAAATCATATTTATTTCTCTCATTTCACTTCATTTTTAAGCAAAACTTAAACTTGTAATTGTATCATTTTAAGATTATTTTGATAAGTAGAGGAGACAAACGATGAAAAAGGTTATTGTGGCTTTAGGCGTTTTGGCGTTCGCAAACGCTTTAATGGCAACCGATGTTAAAGCTCTTGTAAAAGGTTGTGCCGCTTGCCATGGGGTCAAGTTTGAAAAGAAAGCTTTAGGCAAAAGCAAAATCGTCAACATGATGAGTGAAGCGGAAATTGAAAAAGATCTTATGGATTTTAAAAGCGGTGCCAACAAGAATCCTGTCATGGCCGCACAAGCTAAAAAATTAAGCGATGAAGACATCAAAGCTTTAGCCAAATACATCCCCACTCTCAAATAAACTCTCTCAGTTTTAATAGCGTTATTTGGGCGCTATTAAAATGAGTTTCAAACCCTTTTTTCTTAATTTTTGATTTTAATGGCATTCTTAACCCTACTTAAAGCCAGCATACACTATAATACGATCTTAATCACATTAAGAAAGAGCTAGAATAAAGACCTATGCTACATAAAAAATATCGTCCTAACGTTGCGGCTATTATCATGTCGCCAGACTACCCCAACACATGCGAAGTTTTTATCGCTGAGCGCATAGATATTGAAGGGGCGTGGCAATTCCCCCAAGGAGGCATTGATGAGGGAGAGACCCCTTTAGAAGCGCTTTATAGGGAATTATTAGAAGAAATTGGCACGAATGAAATAGAGATTTTAGCGCAATACCCCAGATGGATCGCCTATGATTTCCCAAGCAACATGGAGCATAAATTTTATGCGTTTGACGGGCAAAAACAACGCTATTTTTTAGTGCGCCTAAAGCATGCTAACAACATTGATTTGAACAAACACACGCCAGAATTTAGAGCTTATCGATTCATCCATCTTAAGGATTTGCTTAAAAAAATCGTCCCCTTTAAACGCCAAGTGTACCGCCAAGTCATCGCTTATTTCAAAAGAGAGGGGTATTTATAGGGTGTTAATCGTTCAAAAATACGGCGGCACGAGCATGGGCAGCGTGGAAAGGATCCACAATGTCGCCCAAAGGGTTTTAGAAAGCGTTAAATTAGGGCATCAAGTCGTGGTGGTGGTTTCAGCAATGAGCGGCGAAACGGATCGGCTTTTAGAATTTGGCAAGAATTTTAGCCATAACCCTAACAAGCGAGAAATGGATAGGATTGTAAGCGTAGGGGAATGG
>ASYU01000275.1:0-2413 GCA_000448465.1 Helicobacter pylori PZ5056 | reverse complement strand
CCATCTTTTGCGATTAAAGGGAAAATATGCCCCGGGCGCACAAAATCGCTCGGTTTAGTCGTGTCTTTACACAGCAATTCAATCGTCAAATGCCTTTCAAAAGCAGAAATCCCGGTTCTGGCTTCTTTAGCGTCAATGGAAACCGTGAAAGCGGTCTCATGGTTAGAATCATTCACGCTAACCATAGGAGGTAATTCAAATTTGTTCGCTAAATCTTTGGTTAAAGACACGCAAATCAACCCCCTAGCATGCGTGGCCATGAAATTGATCTTCTCAGGGGTGGAAAAAATCCCAGCTAAAACCAAATCCCCCTCATTTTCTCTGTCTTCATCGTCCATGACGATGAGCATTTCGCCATTTTTATACGCTTCTAAAGCTTCAGTAACTCTTCTTAAGATCATTCTGACTCCCTAGTTTTATTCAATGATATTGAGTTTTATAGAAAAAAGAAATATAGCATGTTTAATAACGATTATTACTTTATTGCTTTATTTAGCAAACCGCATTTAGCAAACCGCTAAGCCTTTAAATCAATTGAATGAAACTTCCCCTATTATGCAAGAAATGCTCAAAGACTTATTCTAATGTTTGCCAATTCTGATTAATTTTTGAGCTATACCTAAAAACTTTATCCAAGATTTTAATCGCGCCCTTGTGTAAAAAACGGCCAATCCTGATGCTTAAAGGTAATCTTTTAGGCCTTTGTTTTTCTGTGTTGGAATTTTGAGCGTTCATCTCATCGCAAGCGATCGCAAATTCTTCTAACACATAGTTTTTGACCCCATGCCAATAATGCCTATCCATCACGCAATCTATGGGCATCACCCATTCTTTTGCGCTGTATTTCAATAATTTTTGCGCGGCTTTTGGGGCTAAAACATACCCTTGAGTGCCAATGCCATCTTTAAAATTTAAGATTTGAGAAACCCCTTTAATGGAAGTTTTTTGTTTAGCCACATTTTCTTCTAAATGCATCAAACGGATATAGCCTAATTCGTTGATGTGTTTATCACAAAACTCCAAACTCTCTTTAAAATCTTCTTTTACAATAATATCGTCTTCTAAAATACAGATCGCTTCATTGAGCTCTATGCATTTTTGCCACAACAAATAATGGCTCGCATAGCACCCAAGCTCCCCAAACCCCATCCTCTTCCCGCAATGCTTGAGCGCGTAAAAGAAATTTTTTAACGCGCAAGGG
Source organism: Helicobacter pylori PZ5056 (assembly GCA_000448465.1). Taxonomy (GTDB): domain Bacteria; phylum Campylobacterota; class Campylobacteria; order Campylobacterales; family Helicobacteraceae; genus Helicobacter; species Helicobacter pylori_CI. The sequence goes on along the minus strand of ASYU01000275.1, from coordinate 1,212 downwards.
GGGTGTTTTTTATTTTTACAAAAAGCCAATAAATCTTCAACCATAAAAGAAGGGTGCAAATGCTCTAAAATCAAGGGGTGTAATTGAGTGGGAGAGATTTTAGAATAGATCGCATCAAAAATTTCATAAGAGATCCCTTGAAGTTTAAGGCTCTCTAAAAGGGGGGTTATATGAGTTTCTTTTAAAGAAAAATTGTGACAGGTTTTGGGGCTTAAATGAATAATAAAAACACGCATGTTAGCCTTAATTCTTAATACAAATAAAATCAATATCAAACAGACTTACATTCTAGCGCAAATTTTAGTAAAATACGCACCATGTTAGATGATGTTCCTATTACCATTCAAAAAAGTAAAAAAATCAAAACCCTGAGCTTGAATATCACGCCCTCTTTAGAAGTGATTCTAAAAATGCCTGATTCTTGCCCTCAAGCTAGGGCGAGTGCTTTTTTAAAAGAGCAAGAAGCTTGGCTAAAAAAAACCCTTTTAGCGATGCAAGAAAAACACTCCCTTTTACACTCGCGCCTAGAAACCTATCAAAATAAAATCCTTGTGTTTGATGAGATGAAAAACGCCAACGATTACACCCTAACAGATCTTAAAAAAATCTTAAAAACTTATTTGGAGCAACAACTCCCCTTGATCGCTCAAAAAATGCAAACTTCATACACTCATTTCAGCATTAGAAATAACGCTAAAGTTTTAGGGAGCTGTTCTTATCATAACCGCTTGAGTTTTGCATTATTATTGGTTTGCGCCCAAAAAGAAGCGATTGATTATGTCATCATTCATGAACTCGCCCACACGATCCACAAAAACCATTCCAAAAATTTCTGGCGTTGCGTAAAAATCTTTTGCCCTAATTACCGCGCTCTAAGGGAGCGTTTAAAGCAAAATATCATTTTTTACGCCCAACTTCTCAAAACATTACAACCCTAAAATTAAAAATTATAACTCACATACGCCGTGATGCTTCTAGGAGGCGCGGCTTCTTTCCCGTTAGGGCTAGTGCCTATCCCGCTAAACCAATATTTCATGTTAAAAATGTTATTGATTTGCAAGCTCGCACTAACGCTTTGCTTTTTGCGTTCCCATAAAGTGCTAGAAATTTGCAAATTCCACACCCAATACCACGGCGTCATGCCCGCTGTTTTGGTGGTGATGGCCCCATTTTTGATCGTGGGCACGTATTGAGTGAAAGGCACGGTGTTTA
>ASYU01000274.1:0-2046 GCA_000448465.1 Helicobacter pylori PZ5056 | reverse complement strand
GCATCACTTCGTCCATGTTTTTAACCGCGCTCGCCCCTAACCCCCTAGCAATGGAGATCGCTACCAAAATGGGCGTGAATGAAATCTCATGGTTTTCGTGGTTTTTAGCGTTCTTGCCTTGTGGGGTGGTTTTAATCTTATTGGTGCCTTTATTGGCGTATAAAACCTGCAAACCCACCTTAAAAGGCTCAAAAGAAGTGAGTTTGTGGGCTAAAAAAGAGTTAGAAAGCATGGGGAGGTTTTCTTTAAAAGAAATTTTAATGCTCAGCCTCACTTTATTGGCTTTATTAGGTTGGATTTTTGGCAAACCTTTAGGTTTGCATGCGAGCGCGACGGCTTTGATTGTCATGGTGTTAATGACGTTTTGTAAGATTGTAAGCTATGAAGACATCATTAAAAACAAGAGCGCGTTTAATATTTTTTTATTGCTGGGATCGTTACTCACAATGGCTGGCGGGCTTAAAAATGTGGGTTTTTTAAATTTTATCGGCAATGCGGCTCAAAATTTTTTAGAGCATGCTAACTTGGATCCGTTAATAGCGGTATTGTTTATTGTAGCCTTATTCTATCTGTCGCACTATTTTTTCGCTAGCATCACCGCTCATGTGAGCGCGTTATTTGCGCTTTTTGTAGGGATTGGTTCGCATATTCAAGGGGTCAATTTACAAGAATTGAGCTTGTTTTTAATGCTCTCTTTAGGGATTATGGGGATTTTAACGCCCTATGGCACAGGCCCATCCACCATTTATTATGGGAGTGGGTATATTCAAAGCAAGGATTTTTGGAAATGGGGGTTTATTTTTGGCTTTTTGTATTTAATCGTGTTTTTAAGCGTGTGCGTGCCTTGGGTCAAATTCATCGCTTTTAGGTGGTTGTAGTTGGAAACTTTACACAACGCCCTTTTAAAATGGTATGAAGAATTTGGGCGAAAGGATTTACCTTTTAGGAATTTAAAGGGCATTAACGCCCCTTATGAAGTCTATATCAGCGAAGTGATGAGCCAACAAACCCAAATCAACACGGTGGTTGAGCGTTTTTATTCCCCTTTTTTAGAAGCTTTCCCCACTTTAAAAGACTTAGCGAACGCTCAATTAGAAGAGGTTTTATTGCTCTGGCGAGGGCTTGGTTATTATTCAAGGGCTAAAAATTTAAAAAAAAGCGCTGAAATTTGCGTTAAAGAACACCACTCGCAACTACCCAATGACTATCAAAGCCTGTTAAAACTCCCCGGGATTGGCGCATACACGGCTAACGCGATTTTATGTTTTGGTTTTAGGGAAAAGAGCGCATGCGTGGATGCTAATGTCAAGCGCGTACTTTTAAGGCTCTTTGGTTTGGATCCTAATATCCACGCTAAAGGCTTACAAATTAAGGCGAATGACTTTCTCAATCTCAATGAAAGCTTTAATCATAATCAAGCCCTAATTGATCTAGGGGCTTTAATCTGCTCCCCTAAACCCAAATGCGCGATTTGCCCCTTGAATCTTTATTGTTTGGGTAAAAACCACCTAGAAAGACACACGCTTAAGAAAAAACAAGAGATCATTCAAGAAGAGCGTTACTTAGGCGTTGTGATCCAAAATAACCAAATCGCTTTAGAAAAAATAGAGCAAAAACTCTATTTGGGGATGCACCATTTCCCTAATTTAAAAGAGGATTTAGAATGCAAACTCCCCTTTTTAGGCGCTATCAAACACAGCCACACTAAATTCAAGCTCAACTTAAACCTCTACCTTGCCACCACAAAAGATTTAAAAAACCCTATTCATTTTTACAGCCTTAAAGATTTAGAGACCTTACCTATAAGCTCTATGACGCTTAAAATCTTGAATTTTTTAAAACAAAAAAATTTATTTGGGGGTTAAACCCTGCCAAATCCAAAATAATTCTACTTTATTTTAGGCACGACTTCAGGGATCCAATACGCGATCGCGCTGATCACGACTCCCATGATCGCTACAAAAATAAGGGAGTATTTAACCGTGAATTTGAATAAATCGCTTTCTTTTCCGGCTAACCCTACCGCCGCGCAAGCGATAGCGATGC
>ASYU01000273.1:0-3479 GCA_000448465.1 Helicobacter pylori PZ5056 | reverse complement strand
GAATGTTTTGGGATTTAATGCCATGGCAAGCGGTGCAATTTTCGGCTACAAGCTGTTTGCCCTTATTAGCGTCGCCATTTTTTAAATCAATCGGCTCTAAATCCTTGAAAGCAAAATCCGCCGGAGCGACTTTAGGGTGCATCACCGAATGCGCATAAGGCTCAACCCCATAATAAATCACGCCTATCACCACAATAAGGATGATTAGAATCTTAAATTCTTTCATCTAACACCCCCTTGTTTCTTGCTCTCAGCGATAGTGATAATGGGCAACACCACAAAGAAAAGGGCTAAAAAAGTGATTGAACCCACTAAGCCAATGTATTTACCGATCCCAAGCGGAGGCAATTTACCATAGATCGTTAAAACAATCATGTCAATGATTAAAAGCCAAAACCACACCATAAACGCTGGCCGTTTGTGCGCGGGAGCGACGACTGGGCTTCTGTCTAAAAAGGGCAGTAAGAAAAAGATCACTTGCGCCACGCCAAAGGCCATTAGCCCTAAATCAGCGCTAAAGAAAAAGCCCCTTAAAACTTCATAGCTCCATAAGAAATACCATTCAGGGTAAATGTGAGGCGGCGTTTTAAGGCTGTTAGCCCTTTCAAAGTTGATAGGATCCATCGCAAAATCATAGTGGTAACACACCAAGTAAAAGAAAAAGACCATAAACGCGCAAACCACAAAAATATCTTTAGACAAGAATACCGGCCAAAAAGGAATGACTTTGGATTCTTTTTTCTTGCCTTCAATGAATTTCTTTTCTTCTGCTTCAAAGTCAATCTCTTCGCCTTCTTGGTTATTGACATGCGGGATGCGTAAAGAATAAAAATGCACCCCAATGAGTAAAATGATCGCAATGGGCAATAAAAACACATGGAGCATGAAAAAGCGCGTTAAAGTGGAATCCGCCACAACATAATTGCCCCTAATCCACTCCACCACATCAGCCCCAATGAAAGGAATGCCCCCAAATAAATTCGTGATAACCGCTGCGGCCCAATAGCTCATCTGCCCCCAAGGCAGCATATACCCGCTAAAGGCTTCCGCACTAAAGACCACAAACAAAATCATCCCGCTAATCCAAATCATCTCACGACCCTTCTTATAAGAGCCATAATAGATGCCAACAAACATGTGGATATAAATGATAACAAAAATCATGCTCGCTGCCGTGGCATGCATGTGGCGCCAAAGCCAGCCATAAGCCACTTCTTGCATGATGGTGAAATTCACGCTATCAAACGCCATTTTCGCATCAGGCTTGTAATACATGAGCAAGAAAATCCCTGAGACTACAAGCACGCCAAAAAGGGTCAATAAAATCACCCCCATCGCCCATAGGAAATTGATGTTTTTAGGGATCCAATATTCTGTCATTAGCACTTTAACAAGCTTGTTAGTGCCAAGACGCATGTCCAGCCATTCGCCTAAATTCTTCGCTTTTTTTATCTCTGCCATGGAACTCTCCTTACGCTTTAGCCATCATTTTCTTGTATTCAGCCCCAGCTTCACCAAAAGTGATTTTAGTGCCTTCAATTTTAAAAGGCGGAATATCAAAAGGGCGTGGAGGGGGGGTGCCGGCAATATTCACGCCATCAGCAGTGAAACGCCCCCCATGGCATGGGCATAAAAAGCCTTTTTCTTCATCTTGATAAGTGGGGATACACCCTAAATGCGTGCAAATTTGAATGGCTGTGGTAAAAACGCTCTCGCCAATTTTAAAATCGCGCTTTTCATTAAAGCCCTCTTTTTTAGAACGCTTGAGGATATAGACCGGTTTCCCACGCCATTCCACCGTGGAAAACTGCCCTTCTTGCATGTTCGCCACATCTATAGTTGTAAAACCGGCTGAAACAACGCTTGGAAGCGGATCCCAAGTCTTTTTCATCGCTACCAGACTCGCTATCGCCCCTATAGCTGTAACGCTAGCAAGGCTCATTCCTAAAAAATCACGCCTTTGAATATCTGCCATGATTAAAAACTCCTTAATGATAATTACCTTTTAACGACTAAAGGCCTAGCAAATCCCTATTTTACAACAAACTCTCTTAATATTTTTTTTAAAATAACAAAGTTGAGGCTAAAATCAAACGCTTTTAACGCCGTTTTAAAGAAATTTGAGCGCGCAAATGTTTCAAAAGGGTTTCTAAAATATCGTTATCGTCTTTGCTTGGGGCTTTTAAGCTTTCTTTATGTTCATTGCTATAAGTAAGGGTGATGTTTTGATTGAAATTAGAAAGTTTAAGGATGCCAAGCTGGTTGGCTAAGATTTTAAGCGTAATGATTTGCAAAAATTGAGCGCTCAAATCGTCCATTTTACCAAACCTGTCTTCTATTTCTTCATGGATTTGCCCCACCTCATCTACATTTTCACACAAACTCAAACGGCGATACAAATCCAACCTCAAACTATCGCTTGCGATGAGTTCAGGGTTTAAAAAAGCGCTCACGCCAAGTTGGATTTCTACGCTTTTTTCAAGCCTTTTCTTCCCCCCACTCAATTCATAAATCGCGTCTTCAAGCATGCGCGTATAGAGCGCATAACCGATGTTTTTAATATGCCCGCTTTGATCTTGCCCGAGCAAATTCCCGCCCCCTCTGATTTCTAAATCATGATAGGCGATACTCTCCCCACTGCCTAAATACGAATTTTTTTCTAGAGCGAGCAAGCGTTTTAAAGCCTGTTCGTTCAAACTTTTTTGATCTTCTATGAGGAAATAGCAAAAGCCTTCTTTTTTGCCCCTCCCCACACGCCCTCTTAATTGGTGCAAATCAGCCAGCCCGAAATTTTGCACATTATCAATAATGATCGTGTTAGCGTTAGGCAAATGGATGCCCGATTCCACAATAGAAGTGCATAATAAAACCTGATAGTTCCCCTTAGCAAACTCTAGCATGATTTCTTCGCTCTTATTAGCGTTAATCTGGGAATGCAAAATGGCGATTTTAAGCTTAGGGATGAGCTCTTCTAGCTTGGTTTTGACTTTTGAAATGCTAGCGATGTGGTTATGGATGTAAAAAATTTGCCCGTTACGGCGTAATTCTCTGTAAATAATCTCTTTTAAGAGTTCGTCATTCTTTTCTTTCAAAAAAGTGCGGCTGGGTTTTCTGTCTGTGGGCGGGGTTTTTAAAGAGCTAATGCCTTTAATTTGAGAAAGCGCCATGTTTAGAGTGCGCGGGATAGGCGTGGCGGACATGCTTAAAAAATGTACGCTCTTGCTCAATTCTTTTAAAGCTTCTTTTTGTTTCACGCCAAATTTATGCTCTTCATCTACGACCATTAAGCCCAAGTTTTTAAACTTCGCGCCCAAAATCGCATGCGTGCCTATTAACGCATCAACTTGCCCTAATTCCACCGCCTTTAAAAGCTTGTTTTTTTCGCTGGTTTTAATATACCTGTCCAAACGAGCCACTTTAACGCCAAAATTTTCAAAACGCGCCTTTAAAGTCTCAAAATGCTGGTGCGCTAATAAGGT
>ASYU01000272.1:0-2335 GCA_000448465.1 Helicobacter pylori PZ5056 | reverse complement strand
TGATTTAAGCACCGCCATTAACACGCCTGTGTATGCGAGCGCGAGCGGGGTAGTGGGGTTAGCGAGTAAGGGGTGGAATGGGGGTTATGGGAATTTGATTAAGGTTTTCCACCCTTTTGGTTTTAAAACCTACTACGCCCATTTGAATAAAATCGTCGTGAAAACGGGCGAATTTGTCAAAAAAGGGCAGTTGATTGGGTATAGTGGTAATACAGGAATGAGTACAGGACCGCATTTGCATTATGAAGTGCGTTTCTTAGATCAACCCATAAACCCCATGAGTTTCACCAAATGGAACATGAAAGATTTTGAAGAAGTTTTTAATAAAGAAAGGAGCATCAGATGGCAATCTTTGATAACAATAATAAATCGGCTAATGCAAAAACAGGACCAGCGACTATCATCGCTCAAGGCACAAAAATAAAGGGGGAGCTTCATTTAGATTACCATTTGCATGTGGATGGCGAATTAGAGGGGGTGGTGCATTCTAAAAGCACGGTAGTGATCGGACAAACCGGCTCGGTAGTGGGTGAGATTTTCGCTAATAAATTAGTAGTCAATGGCAAATTTACTGGCACGGTGGAAGCGGAAGTGGTAGAAATCATGCCTTTAGGGCGCCTTGATGGTAAGATCTCTAGCCAAGAGCTTGTGGTGGAAAGGAAAGGGATTTTGATTGGGGAGACTCGCCCTAAAAACCTTCAAGGGGGAGCGTTGTTGATCAATGAGCAAGAAAAGAAAATTGAAAATAAATAGGGAATGATCCAATCTAGCCTTTATAAAGCCTTAAATGAAGGCTTTGATTATCAAATACTCGCTTGTAAGGATTTTAAAGAGTCCGAGCTCGCTAAAGAAGTCATAAGCTATTTTAAGCCAAATATTAAAGCCGTTCTTTTCCCGGAGTTTAGGGCTAAAAAAAACGACGATTTGCGTTCGTTTTTTGAAGAATTTTTACAGCTTTTAGGGGGTTTGAGGGAGTTTTATCAGGCCTTAGAAAACAAGCAAGAAACTATCATCATTGCCCCTATTAGCGCTTTATTACACCCTTTACCTAAAAAAGAACTTTTAAAAAGCTTTAAAATCACTCTTTTAGAAAAGTATAACCTTAAGGATTTAAAAGACAAGCTTTTTTATTATGGCTATGAAATTTTAGACTTAGTGGAAGTGGAGGGCGAAGCGAGCTTCAGGGGGGATATTGTGGATATTTATATACCTAATTCTAAGGCGTATCGCTTGAGTTTTTTTGACACGGAGTGTGAGAGCATTAAGGAATTGGATCCCGCCACTCAAATGAGCCTCAAAGAAGATTTGTTAGAAATTGAAATCCCCCCCACGCTTTTTAGTTTGGACGAATCATCCTATAAGGATCTAAAAACAAAAGTGGAACAAAGCCCCTTAAATAGCTTTTCTAAAGATTTAACCAGTTTCGGTTTGTGGTTTTTAGGAGAAAAAGCAAACGATTTATTGGGCGTTTATCAAAGCATCATAAGCCCTAAGGCTTTAGAAGAAATTCAAGAATTAGCGAGCTTAAACGAATTGGATGATGAGCGTTTCAAATTTTTAAAGGTTTTAGAAAACGCGCAAGGCTATGAAGATTTAGAAATCCATGCGCATGCCCTAGAAGGCTTTATCGCTTTGCATTCGCACCATAAAATCACGCTCCTAGCCCCTAATAAAACGATTTTAGACAATGCATTAGGCGCACTTGATGCAGGCAACATGGAATGCGTCATCGCCCCCTTTGTGTTAAATTTTAAAACCCCTGATAGGATTTTTATCTCGCTTAATTCTTTTGAAAGGAAGAAAAAGCATAAAAAATCCAAGCTCGCCTTGAACGAATTGAATCCGGGCGAATGGGTGGTGCATGATGATTATGGGGTGGGCGTGTTTTCTCAATTAGTCCAGCACAGCGTTTTAGGGAGCAAGAGGGATTTTTTAGAAATCGCTTATTTAGGCGAAGACAAACTGCTGTTACCGGTAGAAAACTTGCATCTCATCGCTCGCTATGTGGCGCAAAGCGATAGCGTGCCGGTTAAAGACCGGCTAGGGAAAGGGAGCTTTCTTAAGTTAAAAGCTAAAGTCAGGGCCAAACTTTTAGAAATTGCGGGCAAGATCATTGAATTAGCGGCTGAACGCAATTTGATCTTGGGTAAAAAGATGGATGTGCATTTAGCGGAGTTGGAAGTCTTTAAATCGCATGCGGGGTTTGAATACACCAGCGATCAAGAAAAAGCCATCGCTGAAATTTCAAAGGATTTAAGCTCTCACAGGGTGATGGACAGGTTATTGAGTGGGGATGTGGGTTTTGGGAAAACAGAAGTGGCGATGCATGCGATTT
>ASYU01000271.1:0-1727 GCA_000448465.1 Helicobacter pylori PZ5056 | reverse complement strand
TGTGTGCGGGGTTGAGCGCGCTTTATAAAATCAAAAGAGACAAAACCCTTTATGCTCGCTTAAACGCTTTAGCCGTTCGTTTGACTCAAGGCTTACAAAAGAGCGCTCAAAACTATAACATCGCCTTACAAACGCTCAATATGGGGAGCATGTTTGGCTTTTTCTTTAACGAAAATGCGGTGTGCGATTTTGATGACGCTTTAAAAAGCGATACCGAAATGTTTGCGAAATTCCACCAAAAAATGCTCTTTAAGGGCGTGTATTTGGCATGTTCAAGCTTTGAAACCGGCTTTATTTGTGAGCCTATGACTGAAGAGATGATTGATTTGGTGGTTGCAAAAGCCGATGAAAGTTTTGATGAAATCATAAAAGGCGTGTGAATTTTTTGAAAAAGCCAAAGTATTACAAGTTTATAGAGGGGGCGAATTATTTGAGCTTAGGGCTTTCTATGGTGGTAGCGATCCTTATGGGCGTGGCTATAGGCTATGGGCTTAAAAAGCTCACTCACATTTCGTGGCTTTTTTGGCTTGGGGTTATTTGGGGCGTGTTAGCGAGCTTTCTTAATGTCTATAAGGCTTATAAAAACATGCAAAAAGATTATGAAGAACTGGCCAAAGACCCTAAATACACACAAAATAAAACAAAATAAATCCAATCAAAGCCCATGTGCCAAATCCAATGCTTGCTTATTTTACTTTTTATCAATATAGTTAGTGCGATCGTCGTTTATTTTTTCCAAGCATTTCAAGGGGTTTTGAATTTTGAAGGGGGGTTTTTAGGGTTTTTTATCGTGGCGTTGTCTTCGTATTACGGCGTTAAAAAGCGTTTGGATTTAAGGAAACAAAATTCAGGAGAAAAAGAAGAAAAGCAAAAATTTCAAAAATTCGCCCTGGGTTTGGAAATGTCTTTCAATGTGTGGCGTTTAGGGGGGTATGGGGTTTTACTAGGCATTTTAGGAACGCTTTTATTCTTGCATCTTTTTAACGGGTTAATCTTTCTTGTCGGCGTGTTTGTGAGCTCGCTCTCTAGCGCGTTATTACGATTTTTAAATAATCATGGTAAGTTTTGACACAAACGCATGCGGATTTTAACCCCTTTAATTTTCTTTTAATTTTTAATCCTATACAATAAAAACAAAAATGGGAGTGGATCTTGAAAACAAAAAATCCCGCCAAAAGAATCCTAAAAACCGCTGTGATCCAAATGCAATCCAAACCCTACGCCTTAAATGAAAACCTGCAATTAGCGCTCAACCTGGCCAAAGAAGCCCACAACAAAGGCGCGAATCTCATTGTTTTACCGGAATTGTTTGATAGCGGTTATTGCGTGAATGATAAGGATGCAGAGTTTGGGATAGATCTTAAAGCGATAGAGCATGGTGAGGAAACGCTAAAAAACGAGACTTTAAGAGCGTTAAGCGATTTTGCAAAATCTAGCAATACGCATATTGTGGCATGCAGCATTGAAAAAACGGATAAAAAACTTTACGATAGTGCTTATATCATTTCACCAAAAGGAAAAATCGTTGGAAAACACCGCAAGATTTATTTGTGGGGCGATGAAAAATCGCGCTTCAAAAGGGGTAAAAAATACGAGGTTTTTACGCTGGATTTTGGGGATTTTAGCGCGAAAGTGGGTTTGCAAATTTGCTATGAAATCGGCTTTGGCGTGGGCACGAATCTTTTAGCGTTACAAGGGGCCGAGGTTTTAATCTATCCTAGCGCGTT
>ASYU01000270.1:0-10569 GCA_000448465.1 Helicobacter pylori PZ5056 | reverse complement strand
GCTATTTAAAAAAAAGTGGGCGTGCGGTTTATGAAAGCGCAAGCGATGCTGAAGCGCTAGAAGCCTTCAGGTTGTTGTGCCAAAAAGAAGGCATTATCCCGGCATTAGAAAGTTCGCATGCCTTAGCGTATGCTTTAAAACTCGCTCAAAAATGCGCACAAGAAAGCATTATTGTAGTGAATTTAAGCGGTCGGGGGGATAAGGATTTAAGCACCGTCTATAACGCTTTAAAAGGGGGTTTAAAATGAGGTATCAAAACATGTTTGAAACCTTAAAAAAACAAGAAAAAATGGCGTTTATCCCGTTTGTAACCTTGGGCGATCCTAATTATGAATTGAGTTTTGAAATCATTAAAACCCTAATGGCTAGCGGGGTGAGCGCTTTAGAATTGGGTCTTGCTTTTTCTGATCCTGTGGCGGATGGCACCACCATACAAGCGAGCCATTTAAGGGCGTTAAAACACGCTTCTATGGCTAAAAATTTCCAGCTTTTAAAAAAGATTAGAGGTTACAACCATGATATTCCCATAGGGCTTTTAGCGTATGCGAATTTAATTTTTTCTTATGGCGTTGATGGTTTTTACGCTCAAGCTAAAGAATGCGGAGTGGATAGCGTTTTAATAGCGGACATGCCCCTAATAGAAAAAGAATTGGTCATCAAATCCGCTCAAAAACACCAAATCAAACAGATCTTTATCGCCAGCCCTAATGCGAGTAGTAAGGATTTAGAACAAACCGCTACGCATTCGCAAGGCTATATCTACACTTTAGCCAGGAGTGGGGTTACAGGGGCGAGCCATACTTTAGAAAATGACGCGAGCGCTATTATTAAAACCCTAAAAACCTTTAGCCCTACCCCAGCCTTATTGGGCTTTGGCATTTCCAAAAAAGAACACATCAAAAACGCTAAAGGCATGGGTGCTGATGGCGTGATTTGCGGATCAGCGTTAGTCAAAATCATAGAAGAAAATTTAAACAATGAAAACGCCATGCTAGAAAAAATTAAGGGGTTTGTAGGAGGAATGATTTCTTAAAGGCTTTTAGGCTTTGTTGCGTCAAAAGACTAAAAATTATCTTTATTATATGCGCGTTATGGCGTTAGCGTAGAAAATACCGCCATAAGCCTGACAACAATATAAAAGCATCTCAAATTTTGCAGCATGGTTGGTAGCGGCTTAAAATCGCAGGTATTTTGATAATAAAAAAGACTGATTTTTATTAGAGTGTTCTAGTTAGGAAGCCCTTTGCTTTAGCAATGGGCGGTTTCACACATACCAAGCCATAAGCGATTATGGTCTTTTTAGGGTGCTAGAAACCCCTTTTACTTTGCCTAGTTTTAAAGGGGAGCAAATCTCGCTTTAGCTCTGCGTCTAAATCGGTGGTGTTGGTGTATCAAAAACTAGCAAGCTTATACAAGATTGCTAAACTCTATAATAATCGCTTTTATTGTCTCAAAAGATTTTTCTTGGTAGAGTAATTTGTATGGAAAATTATAAAGTAGGATATTTCTATCTAGGGGGTATTGTTGTTGGTAGGATTTGAAATAATATGCAATATTCTTTAAATTATCAAGATTGTCAGAGCTTTCTTTTTCGTATTCTGGAGTAGGGAGATGATGGATAAAACGATCATACTTGTCTAAACATCAAGACTGATACTCATAAGTATAGATAATAAAGTTATGCCAACATTTATCTATGATTGTAGAAATCATTCCTTGATGTTTGGTATTTAACCAACGCTCAAATTCTTGGTGTAGAATGAGCGGATTATTCTCTAACATCTCTATAACTTGCTTATGCAAATTATCTTTTTGCAATTCTTTTAAGGTTCTTTGAGCTATTTCTTCAATTCTATAAGTTTTTTCCCATTTATCACCCACTTTTTTTAAGAAAAATGGTGAAGAATGAGCTAGATTCTCTATCTCGCTAACATGTTTTTTAAACATTGTGCGGTCTTTAATCACTTCTTCTAGCCTAAAGGGACTAGAAGTTTTATAATTATGAACTTGGTAGTTTAATTTTTTTAAAAAACCAAGAAACTCAGCATTCGTGGTTTGCAAAACCTTACCAGCCTTTCTCGCATTCTGGTGCATCTATTTTACATGTGTCATTATCGCATGTTGGATAAAAACTTTTGCAACCGCTTGCTTCAAGAATCAATTTAACTTGATGTTTATTTTCAATGTTCTCAACTGCTTGTTTAAAATTTTCTTGTGTCATTTGAAATTTCTCCGTATGTTATGGTTTAGTATCTATTCTTTTTCGCTATCTTTAGTAAGTTGGTTAATGCCATCCACTAATGTTCGAATCGTGCTTTCTGTTTCTTCTTTGCATTGAAACATAACCGTTTTTGTTTCGTAGGTATTGACAACCTCTCCATCACGACTATGAACAACTTGCCCATTTGGTTTCGTTGTGCTTGAAAAACCCAAGAGTTCAAGAAGTTTTCTAAGAACTTCAATGCCATTGCATTTAATGGTGTTACTTTTTTTATCACCCATGCTAACTTCCTTTTTTTTGGTTTTGCTAATCTAACCTAGATAGCATGCGGTAGTATAGTCAACTTCAACTTAGCTTAAATAGTGTAAAAAATTTGAGATCTTATGATTTTATGTGTGGTTTTAAAGCGACTTGTTTAATTGATTTAATATTTTTAAGAGTAAGGGATATAAAATGAGATTATCCCAAGCTCTATTTTAAAGTTTTTCTAATAGACCAAGCAACGCTCTTTTATATTCTAACGCCGTTATCTCATCCTTGCCTTCAAAGCGGCTGACTAAATAGGGGGTGGTGTTGCTTGCGCGAATAAGCCCAAAACCATGTTCAAAAACCACTCTCACGCCATCAATGCTGATGATTTCTTTGATTTTAGGGAAATGGCTTGGCGGGTTTTTAAGCACTTTTTGTAGGTTATGAATGATTTCAAATTTTTCTTCTTCGCTCACGGCGATTTTTTCTTCAGGCGTGGTGTAGGAATAGGGGAGGTTTTTAATGGTGTTTTCCAAATCGCTTGGACTTTGTTCAAGCAATAATTCTAAAGCCCTTAAGCATGCATAAAGAGCGTCATCATAGCCAAAATAGCGTTCTTTAAAAAAGATATGCCCGCTCATCTCAGCCGCAAAATGCGCATTGGTTTCTTTGAGTTTGATTTTTAAATTGCTATGCCCAGTTTTATACATGAGCGTCTTACCAAAGGTATTGATCGTGTTATACATCACTTGAGAGCATTTGACTTCGCCTATCACAAAGGGGGTGATGCCTTGAGCATGCAAGCGTCTAGCGAATAAAATCGCTAATTCATCGCCCGCATAAATATGATGAGAGCTTAGCATCGCAATCCTATCCGCATCGCCATCAAAAGCAAAGCCTATTAAAATAGCGTTTTCTTGCATGTGTTTTTCTAAATCTTTTAAGTTTTTCGCTTCGCTAGGGTCTGGGTGGTGGTTAGGGAAATTCCCATCAGGATCGCTATAAAGGCTGCTAAAATCAATGTTTAAAGCCTTTAAAATCGGCTCTAGCCCTAACGCTCCCACGCCATTACCAAAATCCAGGGCGATTTTGTATTTAAGGTTTTTCAAATGTTTAAAATCCTTGATCAAATAGCGCTGATACGCTTCTAGGGCATTGGCTTTCTCTGGTGTTTCTTTTAGGGGTTTTATTTCATGCTTGGCGTTTAAAAGCGTGTCTTTTAAAGCCTGAATGTCCTTGCCATAAAATGGGTTTTGGTTGAGCATGATTTTAAAGCCGTTGTATTCTTTGGGGTTGTGAGAGCCAGTGATCATGATGGAATTAGGGCATTGAATACCATTGATTTCATTAAAGGTTGCAAAATACGCTACCGGTGTGGGGATTAGCCCTAAATCATACACTTTCAAGCCGCTCGATTGCAGCCCCGCGCTCAAAGCTTCAAACAAAAAGCGCCCATGCACCCTAGCGTCATGCCCTACAAACACGCTTTTATCGTATTCTCGCATGATTTTCCCTAACTCCACGCCGATACTAAAGGCGCTCTTTTCGTCTAAAGTGGTGGGGTAAATGCCTCTAATATCGTATTCTCTAAAAATGCTAATGTCCATGTCATGACTCCTTGTTTTTGAATAAATTTAAACCCTGTTCGCATAAATTTTGCCATGCGTTTGTTTGATCTTTTTGTTTTAATTGAACGCATTTTTCTAAACTGGCTTTAGATTTTGCTTTTTGATGGGTTAAATCCAGTAAGCTGGATTGCAAGTATAAGGCTTTTTGGTGATCTTCTAAAGAAAGCCTGCGGTTTAAAAGCTTGTCTAGCGTTTCTAACGCTTTTGAATAATCTTTGGTGGTTCTGTAAGCGTCAATGAGAGCAAATTCGCTAAAAGGCGTGTAAGAATAGTCCTTGTAAGCGTCTTGGAGTTTGAGCAAGCTTGTGGCATAAATTTTGACGCTTTTAGGGTCTTTTTCATTCTCTAGCAATTTAAAATAAACCAACGCCATGCGCTTATCGTCTTTGAAATGCTTTTCTAAAAACGCATGCAAATTGAGGGCCAATTCTTTTTCATTGCTTTGCATGTAATCTGAAAATAAAACAAAAGCGATATCATAAAATTCTTTTTTATTTAAACTTTGAGCGAGAATTAAAGCGTCTTTAGAAGCCAGAGTGGAATTTTTAAAATCCCCTAAGCGGTAGTAATTGCGCCCCAAACGATAAAGCCATACCAATTTCTCGCTAGGGGTTTTAGCCGCTTTTAAAGCGTTTAGGGCAATGATTTGCGCTTTTTCTTTGAGCGATGCGAAATACAAGCAATCAAAGGCTTGGATTTCTTCTTTGGGGGTAAATTCAAAGGCGGTGATTTGGGATAAGTATTTTAAGGCTTCTTCGCAACGATGGTTTTCTAATGGGGTTTTAGCAAGGATATTGAGCGTTTTTTGGATTAAAGGAGAATCTTTAGGCAAATTTTTTTGCATGCCTAAAACTTCAGCATAGCGCTTATTGTCAAACAAGAGTTGGGCTTTCAATTCTAAAGCCTTTAGGGCTTCATTAGAATTAGGGAAATTTTGAATGATTTTATCGTAGTGGGCGATTTTTTCTTGCGTGTTCCCCTCCATGGAAAAAAGGGCTTTTTCATCGCGCGCTCTAACGACAGAAGCCCGCTCCAATTCCGCATGGTCTTGCAAATATCGCAGATTATAAAGATGGGCGTTTTTAAAGTCCTTGATCCTTGCATACAACGCCCCTAAATCATAGAGCGCTTGCTCTTTAGCTTTCAAGTCATCATCTTGATTGAGGAGCAATTGAGCGATTTCAATCGCGCTTGCATTCATCTGGTTTTTTTTCAATAACTTGAGTAAGTCTAGGGCTGATTCGCTATGCATAGAAAGATAATCAGGGTTGGATTGAACCACCTTATCAATGAGGTATTTAGCGTTATTAAAGTTTTGATAGTTTATCTCTGCTTCAGCCCAATTAAGCGCGATTTCACTCGCGCTCTCTTTGTCTTTGGCGTTAGAAAAAGCTTCTTTGAAAAGCATGCTAGCGCTGCTCAAATCAGAAGCTTCAGCCGCTTCAATGGCTAAACGCATTTGGGCTAAGGGAGCGTAGCGGGAGTTTTTGTATTCTAAAAGAATGCGTTTGTAATAGCGCATGGCCTGTTTGTAATTGTTGTTTTCATCTAAAGCTTTGGCGACATAGTATAGCGCTTCAGGGATATTGGGGTCAGTCGGGTAATTTTTAATCCATTGGGTGCCAATATCTATGAGTAAGGATTTTTTAATGCCTAATTGGCCTAATGCGATAATTTCTAATAAATACAAGTCTTTTTTAAAAATCGTTTGAGGGTAGTTTTTAAACGCACGGCTGATCGTGCGTAAAGCGTCAAAATAGGCTTGCGAATCCATTTGTTTTTTAGCTTCTAAATAGGCGTTTAAATCATAGCCCTTTGTGGTGAGTAGGGGTTTGTTATTCACATCTAGTTCTTGAATGATAGGGGTTTGAGCGTCTTTAATGACAATGGGGAAATTCAAGCCTTTTTGAGCGTTGTCTTTTTCGCTCAAAAAAGGGATATTTTGATCATAGCCTATGATTTGCCACATTTTGGCTTTAGGATCGTTTTCCACAAAAAGGGGGATCGCTTTTTTATAATCCCTATCAAAAGAAAAAAGGGTGAGCCTTCGCATCACTTTGGGTTTGATGTGTAAAATGAATTGTTGTTGGCGCATGGAATAGGTGATATTGAAAAAAGCGTTTTCTAAAGGGGTAAAGCCCTCCTTAGGGATAGAGTCTATCACGCATTCTATGGGGCGTTTAGCGCGTGTAATGGATAAAGAGGCTTCAATCCCGCTTGGCGGTTTTTCATTAGTATAAAAACAAGAAAACGCCTTGTTGTGCCGTAAGGTTAAAACAGAAAAATCTTCCCCCCCTTCCTTGCCTTGCGTGAGCGTGAGGCTTAAGGCGTTGAGAGAATGGGAGAGCAAGCTCACGCCCATTAAAAGAAAGATTTTTGACTTAAGCCACAAATTCTAAAAGCCCTCGCATCATAAAAACAGAGAACAAACACGCTAACGCCATGGCAATAATGACCGCATAAATGGGCATGGTAGCGTTTTGGGTGTAAATATCGTTTTGAGCGTAGCTTTGTAAGGGCTTATTGAAAAACATCGCCACGAGCCAACGGAAATAATAAAACGCAGCCACCGCGCTATTAACTAACATCACCACCGCTAAAAGAATGTGATTGCTCTCTAAAGCGCTTTCAACGGCTAAAAATTTCCCCCAAAACACGCTAAAAGGCGGAATCCCTGCAAGCCCAAAAACAAAAATAGCGCCCAAGATCGCCACTAAAGGGTGGGTTTTGATAAGGCCGTTGAATTTGGAATAGGGGTGATCGTAGCGTTCATCCCATGTTTTTTCCCGGCTTTTTAAGAGCCATAAAAGGCCAAAAGCCCCAATGTAAGTGAAGGCGAACATGAACCAATAAACAAACATCGCTTGTTGGCTATCTTCAGTGTGGATAAACACGCATGCTAAAGCGAACCCAGAATGCGAAATGGAGCTATAAGCGAGCATTCTTTTGACATCTTCTTGCCATAAAGCAATGAAATTAGGGATGGTGATAGTCATAAGAATGAGGGCGTAAAAAATGTCTTCTACCCAAGCGGTATGAGTGTCTATAAACGCCCCAAAAAGGCGAGTCGCTACCACAAAGCCAGCGATTTTAGGCACAATGGAAATATAGCTCGCAAAGACTGGGTTATTGCCCTCATACACATCAGGCATCCAGGTATGGAAAGGCACTAAAGAAACCTTAAAGCCAATCGCTCCAATCAAAAAGATAGCGCCCATCGCAAAGAGCATGGGGTTTGTAACGCCCTCAGTGTGCAAGTATAGGGCAATGACTTCAAGATTCAAGCTCCCTGTAAGCAAGTAAAAAGCCATCGCCCCCATAGCAAAAAATGCGCTCGCCATCGCCCCCATAGTGAAATACTTGATCCCTGCTTCTAAGCCGTAGCGTTTATCGCTCAACGCCATTAACACACAAAGGGGTAAGGACGCTGTTTCTAACCCAATAAGGATTAGCAACAAATGGTTGCTTGAAACCATGAACTGAAAGCCGGCGACAATAAACAAGTATAGGGAATAAAATTCAGCGGTCTGAAATTCGTTGAAGCGTTCTTTTGAAAGAGCTAAGAAAATGAGCAAAAAGGCTGAGATCAAGACAATGCTTTGAGAGATGAGCGAGAGAGTATCTAGGCTTAAAAACCCAAAAAAAGCGTTTTCCTGCTCTTCTAACCCTAAAACCACTAAAAAATCCAAAACCAAAAAGAGCATGCATAAAAACACATTCAAATTGCGTGAAAACCTGGAAGTGAAAGCGTTGATTAAGAGCACGAAAATCCCCCCACACACCAACACCAGCATGGGTAAAATGCTCTCAAAACTAAAGCTATCAAAAGAGATGTGGAGACTATCTATTAACATAAGAGACCTCTTTTATCTTAGTGTCCAATGAACCTAAAAAAGGGAGCGAGCGGATTTCTATCACCTCTAAAAGCTGTTTAGAGCCTTGCTCAATCGGTTTTAAAAGCGCTTTAGGATAAATCCCTAAAATTAAGATCAAAGCTAAAATCACGCTCAAAACCCCTACCTCACGAGCGTTCAAATCTTCAAACACGCTGATTTGATTGTTCCCGGCTTTCAAATTGCCAAAGAAGACATCTTTATATGAAGTGAGCATGTAAACCGCTGATAGAATGATGCTTGTCCCAGCAATGATAGCCAAAAGAGGGTAAGTGGCAAAAAACCCTAACAAGCTCAAAAACTCTCCCACAAAACCAATGCTTAAAGGCATGCCCACATTCGCCATTAAAACGATCATAAAAAAGGCTGCAAAAATGGGAGCGCTTTTAGCGATTGATCCAAAGCGAGCGATTTCCAAACTGCTGGCGCGTTCTTCTAAGATACCAGCGAGCAAAAATAATCCCATGACGATAACGCCATGTGCAAACATCATAAACACCGCCCCTGAAATCCCCTCAACATTGAAAGAAAAAACCCCAAGCACCACGACTCCCATGTGCGAGAACGAGCTATAGGCGATGAGGGTTTTTAAATCTTTTTGAGCGTAAGCTAAAAAACCTCCATAAATGATCATGCATAGCGCCACAATGGCTATAGGGGTTAAATAAACCTCTGAAAGCTCAGGAAAAAGCGGGAGCAAGAAGCGTAATAAGGCGTAAGTCCCCATTTTAGAAAGTAAGGCTGAAAGCATGACAGAGCCTAAAGTAGGGGCGTTAGAATACGCATAAGGCAACCATGTGTGTAAGGGAAAGAGAGGGATTTTAACCGCAATCCCTATTAAGAAAGCCACAAAGAGCCAGGTTTTAACCCCGCTAGAAAAATTCAACTGATACCAGTCTAAAATATCAAAACTCATCATGCCGTAATTATTCGCGTAATCATACCCAATGTATAAAATGCCTAAAAGCATGCACAATGACGCTAAAAAGGTGTAGAGGAAAAACTTCATGCCAGAATAGATTTTGTTATTACGGCCAAAACGACCGATGAGGTATAAGACCGGCAAGAGCGAGATTTCCCAAAAAGCGTAGAAAAAGATCATGTTAATAGAAGAAAACACGCCCATCAAAATCCCCTCTAACAACAAAAGACAGATCGCAAAGTCTTTACGACGCTCTTTGACATAAATCACGGACAATAACACCACAATAGCGTTTAAAAGCAACAAAAAGAGCGCGATGCCATCAACGCCCACATGGTAATTCACGCCAATTTGATAGGCTAATTCCTTCATTTCTTCAAACTGCATGCCGGCTGTTTGAATATCAAACCCATGCCACAACAACAAGACCAATAACAATTCAATCAAAGCGATGACGATCGCATACGCCCTGCTCGCTTGATCGCTCATAAAGAACGCTAATAGTGCGCTCAGCATGGGGAAAAAGATCACCACGCTTAAAAGATGCGCATGTAAAAACTGCATTTCTTATCTCCCAAAAAAAGCTACAAACGCTAATAAAATTAAAACCCCGGCCACCATGAAGCGCAGCATGGAGGTTAAATTCCCGTCTTGACTGATTCTAAACACACGCCCTATAACAAAAACGCTTCTTCCTATGGTATCCACTATCGCATCAATGATCCTTAATTCCACGACCTGATGCAAGAATGAAGCGACAGCGCTAAAAACTTTTGCAATCCCTTGATAGAGCTGCGGGATATAGTATTGGTTGAGCAAGAGCTTGTATAAAAAGCCCCCCTCTTTTTTGGAAGTGATACCATTTTTATATTTAAATATGGCATAAGCGATGCTTAATAACACCACTATGGTGGTGATACTGATTAAAAGAGCGAGCGGGACTAGATACTCTCCAACGCTAGGGATCACTTGAGAAATAAAATGGAAAAACGGCTCTTCAAAAAAACCGGCAATGACCGCTAAAACCCCTAAGGGTAGCATGCTTAAAAGCATGAAATTTTTGGCTTCATGGGGGTGGTTGATTTCGTGTTGTTTGGGGGCAAAGAATACTAGCATGATGAGCCTGAAGCTATAAAAAGCGGTAAAGATCGCCCCAATCAAAAGAACAAACCATAAAATGTGGTGGTGCATCCCAAAAGCCACTTCTAAAATTTTGTCTTTGGAAAAGTATCCTGCGAAAGGGTAAATCCCGCACAAAGCCACTGATCCTATAATCATAAAGATAGCTGTGATTTTCATAGGCTTGTATAAAGCGCCCATTTTAGTAATATCCAAATTGTCTTCCATCGCATGCATGACATTCCCTGAGCCTAAGAAAAGGAGGGATTTGAAAAACGCATGCGTGAAGAGATGGAAAAGCGCGATCGCATAAGCCCCAAGACCGGCCGCTACAAACATATAGCCCAATTGAGAAAGCGTGGAATAAGCCACAATGCGTTTTAAATCCTTATTGACTAAAGCCATGCTCGCTCCAAAAAGAGCCACAAACGCCCCTAAACATGCGATGAAATAACCCACTTCAAACACCGCACTATACAAAGGATTGGCTCTAATGACCAGATACACCCCAGCGGTTACCATTGTCGCTGCATGGAT
>ASYU01000269.1:0-3729 GCA_000448465.1 Helicobacter pylori PZ5056 | reverse complement strand
TTCTCGCTCGTTGGTGGGGGCGATACCATTGATGCGATCAATCGCGCGGGCGAAAAGGATAACATGAGTTTTATTTCTACCGGTGGGGGGGCGAGCTTGGAACTATTAGAGGGCAAAATTTTACCTTGTTTTGAGGTTTTGGACAAACGCCATTAACTCTAAGGATCGCTTATGGTGAACGTGTTTTTCAAACAGCAAAAATTCGTCATTAAAAAACGCTTTAATGACTTTAATGGTTTTGATATAGAAGAAAATGAAGTGTTGTGGTTTGAATTAATCAACCCCACGCCCAATGAATTAGCCACTCTAAGCCAAGAATACGCTATCCACTACAACACAGATCATTCCCAACGAGTCTCATCAGTTACCAAATATTGGGAAGACAGCTCCAGCGTTACGATCAACGCTTTTTTCACTAACCAGGATGAAAATGAGACTTTCCACACGGAAATGGCGACCTTTATTTTGTCTAATAACATTCTTTTCACGATTTATTACGGGACTTTAGAAATCTTTGATTCTATCCAAAAAAAGGTTTTGGCTAGCCCTAAAAAATTTGAAGACGGGTTTGATATTCTAACTAAAATCTTTGAAGTGTATTTTGAAAAAGGGGTGGAATGTTTGGAGTGGATCAACAAACAAACGAGCCTGTTGCGCAAAAACATCATTTTCAAAGAAACTTCTACGCATGATGATATTTTAGTGCGCTTGTCCAATTTGCAAGAATTTAATGTGGCTTTAAGGGATTCTTTTTTTGACAAACGGCGCATTATCACCGCTTTATTAAGGAGCAATAAAGTGGATAGCGATACTAAAAATAATTTAAATATCATTTTAACCGATTTTAGCTCGTTAGTGGAGTCTACAACGGTCAATCTCAACTCCCTAGACAATATTCAAAACCTGTTCGCTTCTCAAGTGAATGTGGAGCAAAATAAAATCATCAAGCTCTTCACTGTGGCGACCATGGCGATGATGCCCCCCACATTGATTGGCACGATTTATGGCATGAATTTTAAATTCATGCCGGAGTTAGAATGGCAATACGGGTATCTTTTCGCGCTGATTATCATGGCGATTTCTACGATCCTCCCGGTGATTTATTTTAAAAAGAAAGGCTGGTTGTAGCCTTTCATGGAATTTTTATATTCACTCTTAGACGCCCTTTCTACACCGCATGGCGTAATCTCCTTAGCTACGCTCACGCTTTTAGAGATTATTTTAGGGATTGATAACATCATTTTTATCACGGTGATGGTCTATAAACTCCCCAAACACCAGCAAAATAAGGCCATTATTTTAGGCTTGGGCTTAGCGATGATCGCTCGTATAGGGCTTTTAGGGGGCTTGTTTTTTATCAGCCATTTGCAAAAGCCTTTATTCGCTATAGCGGGCATGAGCTTTTCATGGCGTGATGTGGTGCTGCTTGTAGGGGGGGCGTTTTTGGCTTTTAAAGCGTTAGTGGAACTAAAAGAGCAGATCTACCCTAAAGAAAAACACCAAGAAAAAGCGTTTGACTTTTTCATCACTTTAATAGAAATCATGTTTTTAGACATTGTCTTTTCTTTAGACTCCGTGATCACGGCTATTGGGATCGCTAAACACTTAGAAGTCATGGCGCTTGCTATTATTTTATCTGTAATCGTGATGATGTTTTTTTCCAAAATCGTTGGCAATTTTATTGAAAGGCATTATCGCATCAAAACTTTAGCCTTTGTGTTTTTGCTCGTTGTGGGCGTGTTTTTGTTTTTAGAAGGCTTGCATTTGCATGTCAATAAAAATTATTTGTATGCGGGTATTGGTTTTGCCTTGCTTATAGAATGCTTGAACATTTTCATAGAAAAGAAAATGAAAAAAAGTTAAAAAGCGTTTTTTAAAAACAAAATTAAAGGAGTTATTTGTAAAAGGCTTTCATGCTTTTATGAACAACTAAATTTTAATCAAAATTCATAAGCGCATAGGGGCATTTCGCAATGAAACCCCCTTAAAAAGAGGATTTGCGCCACCTAGTAAGCAAACACATAATTGAGATACACGCTATAGAGCCTTCTGTATTTGAGTTCAGCCCCCATGAAAGAATAATAATCCGTGTTAATGGTGGGGATTTTCACGCCCAATTCCATGCCATGCTGAGCGGCATGATCGCTGTCTTTTTTCTTAGGCCTAGCGAGATTCATCCTCAAGCCTAAATTGAATAAAAATTGGAAATTAGCCACATTCATCTTAGCGCTATAGATATTACCCACCATGTTCAAATTCACAAATTCAGAATTGAGCCACGAAGTCCCAGCTAGCGCAAAGCCACCAAAAAGCCCCACAGAAAGCTTGTTATTCTTGCCTAAAAAGTTGGTGTTTTTATCGTTGATGAAGTTATAAAGAGCGTCCATGCCCACCCCATAAGTCCAAACATCAGAGGCCGAGTTGAAGAAATTGGATTTAATATAAGCATGGTTGTAATCAAAAAAGCCGTAATACCTTAACCCCCAATTCCTTTTTTTACCAAAGAATTGCTTATAGCCCACTTGCACGCCGATGCCGTTCATCGCCCCGTTATTGTTTTGATAGTCAATCATGCCGATGCGCCTGAAAGGGTTTTTGCCTAATTCTTGCGTGATGGTTTGGAGCTGGTTGTATTTGTTGGTGTCCAAAGAATAAGTGAGCAAACCTTCTGGGGAATTAGGGTTTTGAATTGCATGTGTCATGTTTTGAAGAGGCTTAGCGTTAGGCAATTTAGAGATACCGCTATTAATCGCTTTTGAGTCGTTCCCTAAAGTGCTAAGGGCTTCTTTAAAATTCAAAATGGTTTGAGCTAAAGCCCTATCTTGATTGACCTGGTTGCCATAATAAGCGGTGTGTTGCTCTAAAGAATTGAGAGTCTCTTTCACAAACGCGCAGCCTGAACCATAAGTGTTGTCGTTAATCACACCAGCCGATCCTGCGGTGCATTCTTCTAGATCTTGTTGGATAGGCCCTTGAATGCTGTGGAAATTGTCCGCTACTTGCTTAGCTAAATTTAAAATCTCTGCTTGAGCTTCAGCTCTATTGAGCATTTCTTGAGCGAATTGCTTATTTTTAGAAGTGTAGGGGTTGAAATTGTTGGGTTGCGTGATTTGGGTGTTTTCATTAGCGTTAAGCTGTTTGGTTTTTTCTAAAACGGCTTGAGCGTTTTTAATCATCTCGTTAATAGCGTTAAAAGAAGGGCCAAAAATATCCACTACATTCCCAGGCGTAGAACTCAACCCCCACGCTTTACCGCCATTGCTCGTTTGCACATGGGGGTTTTGAGTGGTAAGGACTTGCATGATAGTAGCGGCTTGTTGCAAAAGGTATTCAGCGTTATTGTTGTATGTCAATTGTATTGTAGGCGAGAATGATGATCCGCCTGAATAATAGGTTGGAACCTCTTTCCCATTTTCATCATAATAGTGCTGTATGATATTGTTTTGTGTGGTGGTCTTATAGTTGGTTTGTTGTATGTTAACTACCCCTGTTTTGGTGGTGTCATTCAAGGCAGGCATCCCGCCTCCTTGATTTTGGTTTAAAGCGGTTTGGATGATTTGATAAGCTTGGTTGAGTTTTTGGTATTCGTCAATGGATAGAATGCCATTAGGGCCTGTCCCATACGCTTGATTGCAAGTGGTGGTTGTCCCATTAAGGGCTGGTGTGTTACCAAACGATTGGTAGCTTTGATTATTGGTAGGGCCAGGGCCACAGCCAATAAAAAGGGCT
>ASYU01000268.1:0-4932 GCA_000448465.1 Helicobacter pylori PZ5056 | reverse complement strand
AAAGCCTGAGCTTTCACTCCCCCCACCCCCATTATTAGGCTGGATAAGCTTGCTCGTGCCGTTATCAATCTTGGCTTCTTCTTCTTTGATGAGCTTTTGAATCTCTTCATTGCTTAGCACTCGTTCATTGCCTTGCAAATCGCGCACTATAATGTGGGTTCTTGAACTGGGGTATTCTTCAACAACCTTGTAAGATTTATCCTTTTGCTCTTCTAAAATCACGAACGCGCCTTTTTGAACGCTTTGACTTAAAGAGCTTTGCTCTTTGGGTTTGTCATCAGCATTGCTCTTACACCCCACAATGCTCACCATCACCAACGCGCTCAAACCACCCACGATCGCATAATCAGAAATCTTTCTGTAGGGTTTTTTCATGAGAATAGCCTTATATCATGCCTTATAATGGTATAAGAAAGGCACGCCCTTAATCACGCCAGATTCAAAAATCTTTTTAGTGGTATTTTCCACTTTAGTGCGTAAATCTTCAGGCTCTTTTTGGGCGTTAATATCGTATTGGGTGGAATAAATCTTTTCAAGAATAGAGATTTTATCTTCCACGCTCGCTCCCCTAGCCCTAGCCTTCGCCATTTCTTCTTGGATTAAAGCCGCCTTTTTAGCCGAATTGACCCCAAGCCACCCCACTACAACCATTCTCACGGTGTTTTCTTTCAAGTGATCCCTGAGTTTGGTGAGCTCTTTTTGGCAATGCGGGCACATGGGATCAGAGACAATATAAAGGATCTTGTCCTTATTTTCAGCGTTAGTAGAGGGCAACTCTATCACATAATCAGCTGGCACTTCATCAAAAAGAGCGTTCAATTTCGCGCTATTTTGCTGGGTGGCGTTAAGGGCTTGGATTTTTTGATTGGTTTCTGCAACTAATTTCACATCATCGCTTTTATTGCTAAAGAATATGTTGCTAAGCCCTATGACTAAATTACCATCCTTACTCACTACAAGCGGGATATTGTATTTAGTGTCCGGATCTTCAATAACGACCATTTTTAAATCCTGGCTGGATTTTAAAGGTTTGACTTCTAAAATACGCACCTTTTTATTGGTTTGTTTTTCAATCACGCTCACTAAATTATCTTGCATCCGTTTGTCATTGGCTGAAACTGAATGTTTAGGGGCTGCCCCTAAGCCTACAAGAAGTAACGTGCTCAACACACTCGCTCTTAATATCATTAAAACTCCTAAAGTTCAATAGCCTAAATCCTTACAATAAAAGGAATAAGCTTTTAATGGGTATAATACCATAAAATCCCCTATTTTGGCTTAAAAAGGTTTAAAGATGATTATCATTCCTGCTAGATTAAAATCCAGTCGTTTTGAAAATAAAGTGCTAAAAGATATTTTTGGCTTGCCTATGGTAGTGCGTTGCGCTAAAAATGCGAATCTAGTAGATGAATGCGTAGTCGCTTGCGATGATGAAAGCATCATGCAAACATGCCAAAAATTCCGCATTAAAGCGGTGCTAACCTCCAAACACCACAATAGCGGCACGGAACGCTGTTTGGAAGCGGCGCAAATTTTAGGGTTAAAAAACGATGAAAGGGTTTTAAACTTGCAAGGCGATGAGCCTTTTTTAGAAAAAGAAGTCATTTTAGCCTTATTAGAAGCCACCCAAAACGCCCCTTTCATGGCGACTTGC
This sequence comes from Helicobacter pylori PZ5056, assembly GCA_000448465.1. GTDB lineage: Bacteria > Campylobacterota > Campylobacteria > Campylobacterales > Helicobacteraceae > Helicobacter > Helicobacter pylori_CI. Next base: position 3,278 of record ASYU01000268.1, on the reverse strand, counting down.
GCTAAAGTCATTGATGAAGAACAAGCCAAAAGCCCCAATTTGGTCAAGGTAGTTTTAGACAATCAAAATAACGCCTTGTATTTTTCGCGCTCCCTTATCCCCTTTTTACGAGATTTTGATGCGAAACGCCAAACCCCCCTTTTAGGGCATATCGGTATTTATGGCTTCCACAATAAAGAAATCTTAGAAGAATTATGCGCTTTAAAGCCTTGCGTTTTAGAGGAAATAGAAAAATTAGAGCAATTAAGGGCTTTGTATTACCAAAAAAAGATTGCAGTGAAAATCGTTCAAAGTGAAAGCATAGGCATTGACACCAAAGAAGATTTGCAAAACGCTTTGAAAATTTTTAGCCCCGATCTCCTTGAGCGGTGAAATTTAAAAACACTCAAAACATTTTTCACTACCAAAAATCTTTTTTTAAATCCAAAAACAAAGCAAAATTGGTTAATTTTTGCCCAATTTTATTAAAAATCCAATGATTTTATGGCATACTTCAAACGCATTGTAAATAAAGTTTCAATTTGATACGATTTTACAAATAAAACATTACTTTAAGGAACATTTTATGAAAAAAACGATTTTACTTTCTCTTATGGTTTCATCGCTCCTCGCTGAAAATGACGGCGTTTTTATGAGCGTGGGCTATCAAATCGGCGAAGCGGTTCAACAAGTGAAAAACACCGGCGAAATCCAAAAAGTCTCCAACGCTTACGAAAATTTGAACAATCTTTTAACCCGCTATAACGAACTCAAACAAACGGCCTCTAACACCAATTCAAGCACCGCTCAAGCGATTGACAATCTAAAAGAGAGCGCCAGCAGATTGAAAACGACCCCTAATACCGCCAATCAAGCCGTATCCTCAGCGCTCAGCTCTGCGGTGGGCATGTGGCAAGTGATCGCCTCTAATTTAGCCAGTGGCACGCTACCCACTAGCGAATACGAAAAACTCAAAGCAACTTCTCAATTGCTCCAAAATACCCTAGAAAAAAAGAATGATCTCACGATTGGAAATGACTATGACCAGCTTTTAACTCAAGCTAGCACCATTATTAGCACCCTTCAAAGCCAATGCCCAGGAATAGACGGAGGCAATGGCAAACCATGGGGCATTAATGCAAGCGGGAACGCATGCAATATTTTTGGCAACACCTTTAACGCCATCACTAGCATGATTGATAGCGCTAAAAAAGCCGCTGCAGATGCCCGAAGAACTGCCCCAGAAAGTCCAAACCAACAAAACGCGTTTAACAACGCTGATTTCAATAAAAACCTCAATCAAGTCTCAAGCGTTATCAATGACACTATCTCTTACCTCAAAGGGGACAATTTAGAAACCATCTATAACACCCTTCAAAAAACGCCCGGTTCTAAAGGGTTTCAAAGTTTGGTGAGCCGATCTAGCTATAGTTATTCTCTCAACGAAACCCAATATTCTCAATTCCAAACTACCACCAAAGAGTTTGGCCATAACCCTTTTAGAAGCGTGGGATTGATTAACTCTCAAAGCAATAACGGGGCGATGAATGGCGTGGGCGTGCAATTAGGCTATAAGCAATTCTTTGGGAAAAATAAATTTTTTGGGATCCGGTATTATGCCTTTTTTGATTACAACCATGCCTATATCAAATCCAACTTTTTTAACTCCGCTTCCAATGTTTTCACTTATGGCGCAGGCAGTGATCTTTTATTGAACTTCATCAATGGCGGATCCAATCAAAACCGCAAAGTCTCTTTTGGTATTTTTGGGGGCATCGCTCTAGCGGGAACGACATGGCTTAATAACCAATCGGCGAATTTAAAAATCACCAATAGCGCCTACAGTGCTAAGATCAACAACACCAATTTCCAATTTTTATTCAACACCGGCTTAAGGCTTCAAGGGATCCATCATGGCATTGAATTAGGCGTGAAAATCCCTACGATCAGCACCAATTACTATTCTTTCATGGGCGCTAAATTAGCCTACCGCAGGCTTTATAGCTTGTATCTCAATTATGTTTTGGCTTATTGATATTAAATCGGTTCTCATTACTAATGAGAACAAAGCCAACTTTTTGGCTCTCAAGTGAATAATGGCATCAATTTACTTGACTTTTTACAAAAAACACACTAAAATTTCTCTTTATTTTTTGAGCGAAATTCCAGATTAGCTCAGCGGTAGAGTAGGCGGCTGTTAACCGCTTGGTCGTAGGTTCGAATCCTACATCTGGAGCCATACTTTTAACTCATCTTTTTTATAGCAAAACTTCACGCAATCCCTTTAGATTTGATCCATAACGCATTGACTAAAACCCCCACCACAACCCCTATCGCTAAATTATGCGTGTATAAAACCACCGCCACGACTAAGAGCATGTTCAGCGTGTCATAGAGCTTGATTTTTTTAATGTTAATAATGGATTGGAAATTAAAAGTGGTGAAAGAAATCATCACCATCACCGCCACAACCGCCACAATGGGGATCTTAACCACATATTCATTAAACACTAGCACTAACACCATTAAAGAAAAGCCGGCAAAAAAAGTAGAAAGCCTGGTTTTGGCCCCAGATTTTGCGTTGATGATAGACTGCCCCACTAAAGCGCACCCTGTCATTCCCCCCAAAAGCCCTGAGATGATATTCCCCAAGCCTTGCGCTTTAGTTTCTTTGTTTTTATCGCTCACGCCGTCTTTTAAAATCATATCTAAAGTTTTGGCGGTCAATAAACTTTCTATCGTGCCTACTAGCGCTAAAGAAAGAGCGTAAGGCAACAACTCTACCACCATTTTAAAATCTAAATTTTTTGGGATAATGATAGGATGAAAGCCTGAAATCCCTTGCTCAATGCTCCCTAAATTCGGCGCATGCGTATCAAAAATCAAAGCGATCGCGCTCACTATAAGGATACAAACCAGATTAGAGGGGATTTTTTTAGTGATTAAGGGGAAGAGGTAAATAATCAATATTCCAATAGCGAGCAAGATAAACACCCCTAAATTTTGGTTTTCAAGGAATTTGAATTGCTCCATTAAAAGCAAAATGCCTAGCGCGTTCACAAAGCCATACATCACTGATTGGGGGATAAACCTCAAAAGATTCCCTATTTTCAAATAGCCTAAAAGAATTTGCAACACCCCTGCCATAAGAGTCGCCACACCCGCGTATTCAAGCCCATAGTTTTTAACCACGCCCACTAAAATGAGCGCCACTGAGCCAGCCGCTGCACTAATCATCGCCTTTCTAGCCCCAAAAAAAGACAAAACAAAAGCCATGTAAAAGGTCGTATAAAACGCCA
>ASYU01000267.1:0-5749 GCA_000448465.1 Helicobacter pylori PZ5056 | reverse complement strand
TTTAGTGGTCCCATAGCAACTAGATTCTGTGGTGCTTCCCATCGCAAACTCGTCCATGTTAGAAAGCCCAAACCCTGCCATGCTGTTTTGGTGCAAGTTTTCCATCACGCTCGCATGATAAGGAGCGACATAGCCTTCTAAAATCTTACTGGAGCAAGTGATTTCCCACCCCTTCACGCTGATATTGTCTTTAATAAGAATCGGCACCCCTTTAGCGCTAGCGCCATTAAGGCTAGGGGCTTTAATGTAAGCGTTCAAATCTGAAGCTCTAACCTTAGCGTCAATTTCGTTTTTAAGGGTTTCTAATTCATCTTGGGATAAAGAAAGGGCTTGTTTTAAAGTGATCATGTTTTTAGCCTTACAAAAAATTTAATGGTAGTTTAACATGCTTAGAGACAAAACGAGCTTATAAGAGCGTTTTTAAAAAGCGTTCAACTTGCTTATTTAAATCTTTCAAACTGGAGCTGTTGTCTATAACATAATCGCTCATGGCACGTTTTTGCTCTATATCCATTTGACAAGCTAATCGCCGCAAGATTTCAGCCTCTTTGAGTTTGTCTCGCTCTAAAAGGCGCTCAATTTGTAAAACCCTAGGTGCATAGATTAACACCACCTTACTCACAGGATAGCGTTTTTTACCACCCACTTCAAAAAACAAAGGGATGTCTAAAAAATACGCTTGATGGTTTTTTTCTAATTCATAGGCTTTTTTAAGCATGTATTCACGGATTAAGGGGTGTAAAAAATCCTCTAGCCATTTTAACTCATGAGCCTTTTGAAACACGATCGCGCCAAGTTTTTTTCTGTTTAAAATATCTTTTTCTAAAATATCTGATCCAAAATGTTGGGCGATTTTAAACCGATGCTCTTGCAATAATTGGTGGGCGATTTTATCCGCATCTAAAATCTCATAGCCTTGCGATTCCAATATTTTAATGGTGGTGCTTTTACCGGTGCCTATCCCCCCTGTCAGAGCGATAGCGTTTTTTAAGATCATTTTAAGATTTGATATTGTCTTTAAAGACTTCTTGTAAATTTTTAGGCAAAGCGAATGCGGCCCTATGGATGTCTTCGTTATAGTATCTCACGCTTTTTAGCGCTTCTATTTTTGGCGTCATTAGATCTTTTAAGGGGTGGGTTTTAAAAGAAGCGTAAATATAACCCTTATTGCTCAAAATCCTTAAAGGCGCTACAAAAGGCATGGCAACAGCAAAAAAGTCGCCCAAGTTTTTAAGGGCGTTTTGCATGCTCACATGCTCTAATAGTGGGTGTTTGGCTACCGAAATAAACACCCCATCTTCTTTAAGCATTCTTTTTAAACCATCCACTTTATGAATATCCGGCTCTTGCAAGCAAAGGATCAAATCGTATTTTTTAATGTCTAAATCTAATAGTTGTTTAGCGTGCGTGAAATTCTTATTATTTTTCACTTCATGGAAATGGGGGAAAAAACTAATGAAGCTATCCAAAATCTTTTCATCCGCTTGCACAAAATCTATACGCGTGTCGTATTTAAAAAGCTGGTGGGCTAATTCCAAATCAAACCCATCCACAATCAAAACTTCTTTAAGCTCTTTCTTGGTGCAACCCCCCATATGAGCGAGTAACTCGCTTTCAATGTGCAAAAAATTCTTGAACAATAATTGGCGGTTAAGCATCGCAATTTCACCAAAATCCTTAGATTTAAAAATCTCTAAGATATTATGCTCGCTTCTAACATCTAATAATTTCGCTTCTATGGTGTATTCTTTACGCAAATACGGCGTGATTTCTTGGGTGATCCACATAAACATTCCTTACTTTTTAACAATATCCATGCCTTTGAAACGCTAACATGCTACCCAAAAAAATCTAAATTGTCGTAATAAACGCCCTAACTTTCCTTAAGGCATTCTAAAAAAAGTTCCGTATCGCTCTTAAAGCGCTCTTTTTTAAAATCCAAATCAATACTGATGGCTTTATGCTGGCTGTCTAATTTATCGGTTGAATGCTTTTTTAACACCATTTGACACTTTGAAATCTCAATGGCGTCTAAAGCCTTATCCCCTATCGTATAAAGATCATCGTTCTTTTTTTCTAACAAAAAGGATTCATAAAAAGGCCTTAAACTCAAATCGCTGTCATTGGTGGTATAAACATACGAAGAAATCTTGCCCTTAAATTGCGCGATTTGCGTTTTAGTGTCATTAAAAGTGAAAGTTTGGATCTGGCGATCTTTATCGTTTTGATCTTTTAAAAAACGCTTCAAGGCTTTGGATTTGATTTCTATCAGCCATTGATCCCCTTCTTTACTCATAATAATATCCCCGTTTTTTAGGGGGTAGAAATCTTGTTGGGAGTATTCAATGAGCTTTGGATTTTTTGTTTTTCTTTTTGGTTTGTAAAGGAACGGGTTTTTTTGACTATTATTAGCGTTGTCATCATTGTTATGGGGATCGTTTGGGTATAAGGGCGGGTTTTTTTCATTATTATCGCTTGGCTCATTCAGTAAAATCACAGAAGTTTCAGGGTTAAAAGAATTGTCCTCATCTTTAGTCAGTTGGAAAAAAGCGTTTCTTTCCTCTATAGGCTGATACACCATGTTTTGTAAAAAAATCGTTTCGCTAAAGACTTCATGATCTGAATCCACATAGCTAGGACGTTTAGAGCCGTCATTTTCTTGCTCTTGGGCTTTTTTTTGCATTTTGATAAAGCTCTCTTGCGAGCAAGCTAAAAAGCAGACTAAAATCATTATTACCACGCCTATTTTTTTGACTAAAAACAATGCCAGACCCTTATTTAAGCTTTAAATAACTATAATATTGTAATCTAATTTTGATTAAATTGAAGCGATAAAAAAGATGAATACAAGCCATAAAACTTTAAAAACCATTGCGATTTTAGGCCAGCCTAATGTGGGGAAAAGCTCACTGTTTAACCGCCTGGCTAGAGAAAGGATCGCTATCACTTCAGATTTTGCAGGCACTACACGAGACATTAATAAACGAAAAATCGCATTGAATGGCCATGAAGTGGAATTGTTAGATACAGGGGGCATGGCTAAAGACGCTCTTTTGTCTAAAGAAATCAAAGCCCTTAATTTAAAAGCCGCTCAAATGAGCGATTTGATTTTATACGTTGTGGATGTCAAGTCTATCCCTAGCGATGAAGACATCAAGCTTTTTAGAGAGGTTTTTAAAACCAACCCTAACTGCTTTTTAGTGATCAATAAGATTGATAACGACAAAGAAAAAGAGCGAGCTTATGCGTTTTCTTCTTTTGGCATGCCAAAGAGTTTTAATATCTCCGTTTCGCACAATAGGGGCATTAGCGCATTAATTGATGCGGTATTGAACGCATTGAATTTAAACCAAATCATAGAGCAAGATTTGGATGCGGATATTTTAGAAAGCCTAGAAACCCCTAATAACGCTTTAGAAGAAAATAAAGAAGAAGAAATCATTCAAGTAGGCATCATTGGGAGGGTGAATGTGGGCAAAAGCTCGCTTTTAAACGCGCTCACGAAAAAAGAAAGGAGTCTTGTCTCTAGCGTGGCTGGCACGACTATTGACCCCATAGATGAAACCATTCTCATAGGCGATCAAAAAATCTGCTTTGTGGATACCGCTGGCATCAGGCATAGGGGTAAAATCTTAGGCATTGAAAAATACGCCCTAGAACGCACGCAAAAAGCCTTAGAAAAATCCCACATCGCGCTTTTAGTTTTAGACGTGAGCGCTCCTTTTGTGGAATTGGACGAAAAGATCAGCTCTTTAGCGGATAAACACTCTTTAGGCATCATTCTTGTTTTAAACAAATGGGACATCCGCTACGCCCCTTATGAAGAGATCATGGCAACTCTAAAAAGGAAATTCCGCTTTTTAGAATACGCCCCTGTGATCACAACCAGCTGCTTAAAAGCGCGTCATATTGATGAAATCAAGCATAAAATCATAGAAGTCTATGAGTGTTTTTCCAAACGCATTCCCACGAGCTTGCTCAATAGCGTGATTTCTCAAGCCACTCAAAAACACCCCTTACCAAGCGACGGAGGGAAATTAGTGAAAGTGTATTACGCCACGCAATTTGCCACCAAGCCCCCTCAAATTTCGCTCGTAATGAATCGCCCTAAAGCCTTGCATTTCAGTTACAAACGCTATTTGATTAACACCTTAAGGAAAGAATTTAATTTTTTAGGCACGCCTTTAATCCTTAACGCTAAAGATAAAAAAAGCGCCCAACAAAATTAAATTTTTTATGCGTTAAACCCCCTTAAAAAAGCGTCTTTGCTTGATTTATCTTTAGGATTTGATTATAATTACCGCTCAATCAGTCAAGCTAAGCGATTGAATCGTTTGGTTTTAGCATCTATTAGAAAAGGGGTTATCCACATGAACAAAGCGGAATTTATTGATTTGGTTAAAGAAGCGGGTAAATACAACAGCAAAAGAGAAGCCGAAGAAGCGATCAGTGCCTTTACTCTAGCGGTACAAACAGCTTTAAGCAAGGGTGAAAGCGTGGAGTTGATCGGTTTTGGCAAATTTGAAACCGCAGAGCAAAAAGGCAAAGAAGGTAAAGTGCCAGGAAGCGATAAAACTTATAAAACTGAAGACAAACGAGTACCTAAATTCAAACCCGGTAAAATCCTTAAACAAAAAGTTGAAGAAGGCAAGTGAATTTGATCCACTCAGTAAGGGGCTTACCAACAGGTTGTAAGTTTCTTGCTTTCTTAATAAAATGTCCTTGTAGCTCAGCTGGATAGAGCGTATGATTCCTAATCGTAAGGTCGTGGGTTCGAATCCCGCCAAGGACACCACTCGCACTATTTTCACTATCATAGGGATTTACAATAATCGTTGTTTATATTTTTGATGAAATAAGGTAGTTAAAAATTTAACCTTATCCTTAAAAAGCGCTCAAAAAATTTTATTTTATTTCTCATCTTATTTAAAAAATATTCAAAGTATTTTTTACAATTAAAAAGCTTGCGAAAAGCAAGCGATAACCTCTATAAAAACGCTCTTTAGGGGGTTTTAGTTGTGGGTTGTAGGAGGAATTGTTTTTAAAATACCCCTATCTTATTAAAAAAATGAGTTTAAAAATCAAACTTAAAAAATGAGTTTTTATTATTAAAATAAAATCTCAAAACGATACAATCAAGCCATTAAAATCCTCTTTTTTAAAAATTTTAGTTATCCCTATTAAAAATTGAGAAAGCCAAAATAAGTCATAATCCCCTAGACTTTAAACTTAAAGCTCACTAGCCTTATTAAGATTAGTTAAGAATATCCGCACAATCAAGCCATTAAATCCCCTTTTTTTTAAAAAATTGAGTTATCCCTATTAAAAATTGAGAAAGCCAAAATTAAATCATAACCCCCTAGACTTTAAATTAAAAACTCACTAACCTTAAGCTTAATAAAAATATCCGCATGACAAATCTATTCAAAAATGATATAATACCCCTTAATGAATTCATTTTAAGGAAAATGCCCATGCGTTTGCACACTGCCTTTTTTGGTATTAATTCGTTGCTTGTCGCCACTCTTTTGATAAGCGGTTGCAGTCTCTTTAAAAAGCGTAACACTAACGCTCAGCTAATCCCCCCTTCAGCTAATGGCTTGCAAGCCCCCATTTATCCCCCAACCAATTTCACCCCCAGAAAGAGTATTCAGCCTCTCCCAAGCCCTCGCCTTGAGAATAACGATCAGCCCATCATTAGCTCTAATCCCACTAACGCTATCCCTAACACCCCTATCCTCACGCCCAA
>ASYU01000266.1:0-7449 GCA_000448465.1 Helicobacter pylori PZ5056 | reverse complement strand
CCCCCCCTGTAAAACCGCTCCCAGCCCCCCTAGGCACAACGATAAGGCGATGCTCGTTGCAGTATTTTAAAATCTGGCTGATTTCTCGCTCGTTTTTAGGGAAAATCACGCCGCTAGGCAAATGCCTTTCTTTAGTAGCGTCATAGCAATAAGCGTTCAAATGCGCTAAATCGGTGAAAAAATCCTCTCCCCCTACCAGGTTTTTAAAGTATTGGATGTGTTGCTTCTCTAACATGGGCTTACTTCTTATTCATTTCTAAAGCTTTTCTTCTTTCTTCAAGCTCTTTTTCATCTCTTTCTTGATGCTCTCTCGCTCTTTGTTCAAATTCCCTCGCTCTTTGTTCGGCCTTGGCTTTTTTCTTTTCTTCTTTCAAGCGGCGTTTTTCTTCTTTAGAGCTTGGTTTTGGCACTTCTTTTTTAGCGGCGTTCTCTTTTAAGACAGAAGTATTTTCTGTGTCTTTTGGAGTGGCGTTGTTTTCACTACTTGGCTCATTAGCGGATTCTTGATTGATTTCTCGCTCGTTTTCTTTGGCATTGACTTTTTCATTGCCTTTATCCATTTCTAAAGCTTTTCTTCTTTCTTCAGTCTCTTTTTCGTCTCTTTCATCATGCTCTTTTTCTCTTTCTTCAAATTCCATAGCCTTTTTGGTGGCTTTAGTTTTTCTCCTTTCATCTCTTGAACGACGCCTTTCTTCTTTAGTGTCAAGTTTTCGCTCTGCTTTTTGGTAGTTTTTCTCTTCTAAAGTGGGAGCGTTTTCTGCGCCTTGATTGGCTTTTTTAGGCTCTTTAATGGCTTCTTGCTTGATTTCTCGTTTATTTTCTCTAGCATCAATCCTTTCTTCTTTCTTTTCAATCCTTACTTCTTTTCGTTTTTCTTTTTTGACTAAAGCGTCATAGTAAGCGAAGTAATTTTTAGATTGACTGCCTGAAAAAAGTTTCCCTAGCGTGCCTGCATCAATGCCCTCAACCCTAGAAAAAAACGGCGTAGAAGTTTTAGTAACACCGCTTGTATCCAGCTCTCTTTTTTCTAAAATTTCAAAACTCTCACAGCTTAAAATATTGAGCGTGTTCGTGGTTACAATATAAATCACCCCCACGCTATAAACGTTGCACGCTTTTCTTAAATTAGCGATTTTTGGGTCAAACCCGTTCAAAAAAGTAACCAACAAATCAGAACTAATAAAATTAATATCAGTGTTAGTCGCTCTGATTTGCTCATAGATTTCATCATTAGGAGCGATTAAAAACGCTTGGTTATTGAATTGCCTAAAATAGACCAAATCACCCTTTCTAGCGACCATTCTTGGAGTGGGTAAATGGCTTTGTTTCATAGACTCAAACGCTCTGAATTTAGCCGTTGCGACACCATTTTCAACGGCAATAATGACCACTTCAGAATTAACGATTTCATAATCTGAAAGTTTAGTAACAACAAAACCAAACTCCCCCACTTGCAAATCATGGGCAGGAAAACGAATGATTTTTTTAGGCAAATCCACAAATTCTATACTCACTCTTAAGGGTTCTTGCCAAGAGGCTGATTGCAAGCTTATAAAACTCATTAGAAGAAGTCCTATCAAAAGCCTTAACATAAAATTCCTTTTAAACATTTTTAAACTTTTTTAAATGCCATAAAATGGCTAAAGACAATCCGGTGGTTTTAGCGTATTGAAAATCCATTATAAAATCAAGAGCTTTTGATCGCTCTAAAAACAGCACTTCAATCTTTTCTGTATCAATCCCCCCACCCTTTGAAACCTTCAAATTCTTATGCACTTCAGCGTAATAGAGCGTTTGCAAACTCCCACTCAACCCAGTTGCGCTATAAAATTGGCCTATGGTTTCTAAATTTTTAGGGCTAATTTGATAACCGCATTCTTCTAGCGCTTCTTCGCAAACGATTTCTTCTAAACTCTTATTAGCTTTATCCACAAGCCCCGCGCACAATTCATAAGTGTATCCGTCAATCTCATGCTTAAAATGAAAATTACGCGCATAAATGGCTGGGCGGAATTGTTTCACAATCACAAAGCAATCGGATTCTTTTTCATAGAGTAAAACCGCCACGCTGTCTAAAGACTTAATAATATCCCATGTTTTCTTAGTATTCTCTTCATTATAATGCATGCGTTTTAATTCTATGAAATTAGAGCTAGAACAAGGCTCTAAATACACATTGGAATCGTCTATTAAAGATTTTTGATTGAAAGCATTCTTAAAATAAGACATTAAAAACCCTCTAAAAGATAAAATGAATTTTTTTCAAAAGAATGGGTTTTAAAAAGTTCTTCTAATTTTTGCTTAGAATGCTGAGCTTTTTCTAAAAAAACCTCTCTTTGTTTGCCATGCAATTTGCTTTTAGCGGTGCGGATATAGCCTAAAGGATTAATGGGGCGGGAGTTTTTATACACGCCAAAATGCAAATGCGGCCCGGTGCTTAAACCGGTGCTTCCCACTCTTCCTATGATTTGCCCTTTTTTAACGAACGATCCTTTTTTCAACCCCTTAGCGAACGCGCTCATGTGAGCATACACCAAGCGCAATTCATTCAAATGGATTTCAACCACCTTCCCATACCCCACCTTAACCCCTATAAAACCCACACGACCATCTGAAGCAGAATGGATCAAACTGCCATGTTTAGCCGCATAATCCACGCCGTAATGGGGCCGTCTGACTTTTAAGACAGGATGGAACCTCCCATAAGAAAAAGGCGAAGAAATGCGGGTGTATTTCACCGGGGTTTCTAGTAAAAACCCTGCCACTTCTTGCGCTTTTGAATCGTAATAACGCCCGTTTGAATGGGAAAAAAGATAGTATTGGTTAGAGCGAGAGCTAACCATTGCCATTTTGATAGTCGGCTGCCCAAACGCTTGCCCCACACGATAATCTCTTGTATAAACGATAGCGATTTTATCGTTTTTTGCTAAGTGTTTAAAAGGCACGCTTTTTTTATACGCGTTCATCAATTGGTTGGCTAAAAGGGGGTCATTGGTGGCTTTGACAATATCTTGATAGGGCGAAGTTTGTAAAGAAAGAAGCAAAGTTTTTTCTTTACGAGTGAAGATAATGGGGATAAAATCTAAAAAATAATCCTCCCCTTTTTTGTAAATATGGATTTGTAAATCCTGGCTTATAGGGATAAGGGCTTGAATGAGCGTGTTGTTAGCATCTCTTAAAGTGTAGTAGGTAACATTGCTTTGGATTTCAGCGCTCAATTCTTTATCTTGAGAGCTCAGGTTGTAGTAGAGTTTTTGAGGGATATGGTTTTTTTCTAAAAACCCTAACAGCGTGAGCTTATCCCACACAAGCCTTTCACCCACCAAAAGAGTTTGCTTTTTAGCCATTCCATCGGCTTTTAAAAGAACCCCATGGGATAAAAAAGCAACCATTAAAGAATAGATAAAATTTAAAATAATTTTCTTATGAAAAAATACCATGCAGTTGTTTAATGCCTTCAATCAAATCTGTGTTTTATTAGTATAACATAAGCCGTTAAAGAAAATTGATACAAGTTTAAAGCCTAGCCCTGTTTTTATAGCTTTATGAAGCGCGTTGTATTGATGCATGGTTATTCCCCATAAACGGGTTTACCTCGCCTAGATCTTATAGCGTTGGATATTCCCTTTCTAACAATTCGTATCATTGTTAATTTTGAAGTATTTTTTCTAAAATCTTTAACACATCGTTATGGTGCGCTTGGCTTAAAAGTCCAAAAATTTTAAGCATTTCTAAAAACATAAGAGCGTTGGTTTTATGGATGGTTAAAAGAGCCTGTTCTTTGAGTGTAGCGGTTCTGTTTAATAAGGGGGTAGCGGTTTTTAACTCCAAAATAGAAAAGCAAAAATACAGCATGGCTTGGGTTTTAGAGCCGTATTGTTGCTCTCTAATAACGATTTCGCTCAACTGATTATCATTAAAAGAATGAATGAGTAAAGGATAAGAAATGCGTGAAAGTTCAAAATCCATGCCACCAAATTGACGCGATCTAAATCTTTCTCTTGTGATCATAAAACTATCTTCTATGAATTGTTTTTGTTTTTCTAAATATTTTAAAGTATTTTCTAAATTTTCTAAACTGATTAAACCCAATCGCTTAGCGTAATCAATTATTTCGCTCAATTCATAAAGGGTTTTTACTTTATTATTAGCCCCTAAAAAATGATATTTTTCATCTTTTAAAGTAGTGAGCTCAAATTTTTCTTTATCTTTAATGGGGACATCATAACCGATTTGCCACTCTACATAATGCTTTAAACTAAAAGGGATTTTTCTAGTCGCTGTTGAAATGCCATAATCGCTAAAGGCATGTCTGATTTTCACACGCACTTTGCCTGAAATGGAAGTTAAAGGAATAGAAACCTCAATCACTTTTTTATCATCATTAACTTTAATCAAATTCATAAGGGTGTCCTTGAAACAATTTTTTAAAATATTCCAAACGTGCTCTTTTATCTTTTAAAAAAGCGTCTTTAATTTTTAAAAAAGCAAAATTGTCAATAATAATATCCAAATTGCCAAAATAATAAGGGATTTTAGGGGCGATTTCCTTAAAATAATGGATATATTGGTAATAAATTAATTTATCTTGACTGATACGCACCGCATTTTCGCTTGGCGCGTTTAAAAAAGTTTTGTTGCGTTTAAGAGCGTTAATGTCTCGCATAGGGAAAAAATAGCCCACGCATGCCCCAACCTTTTTAGCGTTAGGGTATTTATCCACATAATTGGCTATATAGTCAAAATCGTTTAAGCATAGCGTTGTGCCACAATCAGTTGGAAAAATAAAACGCTTAATATCTGCATAGTCCATTCGCCCTCGCTCATATAAAGCTATCACAATAGGAAATTCGTTACTTTTAGTGAAAGATTTAGAAGAAACAACCAAAGCGTCTAAAAGCCTGTAATGATCCTTAAATAGCTTTAATTGCTTAAAATTAGCTTCTTTGATGAGGTAAGATAAAGGGTGTAGCACGCAAATAAACGCCGGCTTTAAAATTGCAAAAGATTTTAAAAAACTTATCCCTAAATCCCTAGATTTCAAATCGTTGTCTATCTCAAAAATGAAATCTTTATTTTTAATATCTTGTTTGATAAAGGAAGTTCTATCGTTATAGGGGGGATTGCCCACAATGATTAAAGGCTCATCTTGGCTAATGCCATAATTTTCTCTTTTAGGATTAACTAGAGCGTTTATTATTAAAGCACCACACTTAGGGTCAATATCCGCTCCTATTTTTTTAGGGTGGTGGAGTTTTAAAAACTCTTTATTGCCACATGCGGTGTCTAAAAGCGTGTAGTCTTCAATACCAACATGCTTTTTTAAAAGCTTGTAAGCGCAATCCACTAAATAAGGGGGCGTGTAGTAAGCCCCTAAATTCACGCTCTCTCGCTGATTTAAATGTTTAGGGGTTCTAATCAAAATCCCTTACACATCTAGTTGTTTCACGTCTTTAGCATGCGCTTGGATAAAGGCTCTTCTAGGCTCTACTTCATCGCCCATGCAAAGCGAAAAGATCGCATCGGTTTTTTCCAAATCTTCAATTTTGAGTTTGATTAAGCTGCGGTTTTCTTTATGCATGGTCGTTTCCCATAAATCATTAGGGTTCATTTCGCCTAGCCCCTTATAGCGCTGGATATTCGCTCCCTTTTTAGCGTAATTTTCCACTTCTTCTAAAAACGCCAAAATATCCTTATTTTCCAAGAAATCTAAATTATACTCCATAAGCTTTTGGTAAGTGTAATGCGCTTCTTCAAACAACACTTCTTTAAAGAGGTTGTCATCTAGGTTAAATTCCACCAAGCCTTTAGGGGTTTGCGCATGCAAATGCAAGCTTTCTTCAGTAGCAAAAGAGCGTAAGATTTGATAATTCAAGCCCTCTAATTTTTCCAAAATGCTTTTTTCTAAAACTTTCATATCAAAGCTTAAGGCGTCCTTAGTTTCAATCAAAAAGCGTAAAATCTCTAGCAAGTTGTAGCGTTTTTCTAATTCCAAAAGCGCGTAGCGGTAATGGCGCGCCACTTTTAACAAATTCATCAAATCGTTCTTGCCAATCCCTTCAATATCCACCGAATTGATGCCATGCTCAATTAAAAAATGATCTAAAGCGACGCCGTCTTTAAGATAAATTTCTGTTTTGCCCTTCTTGTATTTATAAAGAGGGGCTTGAGCGATATAAACATGCCCTTGTTCAATCAGCGGGCGTAAATAACGATAGAAAAAAGTCATCAGCAAGGTTTGGATATGGCTCCCATCCACATCAGCATCGGTCATGATAATGATTTTATGATAGCGCAATCTTTCTATATCAAAACTCTCTTGAATGCCACACCCAAAAGCCGTGATCATGTTTTTAATTTCTTCTGATTTCAGGATTTTTGACAAATGGCTTTTTTCCACATTTAAAATCTTACCTTTCAAGGGCAAGATCGCTTGGAAAACCCTATCGCGCCCTTGTTTAGCGCTCCCGCCCGCGCTATCGCCCTCCACTAAAAAGATTTCACTCTCTAAAGGGTCTTTACTCTGGCAATCGGCTAATTTTCCAGGCAAAGTGCCGACACTCAAATTGTCTTTTTTCCTTGTAAGCTCTCTGGCTTTCTTGCTGGCTTCTCTGGCTTTTGCGGCTAGTAGGGCTTTATTAGCGATGATTTTAGCTTCGTTAGGGTTTTCTTCTAAAAATTGATGGATTTTATCATAGACTAATTTTGAAACTAGCGCGCGTGCATACGAGCTGCCGAGTTTGGATTTAGTCTGCCCCTCAAATAAAGGCTCGCTCATTTTCAAGCTCACAACAGCGATCAAGCCCTCTTTAATGTCTTCAGAGATGGGACGCGACTCTTTAGTTTTAATGTTATTGTCAATATATTGTAAAATCGCTTTAGACAAACCCATTTTAAAGCCCGCCTCATGCGTGCCGCCCTCAGAAGTTTTAATGTTATTCACAAAGCTTAAAGTGTTTTCATTGTAATCATCAGCATACGCTAAAGCGACCTCTATAGAAGTGTGCGTTTCTTCATCCATGCTTTTAAACGCAACAATGGAGGTGAGTAATTCTTTTTTAGCGCTGTCTTTAACGAATTGTTTCAAGCCGTCTTCATAGAAATAAGTTTCTTGCAGTTGGGTTTTTTCTTCTTTGAAAGAAATTCTTAAGCCATCATTAAGATACGCCATTTCTTTGAAGCGCTTTTGCAAAATACCCGCTTGAAATTCAACGACTTCCATTACGCTTTCATCAGGGAAAAATTCAATAGTCGTGCCACTTTCTTTAGCGCTTTTGGTTTTGCCAATGACTTCAAGCTCGCTAATGGGGATACCCTTTTCAAACTCTTGGCGATAGATTTGACCCTCTTTTTTAATGGTCATGATCAAGCGTTTGCTCAAAGCGTTCACAACCGAAACGCCCACGCCATGCAAACCGCCTGAAACTTTATAAGTATCGTTATCAAACT
>ASYU01000265.1:0-9983 GCA_000448465.1 Helicobacter pylori PZ5056 | reverse complement strand
TAGATGCGACTCTAAGCCTTAGCGTGGGCGATCCTTTTGATTTCAAAAACAAAATCGGTGCTCTAGCGGACAAGCCTAACGAAAAGGTCATCAAAGCCATAGATGAATTGAAAAGCTATGAAAATTACGAAATCCCGGTAAGTTTTGTCAATGATAACCCCTACTTGATGAAGCCAAGCATCAAATACGGCACTAAAAAAGGCGATTTCACGCACCAAACTGAGCTTTTTACGCCTATTTTATCCGTGATGAAAGCAAAAGATTTAGACGAAGCGATAGAGATAGTCAATTCTACCGGTTACGGGCTGACTAGCGCGTTAGAGTCTTTAGATGAAAGGGAGTGGGAATATTATTTGGATCGCATTGAAGCCGGTAATATCTATATCAACAAACCCACCACAGGAGCGATCGTTTTGCGCCAACCTTTTGGGGGGGTTAAAAAATCCGCTGTGGGGTTTGGGAGGAAGGTAGGCATTTTCAACTATATCACGCAATTTGTGAATACCCATCAAGATGAAGAAGATGAAAACGCCCTAAAAAACCCCTTAAGCGAAACTTTAGAGAGCTTGACTCAAAAAGGCTATGATGAGCATACGCATGAGTTGAAGCGCGCGATTTTTATGGCAAAGAGCTACGCTTATCATTATAAACATGAATTCAGCCAAGCTAAAGACTATGTCAAAATCAGAGGCGAAGACAATCTCTTTTCCTACACTAAGGTTAAAAGCGTGGGCTATCGCATCACCGAAAAGGACACCTTAAGCGATATGTTAGGCGTGGCTTTAGCGTGTTTAATCTCTCAAATCCCTTTAACAATCAGCATAGAAAACGAGCGAGCGAACAAAGATTTAACATTCTTCTTAGAATGCTTAAAAACGCTCCGAGCAAACGCCCCTATCGTTTATGAAAGCTTGCAAAAATTTAGCGAAAAATTGCATGCTTTCAATCGTGTCCGTTATTTAAAAAGCGATTTGGATTTATTGCACGAACAAGCGAGCGCTTTAGGGATGGTTTTAGCCACGACTAAACCCTGCTTGAACGGGCGTTTTGAATTGCTGTATTACCACTTGGAGCGATCGGTTAGCATTTCGTATCATCGTTACGGGAATTTAGGCTCAAGGGTTTTAAGACAACCCACTTGCCACAAATAATGCTGTGCTGAAAAATAAATATTGTATTAAATAAGGAGATCAAAATGGGACATGTTGTTTTAAGCACCCCTATTATTACGATGTTTATCGTTTATTCGCTGTTAATGCTCTATATTGGTTTTTATTTTTACAAGCAAAATGAAACGACTGAAGATTATTTCTTAGGCGATCGTTCTATGGGCCCTGTGATTAGCGCTTTGAGTGCGGGAGCGAGTGATATGAGCGGGTGGCTTTTAATGGGATTGCCTGGAGCTTTATATGTGGGGGGGCTTATCAACTCACACATCGCCATAGGATTGAGTTTAGGAGCACTCATTAACTGGGTTTTTGTGGCCAAACGCTTACGCATTTATACGAGCGTGATCGCTAATTCTATTACCATTTCAGATTATTTTGAAACGCGCTTTAGCGATGACAAACACATCTTGCGCTTGATTTCAGCTTTTGTGATTTTAATCTTTTTTATTTTTTACATTTCTTCAGGACTGGTGAGTGGGGCCAAACTCTTTGAAGCGACCTTTGGCATTCAATACAACTACGCTTTAAGCATTGGCACGCTGATTATTGTTTCTTACACCTTTTTAGGAGGGTATAAGGCGGTGTGCTGGACGGATTTGATTCAAGGGCTTTTGATGATGAGCGCTTTAATCGTGGTGCCGATCGTTATGATAATCCATCTTGGCGGGATTGGAGAGGGGATTAAAATCATTAGAGAGATCAAGCCTGAAAATCTTTCTTTCTTGCAAGGCTCTAGCGTAGTCGCTATTATTTCAAGCCTCGCTTGGGGGTTAGGCTATTTTGGGCAACCCCATATTTTAGTGCGTTTCATGTCTATCCGCTCCATTAGAGATGTGCCTAAAGCGACCACTATTGGGATTTCTTGGATGGTTATTTCTTTGATTGGGGCATGCGTTATGGGGCTTTTAGGCGTTGCGTATGTGCATAAATTTGATTTGAGCTTAGAAGACCCTGAAAAGATTTTCATTGTGATGAGTCAATTGCTCTTTAACCCTTGGATCACAGGCATTTTATTGAGCGCGATTTTAGCGGCAGTGATGAGCACGGCCAGTTCACAATTGCTTGTAAGCTCTTCTACCATTGCTGAAGATTTCTATGCGACGATTTTCAATAAAAACGCCCCCCAAAAACTAGTGATGGTTATTTCTAGGCTTTCGGTTTTAGGGGTGGCTTGCATCGCTTTTTTCATTTCAACGGATAGAAACGCTAGCATCCTTAGCATCGTGAGCTACGCATGGGCTGGCTTTGGCGCGAGTTTTGGCTCTGTGATTTTGTTTTCGCTTTTTTGGTCAAGAATGACACGCATTGGCGCGATTGCTGGCATGCTATCTGGGGCTAGCACGGTGATTTTATACGATAAATTTGGCAAAAGCTTTTTGGATATTTATGAAATCGTTCCGGGCTTTATTGTGGCGAGCATAGCCATTGTTGCGTTTAGTTTGTTTTCTAGCGTGCGAGCAGGCACTAAAGAGGCTTTTGAAACCATGCTTAAAGAAATTGAGAGCTTGAGGCGTTGAGGCGCTTCAAATGAGTTTGATCCAATCTTTAAATCCCCCTTATGCTCTTTAATCAAACCTTAACCTATATTTCTTTATTTTCTGGGGCAGGAGTGGGGTGCTATGGGCTTTTAGAAGAGGGGTTTGAATGCGTTGCTACCAATGAAATTTTAGAAAAACGCTTGAATATCCAAAGGATCAATCGTAAATGCAAACTAGATGAAAGCTACATTAGTGGGGATATTAAAAAGCCAGAAACAAAAGAAAAAATTTTAAAACAAATTGGATTTTATTCTAAAAAATTTGGTAATGATAGGGTTGATTTAGTGATAGCAACCCCACCTTGTCAAGGCATGAGCGTAGCCAATCATAAAAAGAAAAACGATGAAATCAAACGGAATTCTTTGGTGGTTGAGAGCATTGATTTGATCAAGCAAATCAAACCCAGATTTTTTATTTTAGAAAATGTCCCTAGTTTTTATAAAACAGGTTGTATAGACAAAAATGACAATTTGCTAGAAATAGGATCCATGATAGAGCAAAATTTGAGTGGTGAATATATGCTCTATGATGAGGTAATCAATTTTAAAAATTTTGGAGCTAATTCAAGCCGAACAAGAACTTTAGTGATAGGGGTTTGTAAAGAGTTTAAAGATTTTACAAGCGCGTTAGAATTTTTTCCTGATTTCAAACAAGAAAAAACCTTAAAAGAAGTGATAGGCTCGTTAAAACCACTTACTTGGGGCGAGTATGATAGCGCAGATTTTTATCATAGTTTTAGAACTTATCCAAAGCATATGCAAGAATGGATTAAGGATTTAAAAGAAGGACAAAGCGCGTTTGAGAATACAGAATTAAACAAAAAGCCTCATAGAATTGTCGGCAATAAGATTGTCTTAAATGTTTCTAAAAATGGCGATAAATATAAAAGGCAAAAATATTATAGCGTTGCCCCTTGCATTCATACAAGAAACGACCAAATGGCTAGCCAAAACACGATCCACCCCAAAGATGATAGAGTGTTTTCCATTAGAGAGCTGATGCTTTTAATGAATATCCCTAGCCGTTTTAAGTGGTTAGATTTAGAATTACAAGAATTAAACGCCCTTAACCAACAAGAAAAAGAAAAAATCTCCAAACAAAACGAAATGAATATAAGACAAAGTATCGGTGAAGCTGTTCCAACGATTATTTTTAAGCAAATTGCTATAAAAATAAAAAACTTCATGTCTCAAACCCACTTAGAGCCTAAAGAGATCATTAGGCTTATTGATGCACACCATTTGTTAGAGCCAAAAAATTTGAAGCGATTTATTTTAGAGAATAAAAACAAGATTGCAAGAGCGAGTTTAGTGAGTTTGGCAGAAATGTCTAATTCTAAACGCATAGAAAAAAGCGCGTATTTTACAAACCCTTTTATTATTAATGAGATAGCGAAGTTATTGCCAAGCTTTAAACAAGAGAGCGTTACTATCATAGAGCCAAGTGTAGGGTGTGGGAATTTCTTAAGCGCTCTTTTTAAAAAATACGCTTCTGTTAAAAAAGTTTATTTAAAGTGTATAGATATTGATAAAAATAGTTTAGAAATTTTAGAGATTTTATATAAAGATTGCATTCCTAACAACTTTGAAATGGAATTGATTTGCACAGATTTTCTAGCCTATGAATGCGGCAAAGTGGATTTAATTGTGGGCAATCCGCCTTTTGGCAAAACGCATGAAAGATTTAAAGGTTATAGTTTAGGGCTCACTCATTTAGCAGGGATTTTTTTAGAAAAATCTTTACAACTAGCCAACTTTACAGCAATGGTTATGCCTAAAAACCTTTTAAACACTAAAGAGTATGCAGAAACCAGAACTAAGCTTGAAAAAAAGGGAGTAGGAGCGATTTTAGATTTTGGCGAGCTTGGTTTTAAGGGTGTTTTAGTAGAAACAATTGCTATTGTTACACAAAAATCAAAAGAAATTTTAGTGCGTTCGTTACCTCTAAACCTAAGCATCAAGCAAAAGCCAAGCTATATTTTTGATAAGCGGTTGCCTTATTGGGTTATCTATCGCAACGCTTTTTTTGATAAGGTGTTTCATTCCATGCAGTTTGGTCTTTTTGAAGTGTTTAGAGACAGACAAATCACTAATTCTGTGTTGGTTAAAAATGGTATTCGTGTGATTAAATCTCGCAATATTGATGAAAACGGAAAGATTATTAGCATTGAAAATTACGATAGCTACATTCAAAAAGAGGTTTTAAACCCGTTCAAGATAGCTTCATTTTTAGACAGAGATGATGTCTATTTAACCCCCAATATGACCTATAAACCAAGGATTTTAAAAAAAGAAAAAGGCTATGTGGTTAATGGATCTGTGGCTATTTTAATCCCTAAAAACCCTATATCTTTAAGCAAGAAACAATGCGATTATATTTCTGGCGTTGAATTTAGGGATTTTTATAAAATCGCTAGGAATTATCAAACACGCACCTTGAATATTGATAGCATGAGTTGCTTTTGGTTTGGGATTTTAAAGGATAGCTAATGAAAGAACAGCAAATTATTGATTTTTTAAAACTTAGAAATTATGATATTAGAAAAACACAAAACGCGCGATGGATAGATCAAAAATGCGCCCCTGATGTGTTGTCTATTGTTGCTGATTTTATTTTAGAATTTACGCAATATAATATTGAAAAATCATTTTCTATTAGGGATATTTGGGATAGCCCTTACACCAATGAAAATATTAAAATGATTTTTTCTAAACCTGATTTAAATTCTGACTTTTCCATGCATGAATACGATAAGTTTTTTTCTCAGCCTATTAAATTATTAGCCTATAGCGGTATTTTATTTGAAACAAAAACTAGCAATAGAAATATTTATACCATACAAAACATAGGGCTATTAGAATACCTCATGCAAAGAGAAACAAACGCTTTGAAATTCCTTATTTTATACGTTCAAAAGGTATTAATGGATAGTGGGGTTGATTCTATATTTGACAACTTTTTACAAAAACAAGACACAGAAAGTTTTAAACAACTAAAAGATGGTTTCACTCATTTTACTATCAATAACACAGCAATCAAAAACACTACAGAATGTTTTAGGATTTTTACTAAAATTATCAATCCTTTAGCTTTTTATTATGGTAAAAAAGGCACAAGAAAAGGGTTTTTATCCAACACTATAATTACAAAAGATGAGCTTAATTACAATCGTATCAATTGGCGAGATATAGGAAAAGATAAAAATACCACCAGACAAGAATACGATCTTATAAACTCTAAAAGGATTGCTAATTCTAACTATCTTATTTCAAAAGCTAAGAAAGTGGTGAAGCAATATAATGATAAATTCAATCATTCTCTTTCTGAAGTGAAAGGAGAAAATGAAACAGCGCAAGCCACACAAATACACCATATTTTCCCTGTTCAAGACTTTCCTCTTATTGCTGATTATATAGAAAATCTTATCGCGCTCACTCCTAATCAGCATTTTATTTACGCCCACCCTAATAATCAAACCCGCTTGATTGATAAAGATTTTCAATATATCTGTTTATTGGCTAAAACAACTACAATAATTAATGATATACAAGGTATATATGATTTTGCTAATTATATTTTTGTGTTAAACACAGGTCTCAAGACAACTATCTTTTCTCAAGTCAATAATGAGTGGGAATTATTGCGAGTAATAGATACTTTTTATTTTGATTTTAACAAAAGCAAAGATCCAAGTTGGCAATATTTGCTAGATAAAAACGATTTAAGAGCTTTCAAGCTAAAATTTTAATAAGTTTTATTGAAACCCGGCTATAAAAACCCGCTTGACTTATTTTAGCCTTTTTTCTAATCATGCTCTGTTAATAGCATTAGCAGTATGATAAAACCTTTAAACAAAAACTAATGAGCGTTATTTTATAATCCTTTTAAAAAATGAAAGGTTATTGTTGCTTGTTTCTTACTTTTTAAACGCCATTGATCCCTTTAATTTAGGGGTGTTGTTGAGCCGTTTTCAAATCAAAAATCATTGTCTTTATGGGGTGTGTTCTTATAGGGCTTCAAAATTTATCCCTGGCTATGAAGAAAGCAAAGCGCGAGTTTTAGACGCTCTCAATATTTTAAGCACGCATCAAATTTGGCAATCCAATCAAGAAAGCGTTACAAAAGTCAAAGGAACTTTTGTTTTCATTTTAGAAAACGACTTGCATTTAGACGAAAACGCTTTTTATAAGAAACTTTTAAACCTGCTTATAGACAACGACTTTTTTAACCGCTCTCATTTAGTAACTCCGAGCAATGGCACCAACTCCCACCCCGAATTGCACCGCTCTATCACGCCCAGAGAAGCCGCCAGGATACAGAGTTTTAGCGATGATTATATCTTTTATGGCAATAAAACGAGTGTTTGTAAGCAAATCGGTAACGCTGTGCCTCCTCTTCTAGCCCTAGCCTTAGGCAAAGCGATCTTAAAAAACTTAAGAAAATGATACAAATTTATCACGCGGACGCTTTTGAAATCATCAAGGATTTCCACCAGCAAAATTTAAAAGTGGATGCGATCATCACAGACCCTCCTTACAATATTTCAGTTAAAAACAATTTTTCCACCCTAAAGAGCGCTAAAAGGCAAGGCATAGATTTTGGGGAATGGGATAAAAATTTCAAGCTTTTAGAATGGATCGCACGCTACGCCCCCTTAATCAATCCAAACGGCTGCATGGTGATTTTTTGCTCTTATAAGCTATATCGCTGATTTTTTAGAAGAAAACGGCTTTGTGGTCAAAGACTTTATCCAATGGGTTAAAGATAATCCCATGCCAAGAAACATCCACCGGCACTATGTCCAAGACACAGAATTTGCCCTATGGGCGGTTAAAAAGAAAGCCAAATGGGTGTTTAACAAACCTAAAAATGAAAAATATTTACGGCCCTTGATCTTAAAAAGCCCTGTGGTGAGCGGGATTGAAAGAGTGAAACACCCCACGCAAAAAAGCCTAGCCTTAATGGAAAAAATCGTTTCCATCCACACAAACCCTAATGACATCGTTCTGGATCCTTTCATGGGGAGCGGCACCACGGGCTTAGCGTGCAAAAATTTAGAACGGAATTTTATCGGTATAGAATCAGAAAAAGAATATTTTCAAACCGCGCAAAAGCGTTTGAATTTGTTTTAAAAACGCTATTTGAATGAGATTGTGTTATAGTTGCTTAAAAGGATATTTTTAATGAAAAGAATGTTAGCGGAGTTTGAAAAAATCCAAGCGATTTTAATGGCGTTCCCCCATGAGTTTGGCGACTGGGCGTATTGTATTGAAGAGGCCAGGGAGAGCTTTTTACACATCATTCAAACCATAGCCAAACACGCTAAAGTGCTGGTGTGCGTCCATACTAACGACACTATCGGTTATGAAATGCTTAAAGACTTACCCGGCGTAGAAATCGCAAGGATTGACACCAACGACACATGGGCTAGGGATTTTGGAGCGATCAGCGTTGAAAATCATGGCGTTTTAGAGTGCTTGGATTTTGGTTTTAATGGCTGGGGGTTAAAATACCCGTCCAATTTAGACAATTTAGTGAATTTCAAGCTCAAACATTTAGGGTTTTTAAAACACCCTTTAAAAACGATGCCCTATATTTTAGAGGGCGGGAGCATAGAAAGCGATGGGGCCGGGAGCATTTTAACCAACACCCAATGCCTGCTAGAAAAAAATCGTAACCCCCATTTGAATCAAAATGGAATAGAAACCATGCTTAAAAAGGAATTAGGGGCTAAACAAGTGCTGTGGTATTCTTATGGCTATCTCAAAGGCGATGATACCGATAGCCATACCGACACGCTCGCTCGTTTTTTGGATAAAGACACCATTGTTTATAGCGCATGCGAAGATGAAAACGATGAGCATTACACAGCCTTAAAAAAAATGCAAGAAGAATTAAAAACCTTTAAAAAACTAGACGGCACGCCTTATAAACTCATCCCCCTAGAAATCCCCAAAGCCATTTATGATGCAAACCAACAACGCTTGCCGGCAACTTATGTGAATTTTTTATTGTGCAATAACGCTCTGATTGTCCCCACTTACAACGACCCTAATGACGCGCTCATTTTAGAAACCTTAAGACAACACACGCCCCTAGAAGTGATAGGGGCTGATTGTAATACTCTAATCAAACAGCATGGGAGTTTGCATTGTGTAACGATGCAGCTTTATTGAATAAAATCACGCTTTTTGGCGTGGTTCAGGGCGTGGGCATGCGTCCTTTTATCTATACCCTGGCTCAAAAATTAGGGCTTGTAGGCTTTACGCGTAACGCCCAAGCGGCTTTAGAGATCGTCTTGCCCGCTCATAAAACAGAGTCTTTTTTAAACGCCCTAAAAAAAGGGTTGCCCCCTTTAGCGTTGGTGGAAAAAATCATTATTAGCCCTTATGATAAGGTGCTTCATTTCAATGATTTTAGGATTTTAGAAAGCAAGAACCACCCTTTAAATTTGCTCAGTCAAATCCCTAAAGATTTAGGCGTGTGCGAGGATTGCTTGCGCGAAATCAGAGATAAAAACTCCCCCTATTTTCATTACGCTTTCAATTCTTGCGCGAAGTGTGGGGCGAGATACAGCCTTTTAAACGCCCTGCCCTATGACAGAGAAAACTCCGCCCTAAAACCTTTCAAGCTCTGCAAATTTTGCGCTTCCGTTTATAAAAACGCCACCAACAAACGATTCCACATTCAAGGCATCAGCTGCAAAAAGTGCGGTATCGCGCTCACTTATAAGCGGTTCAACAATGATGACGCTCTTTTAGAATGTGCTAAAGACATTCAAAAAGGTAAAATCATCGCTCTTAAAGGTTTGGGGGGCTTTGCTCTCTTGTGCGATGCGAGGAATTTTCAAACCATAGAAAGGTTACGGCTTTTAAAAAACCGCCCCCTAAAGCCTTTCGCGCTCATGTTTAAAGACCTAAATTCAGCCAAACAGCATGCGTTTTTGAACGCATTAGAATGCGAAAGCTTGAGTTCGATAAGCGCCCCCATTCTTTTGGCGTGTAAAAAACCTGACACCCAATTAGCCCCCAATATCGCCAAAAACTCCCCCTTTTATGGCGTCATTTTGCCCTATACCCCTTTGCATGCTTTATTACTGGATTTATTGGATTCCCCTATTGTATTCACGAGCGCGAATTTCAGCTCCCTCCCTTTAGCGAGCGATGAAAAAGAGATCGATTCGCTTCATTTCATTTTTGATTTTAAGCTCACGCACAATCGCGCTATCATCCACAGGATTGATGATAGTATCGCGCAGCGCGTAGATAATGCCATT
>ASYU01000264.1:0-5258 GCA_000448465.1 Helicobacter pylori PZ5056 | reverse complement strand
CCGCTGGCGCGATTGGGGTCTATACCGCTCCAAGCTTTGCGTTTGCTGGGGTGACTTACCCGCAAAACAACATGGAAATTTTTGGGAGTTTTTGGAGCCATTGCTTGCCCATTAGCCATTTTATGAGATTCTTTTTACAAGAGGCCTATTATAAGACGGATTTAACAGAATCTTTAAATTCTTTAATGCCCCTTTTGTTCTTTTTAATCTTTTTAGCCTTAGGGCTTTTGGTTTTTTATTTTTCTTTTAAAAAAGACAAGGCTAGCGCATGAATTTTTTTAAAATCCTTTTAATGGAGTTAAGAGCCATTGTTTCTCATAAGGGCGTTTTATTGATCCTTATAGGCGCTCCTTTAATCTATGGCTTGTTATACCCTTTGCCTTATTTGAAAGACATTGTAACGCAGCAAAAAATCGCCCTTGTAGATGAAGACAATTCCTTCCTTTCTAGGCAATTAGCCTTCATGGCGCAAAGCTCCAACGAGTTAGAAATCGCTTTCTTTAGCCCCTCTATGCTGGAAGCCAAAAAGCTTTTAAAAGAAGAAAAAATTTATGGGATCTTACACATTCCCTCTCATTTTGAAGCCAATATTTATAAACAAGTGCCTGTAACGATAGATTTTTATGCGAACGCCAATTACTTTTTGATTTATGGCGCGTTAGCGGATGCGGTAGTGGGGAGTATCAACGCTTTAAACGATGAGATAAGGTTTAAACGCAACGCCCAAATAGAAGAAGCTGAATTAGGGACAGACGGGATTAAGATTAAGCCTATCGCCTTGTATAACCCTAGTGAGGGGTATTTGAATTACGCGCTCTCTAGCGTGTTTATTTTTATTTTGCACCAGGTGATGCTTATTGCAAGCAGCATGTTTACTAGCTCCAGGCGTTTGGAATTAGCTCTTTTAGACAAAAAAGAAATCGCTTTAAGGCTGTGCGCAAGACTCTTGGTGTTCATGGGGGCGTTTAGCGTTTTTATTTTATGGTATTTTGGGGCGCTGTTTTCTTTTTATGGGATCGAACGGCATGGGAGCGCTTTAATGGTGTTTTTGAATAGCTTGATTTTCATGCTTGCGGCCTTGAGTTTGGGGTCGTTTTTAGGTGCATGGATTAAAAATGAAGCCCACACCACTCAAATCGTTTTGATTTCTTCTTTGCCCTTGATTTTTATGATGGGTTTTGTGTGGCCTTTTGAATCCTTGCCCTCTTATTTACAGGTTTTCGTTCAAATAGTGCCTGCTTATCATGGGATCAGTTTGCTCGGGCGATTGAATCAAATGCATGCGGAACTTATAGATGTTTCTATCCATTTTTACGCGCTTATTGTGATTTTTATCGTGAGTTTTATAGGGTGCGTGTTCAAACTCAGCTCTTTAAAGAAAGATTGTGAAAACGCTTAAAAACCTCATCACCTCCAAGCACCAGACTAAAGCGTCTCGCTTTTTAGGGTATCTTATGCCTTTTGATGATTTTGAAAAAACCCTTTTGCAATTGAAAAAAGAGCATTTTAAAGCCGCGCATTTTGTAACGGCGTTCCGCTATTCTTTAGAGGGCAAAATCACGGAGGGTTTTAGCGATGATGGCGAGCCTAAAGGGAGTTCAGGAATGCCTGTGCTTAGCGTTTTAAGGCGAGAGGGTTTGATCAATATAGGATTAGTGAGCGTGCGTTATTTTGGAGGCACGCTTTTAGGGGTGGGGGGCTTGATGAAGGCTTATGCTAAGAGCGCGTTATTGTGCGTAGAAAATGCTCAAAGAGAAAACGCTTTTAAGGATTTTGTGGAGTTAGAAACTTTAAGCGCTCATTACTCTTACAAAGAATTGGATCATCTTCAGCGTGAAATTAAGAAATTTAGCTTACAATTAAACAAAAAGAATTTTTCAAACCAAAGCGTGGAAGTGGAAATCAGCGGCGAAAGAGAAAATTTGCAAGCGTTTTTACAACAAAATAAGATAAATTAGGGAGAATGAATGGGATTTTTGAGCGGGTATTTTTTATGGGTTAAGGCTTTCCATGTGATAGCGGTCATTTCGTGGATGGCGGCGTTATTTTATTTGCCGCGCCTTTTTGTCTATCATGCAGAAAACGCCCATAAAAAAGAGTTTGTAGGCGTGGTTCAAATCCAAGAAAAAAAGCTCTATTCCTTTATCGCTTCACCGGCGATGGGTTTTACCATTATTACAGGGATTTTAATGCTGTTGATTGCCCCTGAAATGTTTAAAAGTGGGGGGTGGTTGCATGCTAAATTGGCTTTAGTGGTTTTACTTTTAGCCTATCATTTTTATTGCAAAAAATGCATGCGCGAGCTGGAAAAAGACCCTACAAGAAGAAACGCAAGGTTTTATCGTGTGTTTAATGAAATACCCACGATTTTAATGATCCTCATTGTGATCTTAGTGGTTGTCAAGCCTTTTTAAAGACCAATCATGAAGAAAGAAAATCGCCTCAAGCAAGAAAAAATCATCAACATGTTTGATGATATAGCCAGCTCTTACGATCAAGCCAACCGCTTGATGAGTTTTGGCTTAGATGTTAAATGGCGAGAAAGGGCTTGCGAGCATGCGTTTTTGTTTTTGGAAAACAAGAAAGCGTTAAGGCTTGTGGATGTGGCATGCGGGACGGGGGATATGCTTGTGGCTTGGCAAAAAAGCGCTCTAAATTGTGCTATAGAGTTTAAGGAATGTTTGGGGATTGACCCTTCTAATAACATGCTTGAATTAGCCATTAAAAAATGTGAAGAGCTTGAAAACAAAATTTCTTTCATCCAAGCTCAAGCCAAAGATTTAAAAGGTGTTGAAAATAACAGCGTGGATATCCTTTCCATTGCGTATGGCTTGCGTAATATCGTGGAAAGACAAGAGGCTTTAAAAGAGTTTTTTAGGGTGTTAAAACCTAGGGGCGTTTTAGTGATTTTAGAATTTTTAAAAAAAGACAACCCCACATGGCTGGATAAAATCTCAGGGTTTTACACGAATAAGGTTTTGCCTTTAGTGGGAGGGGCTATCAGTAAGAATTATGGCGCTTATTCTTATTTACCGCAATCCATTGAGGGGTTTTTGAGTTTGGAGGGTTTGAAGCATGAATTAAAAAACGCAGGGTTTGAGATTGTAAGAACTGAAGATTCTATCGCTCAAATTTCAACGACCATGCTTGTTAGAAAAAGCTAAAGGAATGCCATGCAAGATGAATTATTTGAAACCGAAAAAGCCCCCCAAAAAAACACTAAAAACGCTAAAAATGCCCCTAAAAAAAGCTTTGAAGAGCATGTTCATTCCCTAGAGCGAGCCATAGATCGCTTGAATGATCCTAACTTGTCTTTAAAAGACGGGATGGATTTGTATAAAACGGCCATGCAAGAGTTGTTTTTGGCTCAAAAGCTTTTAGAAAACGCTTATTTGGAGCATGAAAAACTCCAAACGCCAGACAAAAAGGCTTAAAGCATGCGAGTGTTTGCCTTACAGCTAGAGTCTTTTAAAGAGAATCTCATGCAATCCTTATTCAACTCCATACCCAAGAAAAGCGTAATCGTGTTGCCTGAATACGTGATCAACCCCTTTTTCCACCATAACATGGGATTGGATGTGAATGAAATCAACGCACAGTCTGCGCGAGCGATGGAGTTTTTGTCTCAAAAATGCGAAGAATTGGATTTGATCATTTCAGCCCCGGTGCTTTTAGAAGAACATTCTAAAATCTATAAAAAAATCGCCCTCATTTCTAAAGAAAGCGTGAAGTATTACACGCAACAACGCCTGATTCCCTATCCTCACTGGGATGAAGAAAGCTTTTTTGACAATGAAAAAAGCGCTTTTAAAGAATTGCTCGTGTTTGAAAGAGACGGCTTAAAAATCGCTCCTTTGTTTGGCTTTGAAGCGCATTTTGATGAAATATGGGTTCAGGCTAAAAATCAGGGCGTGGATGTGGTGCTTTTAAGCAGCGTGGCCACCTTTGAATCCAATGAAAGGTGGCGGCTTTTGTGCCAGATGCGTGCTTTTTGTGCTTCTTGCGTGGTGGTTAGGGCTAATAGGATCGGAGCGTATCGCCAAATCCTTGTAGAAGGAGATCAAAAAAACGAATTCTTGTGGAAATTTTATGGGGATAGTTTTGTGGCTTTGCCTAATGGCGCTATTGAAGATTCTTTAGAGGGTAAAATGGGGGCTTTGAGCGCTCAAATGGATAAAAACGATATAGACGAATGGGCTAAATTGTGGCATTTTAGAACGATTAAAGAGGGTTGAATGATTGATAAAAAACTTTTGTTGCAAGATTTTGACAAGGTGGCTCTTTCTTTAAAAAAGCGTAACCATGCGATGGACGATGAATTAGAGCGTTTGCGCGAAGCCATCACGCATTATAAAAAACAGCTCATTGAATTAGAAGGCTTGCAAGCCTTTCAAAACAAGGTTTCTAAAGAATTTGGTATTAAAATGGCTCAAAAAATGGATACAAGCGATCTTAAAAAAGAGCTAGAAAACAATAAAATCAAACTGAATGAGCTTTCCAAAAGCGTGGGCGAAGCAGAACAAGAAATGGATTTAAAGCTTTCCATAATCCCTAATCTGGTGGATGAAAAAACCCCTTTAGGCGCGAATGAAGAAGACAATATAGAGATTAAAAAAATCTTAACCCCAAGGGTTTTTACTTTCAAACCCAAAGAGCATTTTGAACTCGCCCAACAAAACGGCTGGATTGATTTTGAAAGCGGCGTGAAACTCGCCAAAAGCCGTTTTTCGGTCATTAGGGGTTTTGGGGCGAAAATTTATCGCGCGCTCATCCATTTAATGTTGGATTTTAATGAAAAAAATGGCTTTGAAATCATCTACACGCCGGCGTTAGTGAATGAAAAAATGCTTTTTGGGACCGGGCAATTACCCAAATTCAAAGAAGATGTTTTCAAAATAGAAAATGAAAATTTGTATTTGATCCCCACCGCTGAAGTAACGCTCACTAATCTCTACAACGACACCATTATTAGCGTTGAAAACCTCCCCATTAAAATGACCGCGCACACGCCTTGTTTCAGGAGCGAAGCAGGGAGCGCGGGCAAGGACACAAGGGGGATGATAAGACAGCACCAATTTGATAAAGTAGAGCTAGTGGCTATCACGCACCCTAAAGAAAGCGATGTTATGCAAGAGCATATGTTAGAGAGCGCGAGCGAAATTTTAAAGGCTTTGGAATTACCGCACCGGTTTGTGCAATTGTGCAGTGGGGATTTAGGCTTTAGCGCGAGCAACACGATAGACATTGAAGTGTGGCTG
>ASYU01000263.1:0-4210 GCA_000448465.1 Helicobacter pylori PZ5056 | reverse complement strand
AAATTCACATGGTCTCTCCCAAGCTCTTGAGTGAGCGCTTTACCAATATCATGCAAAATACCCGCTCTTCTGGCGAGCTTTTTATCCCCCCCAAGCTGCTCTGCAATCAGGCCGGCTAAAAGAGCGACTTCTTTAGAATGCTGTAAGGCGTTTTGCCCAAAACTAGAACGGTAACGCATTTTGCCTATTAAAATTTTAAGCTCATCTTCCATAACCCCAAGCTCCAATTCTAGCACCACGCTCTCCCCTTCAGAAAGCAATTCTTTTTCCATGTTGCGCGCGACTCTATGATAAACCTCTTCAATCCTGTTAGGCTGGATGCGGCCGTCTTCTATTAAAATCTTAAGCGTCTCACTCGCTACTTCACGCCGATAAAGATTGAAACTGGACAAATACAATTCGCTGCTGTCTTCGCTAAATTCTATATCCACCCCGCTGACCTTTTTAAACGCTTCAATATTTTTCCCGTCTTTGCCTATCACACGACCGATATAATCTGAGCAAGGCAAAGCGATACGGCTTGTTAAATTCTCTGTCGCGTAATTACCCGCAAAACGGGCTGTCGCTTCCGCTAAAATGGCATACGATTTTTTCTTGCCCTCTTCTTTGGCTTCTTTTTCATAACGCCTAATTAAGGCGCTTTTTTGCGCTTCTAGTTCCTCTTCTAATTGCTCCAAGATCATGCTTTTAATTTCATCTTTGGTGTAAGCCATGTAATTGAGCATCGCGTCTAGCGCTTTGGCTTGAGCTTCTTTACAAACAGCGCGCTGTTTTTTGAAATTTTCTTTTTCGTGTTCTAAAATTTGGCGTTCTTTTTCAAGCTCTTTTTTTTCCTTTTCTAAATAGCGTTTTTCATCTCTTACAAATTCTTTGTGTTGCGCTTCTAAATGCTTCAAATGCGCTTCTTTTTTATCAAAATGGGTTTGGAGTTGCAAGTTCTTGTTTTCATATTGCTGTTGCAATTTGCATTCTTGGCTTTTCATGCGTATCTCTTCAGCTTCCACAAAAGATTTCGCTTGAAACTCCATTAATTTGGCTTTAGCTGAAGCGCTTTTTAGAGTGGCTTGCCCTCTAGCGTAATAGATCTTTTTCATCACATAATACATGACTAGAGCGGTAATCAAACACGCTACCAAGACTTCTAATGAAATGTAAATTAACCCGCTGCTCATAATGTTTCCTTCTATTATTCTTCATAACGATACGAGCATTCATGTAAAGATCCGCTTCAATGTCATAGGCGTTTGTAAGGATACTATTAGCGATCGCTAATTCCCTACTTACAAATATGACTAAGGGGCGTTTTAGTTGCTTTTTGAGTAATTGGGGCAAACTCCTATCATACATGCCTAGCCCAAAACCCACGCGCCTAAAGCTTGTATCCATTCCTAAAATCGGCACGACAATACAATCCAATTCCCGCTTATAATAGCGCGACAAACTCGGCTCATCAAACCACCCCAAACGCCTTAAGGGCAACCTAAAGGGTGCGATAGTAAAACCCTCTTTAGAAAAATGAGTGCCTTTTTTGATGCTTTTAGGCAACCACACGCGCTTATTTTTTTGTCTTAACTTCAAAATCAAAGGCCTAATGTCAAGCTCATGCCCTAATGGGCTATACAATAAAATATTTTGATAATCTTTGAGTTTCAAAAATAAAAGCCTACAAGCCAATTTATCCCTGACTGCTTTATCTTTGGTCGGTTTAGCCCTTTTCAAGCGTTCTTTACAAAAATCTCTAAAAATCGTTTTAATGGTTATAATCCTTAAATTTTAGACTTACATTATAGTATAATTTTAGGTTATTAGTTACCATTTTATTATTCTTAAGGATGTGTTTATAATGAGAATTAAGGCTTATTTTTTGCGTTTTGTCGCGCTGGTTTTGATTGTTTTGTTGGGTTTTAGCGCTTGTAAAAATTCTCAAAAATCTCAAGATTCTCAAAACAATACCACCCAACAAGATAGCCCTAAAACCTACACCGCTATGGATTTGAATAACCAAGAATACACGATTACAGGCGATTTAGATTCTCTCAATATCAGCCCGGATTCCAACACCCCTACTCTATTAGTTTTAAGCGCTTTAGACGATTTTTTAAAAAATTACGCTCCCACCTTTAACATCTTAAAAAAAACTTTTAAAGATCGTTTGAGGGTGCTTATTTTACTCAATCAACCCTATTCAAGCGATGCAATTAAAGACTTTAGCGCGCATTCTCAAGCTGATTTGATGATTTTAAACCCTAAAGATACCGCTCTTTTTGATCATTTAAACCATAACGCTTTAAACCATTCTTTTAACATGTTCTTATATGACAAACACCAATTGATCAAAATGTATCAAGGGATCGTGCCAGTAGAAATGATCCAATTTGATATTTCACACTTAAAGGATTAAAAACCATGTTTAATTTTTTCAAAAAAATTGTCAATAAAATTAAGGGTGAAGAGGTTAAAGAAAAAAAGCGTGAAAATATTCCTAAAGAGGAATTAGAAGAAATTTTGATTGGCTTTGACATCCAATACGATTTGATAGAAAGCTTGTTAAGGCATTTAGGCGATTTGGTTACGCCCAAACAATTAGAAGTCGCTTTGTTGCGTTTTGTGCGTGGGGAAAGCTATTATGATAAAACCCGCCTAAAGACCATCACCACAAAGCCCTTAGTGCACTTAATCGTGGGGGTTAATGGGGCGGGTAAAACCACAACGATCGCTAAATTAGCCAAACTCTCTTTAAAACAGCATAAAAAAGCACTTTTAGGAGCCGGCGATACTTTTAGAGCGGCCGCAGTCAAACAGCTGCAATTATGGGGCGAAAAGCTCAACATTCAAGTCATTAGCGCTAAAGAAGGGAGCGATCCAAGCTCTCTAGCTTACAACACTATAGAAAGCGCGATCGCTAAAAATATAGATGAAGTTTTTATAGACACCGCCGGGAGGTTGCACAACCAGACCAACCTTAAAAACGAGCTTTCTAAAATCGCGCGCACCTGCTCTAAAGTTTTAAAAGACGCCCCCTTTTATAAATTCCTTATTTTAGACGGCACGCAAGGGAGTTCTGGGCTAACGCAAGCGAAAATTTTCCATGAGACTTTGGCGCTAGATGGCGTGATTATGACTAAGCTTGATGGCACTTCTAAAGGCGGAGCGATTTTAAGCGTGCTGTATGAGTTGAAATTACCCATTCTTTATTTAGGAATGGGCGAAAAAGAAGACGATTTGATCGCTTTTGATGAAGAACGCTTTATAGAAGATTTGGTTGATGCGGTGTTTGTGGAACAATAAATTAAAAATTATTTCCTAAGAATGACCCTGAAGCTCTTATCCATATGGTTTGCTTCTTGCAAAACGTTACAAACTTCTGCGTTTTTGGCATAAAACTCCTTAAGCGGGATGTGGGGATAAAGCTTTTTGTGTGCTTCATCAATCCTGCAAATTAACGGGCGGGATTCATAAATCTTGCACAGATTCGTTTCTAAATCTAAAAACTTGCACACCCCATTGCCAGCATCAAACTCAATAAGTTCAATAATCCCGGTGATATTTTTACAGCACAGCCCGCAAGAGGTGCAAGGGAAACGATTAGGAGTTGTTTGCTTTTTTGATTCTTCCATGCTCGCTTCTTTATACCCTCTCTTTCATGCCCTTTTTTCCTCTTTTAAAGCCCCGCAGTCTTAAGAAGTCTTATCGTCTCTTAGATCTTCAAGCCGTGCCTGCCTAAAACTAATATCACGCAAGCTATAATTCCCATTTTCTAAGCTATCCATCTGTTTTCGCATGAGAATGAGCGCGTTTTTTGCTTTTTCAGTGAGCTTTTGGTGTTTA
Source organism: Helicobacter pylori PZ5056 (assembly GCA_000448465.1). Classification (GTDB taxonomy): domain Bacteria; phylum Campylobacterota; class Campylobacteria; order Campylobacterales; family Helicobacteraceae; genus Helicobacter; species Helicobacter pylori_CI. The sequence goes on along the minus strand of ASYU01000263.1, from coordinate 382 downwards.
TCCATGATAGGCACTTTCAAAAAAGCACTCAAACTAAAGAGGGTTGAAACGGTAACGCTGAGTTGATCTTTTTCTTTTTGATTGTAACGAGAGACATTGTAGTTATGCTTTTTCATCGTAGCGATGGCATCTTGAGCAAGCGAGAAAAACAGCACATCAAACTTTGTGATTTGCCTAGTGAAAAGCTCTGCCATTTTCTCAACAGATCTGAGATTATCAATCACCACATCTGCTTTTTTGACAGCTGCTTCAGCTTGAGAGCAATAAGCCTTGGCATTTTCTAGCTTTTTTTCCATTTCATCAGCGCTAATAGCCCCCAAAATAGCGAGTGCAGGCCCAGCAACAAGCCCTCCAAGTACTGCCATACCCCCAACCATACCAA
>ASYU01000262.1:0-10964 GCA_000448465.1 Helicobacter pylori PZ5056 | reverse complement strand
CCCCCCCCAGCGCACGTCTTTTTGCCCGTTATAATCTTTAACGATTACAGGCTCTCCTGGAAACTGGTTTTCAGGATTGCCTTCTTTATTAAAAGGTTGGTAACATTGCGCGCCTCCCACGCCATTAGAAATGTGCTGCCAACCTATCCAAATCTCAGAAAATTTCCCTATTTTACCCCCAAAAGGTTCAAAATTAATAGGATAAACATAAATGAGTTCAGGCATGAAATTGATCATTCGCATGGGAGCGGATTGGGGGTTATTGTAAATTTGAAACCAGTTAGTTTGGGTATAAGCTAAATAAAGCGTGCCTTTAGTCCAAAGAATATGCCTAAATACAGGCACTCTAAAACTGATTTGAAACTTAAACTCATTGCGTTGATACGGGTTGATATTAGGGTGGTACCATTGAAAAATGGGGGTGAAACTATGATAAAAAGGCAAAAAATAAGTGCCTAGATAATCCATCATGTTTAAATATTTTTTAGCAAAATCCACCCAAGAATGTTCTTTGGGGGCTTTTTGTGGAGGGAGATACCAGGCATTGGACAAATCGTTTTGCGTTTTAATGATGTGCAAATCCTGTTTACGCAAATAGTAGTTATAATCCACCTTAAAATTATCTTGTGAAAATTTTTTGCCCTCTAACTGACAAACTACAAAAATCATAAAGATCAAAATGCTTTTCATCAAGCATCCTTATTTCACTTAAATTGCAAGATGAAAATCGCTAAAATCACTACAGGTGCGATAAAACGAACGCTAAAATGCCACGCTTTAAAGGCGTTTATATTAAAGAAATGCTTCGTGGCTAAAAAAGAGTGCTTTTTATTTAAAATCCATCCCACAAATAAGACTGAAAACAAGCCTCCCAAAGGCATTAAAAACGAAGAAGTGATGAAATCCAGCCACCCAAACACGCTCTTATGAGCGAAGCTCAAAAACTTAGCGTATCGTTCATTCATGGAAAGAATGACTAAAACGCCTAAAACATACACAACAATCCCTATCCATAACGACGCTTGAGTGCGCGAAAAATTAAAACGATTGATTAAATAAAGCGCTAAAGGCTCTACCAAAGAAACCGTGGAAGTGATCCCAGCAAAAATAAGCGCCATAAAGAAAAAAAGCGAAACGATCTGCCCGCTCATGCCCATTTTAGCGAAAGTCAAAGGTAAGGAAATAAAAACAAGCCCCGGCCCTTGAGACACATCCGCATGGTATTCAAACACAAAGGTGAAAATCATCACACCGGCAATGAGAGAAATTAAAATACCCGGTAATACAATAAATAGAGAGCTTTTGAATAGGTTTTCTCTTTTGGGCGTGAAAGCTGAATAAGTAATAATCGTGCCTACCCCCAAACTCAAAGAAAAGAACATCTGCCCTAAAGCGTCCATAACAACCTTAAAATCAATCTTTTGAATCTCAAAATTAAATAAAAAGTGCAAAGCCTTAGGCATGCTTTCTAAAGTCATCGCATAGATTAAAAGCCCTATGAAAATCACAAACAATAACGGCATCAGCACGATATTTAATTTTTCAATCCCCTCTTCAATCCCCCTAGAAACAAACCATATCGTCGGTAATAAGCATGCGCTAAAGCCAATAACAGGCCAGATTAAACTGCCATTTTGGAGCATGCTAAATTGCATTTTAGCTTGCTCTAAATCTTTAGGCAAATCAAAAGTTACTACAAAAAGATAGTAAAGCACCCAGCCTAACACCACCGCATAAAAGGATAAAATGAGAGGGCCGCCTAAAATAAAAAAAGAAGTGAAAGGGTAATATTTTTTCCTTTTAGGATCTAAGATTTGATAATTAGAAACAACATCTTTTTTACCCAAATTCCCAATCAGCATTTCTACTAAAAGCATAGCAATGCCTAAACTCAAGGTTAGCACCAGATATAAAAGCACAAACGCGCTCCCCCCATTATGACCTACCATATAAGGAAAGCGCCAAATATGCCCTAAACCGATAGAGCTACCCAAAGTGGCTAAAATAAAGCCTAATTTAGAAAATTTTCCCATGCCGAATATTTTAATAAATCTTGCTCAACCAAATGGAAAACACAATTAAAGGGGTGATATATTTAAGCAAGAAATACCAAGTTGCAAACAATTTAGGGCCTAAAAAGTGCGTGCTTAAAAGACGCAATTTTTCTTTTTTCAAAACCCAGCCCATAAAAATAAAGGTTGCCATCCCGCCTAAAGGCATGATAATGGTGCTTGAGGCAAAATCCAACCAATCAAAAAGACTTTTTTCAAAGAAAGTGAGATAATCTTTATAATCCTTATGGAGCGAGAAAATCAACACCACGCCTACGATAAAAATTAGCGCTACAAGACTCCAAGTAACCTTAAAACGAGAGTATTGATACCTTTCGGTAAGATACATCACGCTTGGCTCTAATAAAGCCACCGTAGAAGTGATGCCAGCAAAAGCGAGCGCGAGCAAGAAAAGAATCGAAACAAGAACGCCTATCGCTCCCATTTGGCCAAAAACCACCGGTAAAGAAGTGAAAATTAACCCTGTGCCTTGTGAGACATTCGCCCCATATTCAAACACAAAAGTGAAAATCATAAGCCCTGCCACAAGAGAAATTAAAATCCCTGATAAAACCACCCAAATCGTGCTTTTAAGCAAATTCTGCGTTTTATCCGTAACCGCAGCATAAGTGATATTGATCCCTAAACCGATGCTTAAAGAAAAGAAAACCTGCCCCAAAGAATAAGTGAACACTTGAGAAGTCAAATCTTTTGGCTTGAAATCAAACATGAAATGGAAAGCTTTAGAAAAAGAATCCATGCTCATCGCATAGAAAAGCAAACCAAAAAAAGTGGCAAAGAGTAAGGGCATTAAAACCAAATTGAGTTTTTCAATCCCTTCTTTAATCCCCCTAGAAACAATCCATCCGGTTATGAATAAAACGCTAAAAAGCCCTATGGATTGTAACCCTATAGACTGCAAAGTTTGAGTAAAAATTTGTTCAGATTCTTGGATATTGCTAGGCAAATTAAAACTAATACTCACTAAATAATAAAGCACCCAACCTAAAATCGTGCCATAAAAAGTCAGTATCAAAGGCCCAGAAATAAGCAAAAGCCCTGCGTATTTCCAGCGTTTTTTGGGGTTAAGGTCAAGCTCTTTAAAAGCTTCTATTACATTTTTTTGCGTGCTTTGTCCGAGTAACATTTCAGCGATAAACATCGCCGCGCCAACGCTTAAGGATAAAAATAAAAACAATAAAACAAAAGCACCCCCACCGCTCACCCCAGTCATGTAAGGAAAGCGCCAAATATGCCCTAAACCTATCGCGCTCCCTAAGGCCGCTAAAACAAATCCTAATTTAGAAAAATGATTACCCATATCCTAACTACCAAACTCCTTGTCAATGATTAAAATTAAGGAGCTATGTCCTTAATCGCCCAACTATTGCTGTATTAGTTTTTTAAAATCTTTAGAGGTCTTAAGATTTAAGAAAAAACCCACTTTAAAAATACCTAAAAAATATAGAGCAACGCACTTGGATTATACTATAGTTAAGTTACATATTGTATAATTTTAAGAAAAATTCATTATTTAAGTAAGGGGAATTAATGCGCTGTAGGGTATATTACGAAGATACCGACTCTGAAGGCGTGGTCTATCATGCGAATTATTTGAAATATTGCGAAAGGGCTAGGAGCGAGTTTTTTTTTAAACAGAATGTCTTGCCCGAAAATGAAGAAGGCGTGTTTGTTATCCGCTCTATCAAAGCGGATTTTTTCACCCCCGCAAGCCTTGGACAGGTCTTAGAAATAAGAACGCAAATTAAAGAATTAAGAAAGGTTTTTGTGGTGCTTTTTCAAGAAATTTATTGCATCCAAAACGCTTCTTTAGAGCCTATGAAGCCTTTCAAAGTCTTTGCTTCAGAAATCAAGTTTGGCTTTGTCAATCGTTCCACATACAGCCCTATTGCCATTCCTAAATTATTTAAGGAGCTTCTTAGTGCCGTCTGATTCAGAAAAACCCACCATTATTTACCCTTGCCTTTGGGATTATAGGGTGATTATGACCACTAAAGATACAAGCATGTTAAAAGAACTTTTAGAAACCTACCAACGCCCCTTTAAATTGGAATTCAAAAACACTTCTAAAAACGCTAAATTTTATAGCTTTAATATTTCTATGGAAGTTTCAAATGAAGCAGAACGGAACGAGATTTTTCAAAAAATTTCACAATTAGAAGTCGTGGCGCATGCGCTTTAATCTTTTAAAACAAACGCTTTGAATTTTTCACCCCTTTCTTTATATGAAGAAAATTGATCCAAACTGGCCGCGCTGGGTGAAAGCAAAGCGATTTCATTTTGCAATAAAACGCTTTTAATTTCTTGAACCGCTTTTTCTAACTTTAAACAAACTTGACAAGAAACATTAAATTCTAACGCTAAGGCTTGGATGATAAAAGCGCTTGATCCTATGGCATAAAGGCTTATTTTATAGTTTTTAAACTCTTCAAAAAGGGGGGTTAAATTGACCCCTTTAATATCGCCCCCTAAAATCAAATGGATTTTTTGGTTTTTAAAGGTTTTTAGGGCTTGCAAGGTGGCATCAATATTCGTGGCTTTGCTGTCATCTACCCACAAACGCCCTTCTTTATCCCTAAATTCTTCCATTTTATGCGAGCCGATTTTAAAAGCGTTCAGTCTTTTAAGGGCGTTTTCTCTATAATCTTGCCATTTTAAATTCTTTATTTTTAAAAATTGCTCATAAACTAAAAGGGCTAAAGCCGCATCTAATAAAAACGCTCCCTTAAAAAAAAGAGCGTTAGAAGGGATTTTTAAACGCTCTAAAACCTCTTCGCTTTTGTCAAAAAAGATTTTTTGCGCTTGCGAGTTTTGAATAATGGGGTGTTCTTTGAATTTTAAAGGGAGGATAGCGAGCGAAGTTTTAGGCATCAATGTTAGAACCTTGAGTTTAGCGTTCAAATAATTTTCAAAACTGCAATGCCAAGTCAAATGATCGGCTTCTACATTGATGAGCAAGTAGATTAAAGGGTAAGCCTTATTGGTGTAATGCAAAGAAAAGGAGCTTGTTTCTAGCACCCACAAGGGCGATTGTTTTTCAAACAATTCAATCAAGGGCGTGCCGATATTCCCCCCACTCACAGCCTTAAAATCTTCTAAAAGCATAGTGAGCATTTCTGTCGTGGTGGTTTTACCATTAGTGCCGCTAATACTGATTATAGTGGGCGTGAAAACCAAATCAAACAAGCTGTCAATATAATCGTATTCGCTCATTAAATGCTTGGCTTTTATGACTAAAGGGTGCGTGAAACTAATGCCCGGGCTGACTATCTCTAGTTGGGAATCATTAGGGTTAAAATCCTTACTAGGGTAGCAAAGAAAACCCTCGCTATCCTTATGAAATGAAGAGAATTTATCATCAAAAAATTTGACTTCGTTATGGTTTTTTTTAAAAAAACGTGCTAGGGCTAGAGTGGTTTTGCCATGCCCCAATAAAGAGATTTTCATTTTAACGCACCTTCAAGCTTAAAAGAGCGACTAAATTACTCAGCATGGAAATGATCCAAAAACGCACGATCACCTTGTTTTCTGCCCAACCCTTTTGCTCAAAATGATGATGGATGGGCGCCATTAAAAAAAGGCGTTTTTTACGGGTTTTATAACTCCCTACTTGCAAGATCACAGACAAAGTTTCTATTACAAAAATAGATCCCATTAAAACGAGTAAGATTTCATTATGCGAAACAATAGCGTTATAAGCGATAAACCCCCCCAAAGCCAAACTCCCGCTATCGCCCATAAACACGCTTGCCGGGTTGCAGTTATACCACAAAAAGCCAAAGAGCGATCCCACTAACGCTAACGAAATCACAAACAATTCCCCCACATCTATGACTTTAGGATAAAGCAAGTATTTAGAAAATTCCGCATTCCCTGCCACATACACAAAGATAGAAAGGCTTAAGAGGGTGAAAATGCTAGGCACGCTCGCTAAGCCGTCTAACCCATCGGTTAAATTCACCGCATTGCTTGTGGATAAAAAAACCAACACCCAAAAACCAACCGCTAGCGTCGTGGGCATTTCAAACAAAGGGTTTTTCAAAAAAGGCGCGTATAAAAAAGTGTCTAACCCCTTAAGGCTCAACAAAACAGACACCACAAGCGAAAGGATAAAAAGCATGCCAAATTTCATTTTCGCGCTCATTCCGGCGTTATTTTGTTGGTTGATTTTAGTGTAATCGTCTCTAAAACCCACAAAACTAAAGCCCACTAACACGATTATCCCTAACAACACATAAAGATTACCCAAAGACGCGCACAACACGCTCGCAACAATGGTTGCAAAAACAAAAACAATCCCCCCCATCGTAGGGGTATCCTTTTTATTCTGGTGGCTTGGCACAAAGCTTGAAATGGGCTGGTTAGCCTTTTTAGCCTTGGCCCATAGAATGAATCTAGGCATTAAAAAAAGCGTGAGGAAAAAAGCTATGAAAAACCCTAACCCTGCTCTAAAAGTCAAATATTGGAAAAGATTGATATTAAAATAGCCATATAGTAAAGAATAGAGCATAAAATCCCCTAAAATCGCCATGCTTGAAATTTAGAAAAAAAGAAAATTGTAGCGCAAATTGATTTACTTAAAAATAGTATAATTATGGTTTCAATTTTTATTTTTAGGAGTCTTTTGTGGAGCGTTCGCTTATTTTTAAAAAAGTTAGAATTTATTCTAAAATGTTAGTGGCTTTAGGGCTTTCAGGCGTGTTGATCGGTTGCGCGATGAATCCAAGCGCTGAGACAAAAACACCAAATGACGCCAAAAATCAAGTTCAAACTCATGAAAGAATGAAAACAAGCTCTGAATATGTTACGCCGCTAGATTTTAATTACCCGGTACATATTGTTCAAGCCCCACAAAACCATCATGTTGTAGGTATTTTAGCGCCACACATTCAAGTGAGCGATAATCTAAAACCCTATATTGATAAGTTTCAAGACGCTTTAGTCAATCAAATCCAAACTATTTTTGAAAAAAGAGGCTATCAAGTGTTGCGTTTTCAAGATGAAAAAGCTTTGAATGCGCAAGATAAGAGAAAGATTTTTTCCGTTTTGGATTTGAAAGGGTGGGTAGGAATCTTAGAAGATTTGAAAATGAATTTAAAAGATCCCAATAATCCTAATTTAGACACGCTAGTGGATCAAAGCTCAGGCTCTGTGTGGTTTAATTTTTATGAGCCAGAAAGCAATCGTGTCGTCCATGATTTTGCTGTGGAAGTAGGAACTTTTCAGGCAATGACCTATACTTACAAACACAGTAATTCTGGAGGGCTTAATTCTTCAAACAGCATTATCCATGAAGATTTGGAAAAGAATAAAGAAGACGCGATACATAAGATTTTAAACAGAATGTATGCGGTTGTCATGAGAAAAGCTGTAACAGAACTTACAGAAGAAAATATCGCCAAATACAGAGACGCTATTGACAGAATGAAAGGCTTTAAAAGTTCTATGCCTCAAAAAAAGTAGTTCTTAAACGAACCATTTAAAAATTAGCCTTAAAATCAGTCTTTTTAAAGGCTATTTTAAGTATAATGCAAAGTTTATTTCAATAATTAAGGATACACAATGGCAAAAAGATGCGCTTTAACTTTCAAAGGGCCTATGATAGGCAATCATGTCAGTCATGCGAACAACAAAAACAAGCGCCGCTTACTCCCTAACTTGCGATCGATTAAGATCCAATTAGACGACGGCACGACCAAACGCATTAAGGTGGCTGCTTCCACTTTAAGAACCATGCGTAAAGGGGCTTAGTTTTTAGAATTTCTGTCCGTTTTGATTGTAGGGGTGGTTTTGGTGTTTTTGATAACCTTTTTAAAACTCCCCTTGAGATCTAAACTTCTTTTTGAGATTAAAACACAGCTTAGGTTTAGCGTTTTGATTAAATTTAGAGGCAAACGCTTTCAAAAGAATTTATTTTGATCTAGGAATTGGTTTTGTTTGAAAAGTTGAAATTTTTTAAAATCAAAAAAGACGATGAAATTCAGCCAGAAGTCAATTTAAATTCTGAAATCTATGAGCAATTTAAGGTCTTTAGACTCCCGCTTATTTTAATCCAATTGCTTGTGCTTTTAGGCACTCTGGGATACTTCGCCCTAGAAAATTATAGCCTTATGCAAGCTTTCTTTCAAACGACTTACACCATGACAGCTACAGGGTTTGGCGCTTTAAATGAAAGCCAGTTTGGGCCTATAAGTATTTTTTTAACTTCCATTTTAATGTTTTTTGGGGCAGGAATCATTGCCTTTAGCGTGGCTATTTTAGTTAGCGTGGTCAATAAAGGCACGCTTACCAGATTGATTAAGGAGAAAGGTATGATTTATAAAATCGCACGCCTTAAGGATCATTATGTCATTTGTTACCACAATGAATACACCATTGAATTGAGCAAGCAGTTCCGCTCCGCTCAAATCCCTTTTGTGGTCGTGGATAATGACCCTAATTTTGAAGAAGAAGCTATTAAACACAAATACCCCTACTATATCATAGGCGATCCGCACACCAATTTAGCCATGCTAAAAACCCACTTAAGCAGCGCTAGGGGCGTTGTGGCGTTGTCTAAGATTTTACCGGTGAATGTGGCGTTAATGGTGAGCGTGCGCTTGTTTGAAAAGGAATTGAAGCGCAAACCTTACTACATCATTGCGAGCGCGCATAGCGATGAAGGCTTAGAAAAATTAAAAAAATTAGGGGCTGATATGGTGGTTTCCCCTACAAAGCTTATGGCGCAGAGAGTGAGCGCGATGGCGGTGCGTCCGGATATGGAAAATATCTTAGAGCGTTTTATCAATAAAAAAGACACGCTTTTAGACTTAGAGGAAGTGATTGTCCCTAAAACCAGCTGGCTTGTGTTAAGGAAATTAAAAGAAGCCCATTTTAGAGAGATCGCTAAAGCGTTTGTGATTGGTATCACTCAAAAAGATGGCAAATATATCCCCATGCCCGATGGAGAAACAATCATTGCAAGCGAATCCAAGCTATTAATGGTTGGCACTTCAGAAGGCGTTGCGACCTGTAAGCAACTCATCGCTAACCATCAAAGACCCAAAGAAGTGGATTACATTTCATTGTGATTGATACAGCCTTTTTATAAAATAAAAAAGGCTTGACTCTCATCAAATATGGATAATAAAATCTAAAAAATGCTAAAAACATTTTTTACAATCCATAGCAAAGAGCTTGGCGTTAGCCAAAAAGTTTTAGCTATTCATGTTTAATGAGAACCGATCCAAGACTTAAACGGATTTGAGGCTTATTTTTCTAACGCCCATAAGCCAATAAAAGTTGGTATTTTAACCCATTCAAACCTTTTAGTCCTCTTTACTCAAAGGATTCTTGAAATTTTTCAAACCATGTTTTAAGTTATTCTGTGGCTGGTGTCCCATCATTGCATTGTAAGCCTTAACGCTTTTTTGAGTTTCTTGTTCTAAAAGCATTCTCGTCTCTTCTATCAATTGATTTTCTAGCTTTTTAATTTCGCTTTTGATGTTCTCGGTGTTAGCGTTTAAGGTGTTGGTTACTTCTTGCTCGTTGGTGCGCATGCTCGTATTGAAATCGTTAAAAAAGCGCTCGTATTCTTTCATTTTTGATTTCAAGCTCTCGCCGGCGTTAGTCAGCCACTCAATGGAGTTTCTCAAACTGCTATCAATCTCGTTGGCGTTTTTGAAAAAATCCAAACTCAAAAGCACTTCTAAAATCCTAACGATGCCTTTAAGGCTCAATTCCACTTGCTCGGTGAAAAGCGCGTTACTTCTTAAAGCGTTTTGTAACTGCTTTAAAAGCTCGTTAGTGATTTCTTTCACTTCTGGCTGTTGTGTGATTTCTAAAGAGCTATTAGGTAGATTAGGGTAATTCATTTTAACACTCCATGATTATCTATAAGAAAGAGAGAGTAACACGCATCGTAACAATAAGATAACTCGTTAATAAAAAAACATAAAAAGCATTTTCTACATTAAAAAACATTTTTAACTTTTCATTAAGTTTTTTAATGGTATCCCATTCATCATTAGTTACTTCCATGTTCAAATCCTTTTCTAATTCGCTAACGCTGTCAAATTTCAAACTTTTAGCTTTTTGAAAATCTTTCTGTTTCTTTTGTCACTCATAAACTAAATAACAACCTACCACTAAAAACCAAAAACACAAATGAGGCTTATTGACATGCTCAAGAAAATTCACGCTCAAACAACCAAAACTTAAAAAAAGAAAACTAAAAAACATTTTAACACGCTCACTGAATATTATTCTCGCTTCTAGGATAATGTCAAATGGTGTCTCTATCGCTCTTATTATCATTTTACTCCTTGACTTTTTCAAATTTTTGTTTTATAGTTTCAATGGTAGCCCACTCATTGCTTTTTAGCATTTTCAGCTATCCTGCGGAATGAAAGAGTGGATAATGTCCGCCTTGTCAATCTCTGTTTTAAGATAATTCTCCGAAGTCCTTAATCCTGTTATAAGCTTACTATCATTATCTTGCGTAACTAAAAAATAATAAATCGTTTTAGGATCGCCTTGAAAGGCTTTAATGTGTTCTTTCTTAACTTCCTTACCTTGCTCTTTGAAAATAAGCGTAATGTCGGGTTCTTTCAAGGTAGGTTCTACCAAATGCAAGTAAGCTAATCGGTGCTTGTCAGGCTTACTTTTTAAATGTTTAATGAAATTTTCTTTATTTTTAACGCCGTTAAAAGCGTTTAAAAAGCTCTCGGTATCAATCTCTTTGGGTAATGGCATGGGTTTGATAGCGTTCAAATCTTTCAAAAACGCTTCTTTGTCTTCTATGACTTTAAAGGCTCGTTCTTTTATCCCTTTCTCGCTCTCTTTTTGCATGTCCTTCACGGCTTGTATCAAGCGGTTTAATACGGGATTGTTTTCATTCGGCTCTCTATTGAC
>ASYU01000261.1:0-15035 GCA_000448465.1 Helicobacter pylori PZ5056 | reverse complement strand
GTTTTTTGCCCGCTATTGGTTTATGGGTATTTTAGCATATAAAACTCCAACGCTTTTTCAAAGAGGAGCGAGCGATTAGGAAAACCTTTCTCTTTCATGTATTCATCCACTTTAGCCATAAAACTGGGCGAAAGTAAAACGCTGTGATTGATTCTTCGCTCTTTACTTGTTTTTTCTTCGTATTCTATCTCTTCTATTTCGGCTAACAAACTGGGCGAAAGCGAAACGTTAAAACTGCTCCTTCGTTCGCTGCTCACTTTTATTTCTGCTTCTAGCTCGGCTAATTCGGTTAGCAACCTTTTGCGTTTGGCTTGTAAAGCCTGAACGGTCGTGTGCGCTTTATGGTGTTCCATCATTGCTCCTTAAAACATCTTTATTTTTCGCATTCTACTATAAAATAGGATTTTGTGGGTAAATCCTATTAAGAATAAAAATTGGAATTTTTCTTTAGAATTTAACCAGGTATTTGATTTTAATTTTAATCCAATTCCTTAAGGCGCTTTAACAATTCTTCTTCATTCAAAACGCTCACGCCATGTTTTTTTGCTAGAGCGAGTTTTGAGCCGGCGTTTTTTCCAACGATTAAAAAATCGGTTTTAGCGCTCACGCTTGAAGCAATTTTTGCCCCTAAATTTTCTAACATTTGAGCGTATTCTTGCCGTGGTTTAGAAAGCGTGCCGGTTAAAACAATCGTTTTATTGCTGAAAACAGAAGAGCTTTTTTGCTTTTCTTCAGCCATATCGCTGTTTTTAGGGTTTAACAACTCAAATAACGATCGGATAAATTCTTGATTGCTCGCATAAAAATTGACTAAAGAGCGCGCCATTTCCACCCCAAAGCCTTCCATTTCTAAAAACTCGGCTTCGCTTTTTTCTAACACATTTAAGCCGTATCTGGCCAGCGTTTTACTCGCTCCCTTGCCAATATGTTCAATCCCTAAAGCGTTAATCAAACGCCATAAAGGAGGGTTTTTGCTTTTTTGAATAGCGTCTAATAGATTTTGAGCTTTTTTGATTTTAAATTTGTCTAGCCGCATTAAATCTTCTAATTTTAAAGCATACAAATCCAGGGCGTTAACAATGAGTTTTTCTTCAAAAAGTTGCTCTATGACTTTATCGCCCAAGCCTTGAATGTTTAAAGCGTCCTTAGAAGCGAAATGAATCAAGCTTTCTTTCAACCTTGCCGGGCAATTAAGGTTTTGGCAATAAGTAAAAATCTCTTCGCATAAAAGCTCATGCGAACATATAGGGCAAACTTTGGGGCGTTCAATTTTGTGTTGCGAGCCGTCTCTATAAGATTCTAAAGGTTTGATGATTTTAGGGATCACGTCGCCGCTTCTAATGATTACAACCCTATCGTTGAGCATGATATTCTTTTTTTCAATTTCAGAATAATTGTGCAAGGTCGCTCTATTAATCATAGCTCCAGCGATTTCTACAGGCTCTAAAAGAGCGACTGGGGTTATCGCCCCGCTACGCCCCACTTGGTTAATGACTCCTACAATTTTGGTGTGTTTTTCTAGAGCCGGGAATTTATAAGCGCAAGCGAATTTGGGGGATTTTTGCGTGTAGCCTAGCTCCTTTTGAATACCCAATTCATCCACAACGATCACCATGCCGTCTAAAAGGGCAAAAAAGCCCTCCCTTTCTTTAATCAGGGTGTGATAATTTTCTTCTATTTCTTGGTGGTTTTTGTTTAGGCTTAAGTATTGAATAGTGCTAAAACCCAACGAGACGATAAAATCCAAACACTCCTTAAAGCTTAAAAAATTTAAAGAATGCTTGCCCACGCCCCAAGGAATGAATTGCAATTTACGCTTTTTAGTGATTTTGCTATCAAGTTGCCTCAAACTCCCTGATGCGGCGTTTCTAGGGTTAGCGAATAGAGGTTCGTTAGCGTTTAGGCGCTCTTTGTTTAAGGCGTCAAAATCCTCTTTAGAAATGATCACTTCGCCCCTGATTTCTATTTCTCCATCATAAGCGATAAAATGGGGGATATTAGCGATGTGTTTAGCGTTGTTAGTAACAAGCTCTCCTTCTAAGCCATTGCCCCTAGTGGTTGCACTCACTAGCTTGCCATGTTGATACAAAAGATTGAGCGAAACCCCATCAAGTTTGGGCGAGCACACGAACGAAGCGCTAGGATAGGCTTTTAAAATGCGTTGCAACCACGCTTGCAATTCGCTTTGATTGAACACATCATCTAAGCTCCACATCCGCATTAAATGGGGGTTTTTATTGAACGAATTGGTGGCAGTAGCCCCCACTTTTTGGGTAGGGGAGTTAGCCTGAATGCGATTAGGGTTTTCTTCTTCATAAGCTTTTAATTCTTGGTAAAGTTCATCATAGACCGCATCGCTTACGATGGGTTCATCAAGGTTGTAATAATGGTGCGATAGGGTGTTTAAATATTCAATTCTTTCTAAATATTCTTCTTGGCTTTTTATCATTAAAAACCTTTTAAACTAAATTAGGGTAGTATTATAACATTTAATCTTTGATAGGGCTTTAGGGGAAAATAGGTGGTAAGAGACATTGACAAAACGACTTCGTTGCACTTAAACAACGAAGCGCAATTTCTGTGCTTTAGATTAGATGCAGAAAAAGACACCCAACTTTATGGCATGAATATTTTTAAGATCCGAGAAATTATCCATTATGACGGGGAGATTACAGAGATTCTTGGGGGGAGCGATGGCGTGATGCTCGGGTTTATTAGCGTTAGGGGCGAGTCTATCCCTTTAGTGGATGTGAAAAGGTGGTTGCATTATAACACCAATGATCCGAGCCGTGATCTAAAAGAATGCAGCGTTAAAGATAACCATAATTTAGTGATCGTGTGCCATTTTTCTAACCATTCCATCGCTCTAAAGGTTTTAAAAATTGAAAGGATCATTCATAAAAATTGGACTGAGATTAACGCCGGGGACAAACAAGGCATTAATGAAGAGGGTAAGCTTAGCGCTATCACTCGTTTTGATGAAGAACGAGTGGTGCAGATCTTAGATGTGGAAAAAATGATTAGCGATGTTTTCCCTAGCTTGAAAGATTTAGACGATTTGACTTTGCGTTGCATAGAAGCCATTCAAAGCCAAAAACTCATTTTAATCGCTGAAGATTCCTTAAGCGCTCTTAAAACCCTAGAAAAGATCGTTCAAACTTTAGAATTGCGTTATTTAGCCTTTCCAAACGGGAGGGAATTGTTGGATTATTTGTATGAAAAAGAACATTACCAACAAGTCGGCGTGGTCATTACGGATTTAGAAATGCCTAACGTTTCAGGGTTTGAAGTGTTAAAAACCATTAAAGCTGATCACAGGACTGAGCATCTTCCTGTGATTATCAATTCGTCCATGAGCAGCGATTCTAACCGCCAATTAGCCCAATCTTTAGAAGCGGATGGTTTTGTGGTAAAATCTAACATTCTTGAAATCCATGAAATGCTTAAAAAAACGCTTTCATAAATTTAATTTTTGTTTTAATTTAAAGGGATAAAACATGCGAAGTCATTTTTGCACAGAAATTAGTGAAAAAGATGTGGGTAAAACCATCAAAGTGGCCGGGTGGTGTAACACTTATAGAGACCATGGAGGCGTGGTTTTTATTGATTTAAGGGATAAGAGCGGTTTAGTGCAATTAGTCTGTGATCCTAGCTCTAAGGCTTATGAAAAGGCTTTAGAAGTCAGGAGTGAATTTGTGCTAGTGGCTAAAGGAAAAGCGCGTTTGAGAGGCACTGGGTTAGAAAACCCTAAACTAAAAACGGGTAAAATTGAAATCGTTTTAGAAGAATTAGTCATTGAAAATAAAAGCGCTACCCCACCGATTGAAATTGGCAATAAAAATGTGAATGAAGATTTGCGCTTGAAATACCGCTATTTGGATTTACGCTCTTTGAATGCTTATGAAATCTTTAAATTGCGCAGTGAAGTGGCTTTAATCACTCGTAACACTCTAGCCCAAAAGGGCTTTTTAGAGATTGAAACCCCCATTCTGTCTAAAACTACGCCTGAGGGAGCTAGGGATTATTTAGTGCCAAGCAGGGTGCATGAGGGCGAATTTTTTGCGCTCCCTCAAAGCCCGCAATTATTCAAACAGCTTTTAATGGTGGGGGGAATGGATAGGTATTTTCAAATCGCTCGTTGTTTTAGAGATGAAGATTTGAGAGCGGACAGGCAGCCAGAATTCACGCAAATTGATGCGGAAATGAGTTTTTGCGATGAAGATGATGTGATGGGCGTGGTGGAAGATTTGTTGCAAGAGATTTTTAAAGCGATTGGGCATACTATTTCTAAACCTTTTAAACGCATGCCTTATAAGGAAGCGATGGAAAATTACGGGAGCGATAAGCCGGATTTACGCTTTGAATTGCCTTTAATAGAAGTGGGGGATTGCTTTATGGACAGCTCAAACGCTATTTTTTCTAATATCGCGCAAGATTCTAAAGATAAACGCATTAAAGCTTTGAATGTTAAGGGGGCTGATATCATTTTTAGCCGCAGCGTTTTAAAAGAATTAGAAGAATTTGTGCGCCAATTTGGGGCTAAAGGCTTAGCGTATTTGCAGATTAAAGAAGATGGGATTAAAGGGCCTTTAGTTAAATTTTTGAGCGAAAAGGGGCTTAAGAATATTTTAGAAAAAACTGGTGCAAAAACTGGGGATATTGTCTTTTTTGGAGCTGGGGATAAAAAAATCGTGTTAGATTACATGGGGCGTTTGCGCTTGAAGGTGGCTGAAACGCTTGATTTGATTGATAAAGATGCTTTGAATTTCTTATGGGTGGTCAATTTCCCCATGTTTGAAAAAACCGAAAACGGCTATCATGCCGCGCACCACCCCTTTACGATGCCTAAAAATATAGAATGCGAAGATATAGAAGAAATTGAAGCACATGCGTATGATGTGGTGCTTAATGGCGTGGAGCTTGGTGGGGGGAGCATTAGGATTCATAAAGAAGAAATGCAAAAAAAAGTCTTTGAAAAAATCAATATCCATGAAGAAGAAGCGCAAAAGAAATTTGGCTTTTTGCTAGAAGCGCTAAAATTTGGCGCTCCTCCTCATGGGGGCTTTGCGATAGGCTTTGATCGCTTGATCATGCTAATGACTAAATCTAACAGCATTAGAGATGTGATCGCTTTCCCTAAAACGCAAAAAGCTTCATGTTTATTGACTGACGCTCCTAGCCCCATTAATGAAGAGCAACTAAGAGAATTACACATTCGCTTAAGAAAATAATTTGAAAGGATAAGATATGAAACAACTATTTTTGATTATTGGAGCCCCAGGGAGTGGTAAAACCACCGATGCAGAGCTTATCGCTAAGAATAACAGCGAAAAAATCGCTCATTTTTCTACCGGGGATTTATTAAGGGCTGAGAGCGCTAAAAAGACCGAGCGAGGCTTATTGATTGAGAAATTCACTTCTCAAGGCGAATTAGTGCCTTTAGAAATTGTGGTAGAAACGATCCTTTCAGCGATTAAAAGTTCTAGCAAAGGGATCATTTTAATTGATGGCTATCCTAGGAGCGTGGAACAAATGCAGGCTTTGGATAAGGAATTGAACGCTCAAAACGAAGTGATCTTAAAAAGCGTGATTGAAGTAGAAGTGAGTGAAAACACCGCTAAAGAAAGGGTTTTAGGGCGCTCTAGGGGGGCTGATGATAATGAAAGGGTGTTTCATAACCGCATGCGGGTGTTTTTAGATCCCTTAGCTGAAATCCAAAACTTCTACAAGAATAAGAAGGTGTATAAAGCGATCAATGGTGAAAGAAGCATTGAAGAAATCGTGAATGAAATGCAAAAATATATTTTGTCTTTTGCGAATTAAAATGCGTTCCAAAGAGAATGAGCTGTGATTGGTGTCTATATCATTTCTTTAAAAGAAAGTCAAAGGCGTTTGGATACTGAAAAACTCGTTTTAGAATCCAATGAAAAATTTAAAGGCCGTTGTGTTTTCCAAATCTTTGACGCTATTAGCCCTAAACACGAAGATTTTGAAAAATTTATTCAAGAGCTTTATGATTCTTCAAGTTTGTTAAAATCCGATTGGTTCCATTCTGATTATTGTTATCAAGAATTATTGCCCCAAGAATTTGGATGCTATTTAAGCCATTATCTTTTATGGAAAGAATGCGTCAAAACAAACCAACCGGTCGTTATTTTAGAAGATGATGTAGCGTTAGAGTCTAATTTCATGCAAGCCCTAGAAGATTGCTTGAAAAGCCCTTTTGATTTTGTGAGACTCTATGGGCATTATTGGGGAGGCCATAAAACCAATTTGCACGCTCTCCCTATCTATACAGAGGCTGAAGAGGCTGAAGCGTCTATTGAAAAAACGCCTATTGAAAATTATGAAGTTACCCCCCCCCCCCCCAATCCCGCACAAGATGCGCAACAAGATTGTATTATTGAAACACAACAAAACCCTAAAGAATTATCTGAGCCTTGCAAAATAGCGCCCCAAAAAACCTCTTTTAATCCAGTGGTTTTTAAAAAAATTAAAAGAAAACTCAACCGCTTTATTGGAAGTGTTTTAGCTCGGACAGAAGTGTATAAGAATGTCGTGGCAAAATACGATGAACTCACAGGAAAATACGATGAACTCACCACAAAATACGATGAACTCACCACAAAATACGATGATCTCAATAAGAATATTGCGGAAAAATACGACGAACTCATGGGAAAATACGAATCCTTATTGGCAAAAGAAACAAACATCAAAGAGACCTTTTGGGAAAGGCGTGCTGATAATGAAAAAGAAGCGCTATTTTTAGAGCATTTTTACCTCACCAGCGTGTATGTGGCCACTACGGCAGGCTATTATCTCACGCCAAAAGGCGCTAAAACTTTTATAGAAGCCACGGAGCGTTTTAAAATCATAGAGCCGGTGGATATGTTCATAAACAACCCCACTTACCATGATGTGGCTAATTTTACTTATTTGCCTTGCCCTATTTCTTTAAACAAGCATGCTTTCAATAGCACCATTCAAAATGCAAAAAAGCCTGACATTTCATTAAAGCCCCCTAGAAAATCTTATTTTGATAATCTTTTTTATCATAAATTTAACGCCAGAAAGTGCTTAAAAGCCTTTCACAAATACAGCAAACAATACGCTCCTTTAAAAACCCCTAAAGAGGTTTAAAAAGAGCGGGCTTTATGTTAGAATAAGTCTTTTTATTTCAAAGGAGATTGCAATGAATTTAGACCAATTAGAAGTGAGCCATGACGCTGATTCTTTGTGCGTGGTGATTGAAATATCCAAGCATTCTAATATCAAGTATGAATTGGATAAAGAAAGCGGGGCTTTAATGGTGGATAGGGTGCTTTATGGGGCGCAAAATTACCCCGCAAATTATGGCTTTGTGCCTAACACTTTAGGATCTGATGGCGACCCTGTAGATGCACTTGTTTTAAGCGATGTGGCTTTTCAAGCTGGGAGCGTGGTGAAAGCGCGCTTGGTTGGGGTGTTGAACATGGAAGATGAAAGCGGAATGGATGAAAAATTACTCGCTCTGCCCATAGATAAGATTGATCCCACGCATTCCTATGTCAAAGATATTGATGATTTATCCAAACACACTTTGGATAAAATCAAGCATTTTTTTGAAACTTACAAGGATTTAGAGCCTAATAAATGGGTGAAAGTCAAGGGGTTTGAAAACAAAGAGAGCGCGATTAAGGTTTTAGAGAAAGCCATAAAAGCCTATCAAGGCTAAAGATTTAAGGGTTTTGGCTCAATTAAGCGATAAAAACCCTTTTTAACGCTCTTTTAAAAGGCTTTGTTCTCATTGGGCGTTGGTGTAAAATAGGGTAGTTTAAAGCGGATTTTTGTATTCCCCATAAAAAGTGCCAAAAACTACAATTTAACGATTTTAACCCCACTGCCGCCTAAATTAATGGGAGCGTCGCTAAAGCTCACCACTTTGGGGTGGTTTTTTAAAAATTCTTTCACAAACTTTTCTAAAATCCCGCTCCCCTTGCCGTGACAAATAAGCACTTCTTCAAAGCCCCCTAAAAGCGCGTCGTTTAAAAAAGCGTCTAGTAAATCTAAAGCTTCTTCGCTGCGTTGCCCCCTTAAATCAAGGCGCAAGCTCGCTTCTTTAGGTTTAGGAATGGTTGTTTTAGGGGGTTTGAATTTGTTTTTAGGGGGTTTTTGGATTTTTTTCAACCAACTCCCATGCGCTTTTAAACGCATGCCAAGCTCGGTTTCTACCAAATAATAGCCCTTGTCTAAAATTTGTATGATCAGCACGCTTTCATTTTTATAACGCGCTTTTTCGTTAATTTGAAAGCTTGTTATTGTTTGTGGGATTTCTTGGTCTGTTTTATGCTTGTTTAAAATCTCGCTCGCCTTATGGATTTCTTTATGCATGGAGCTGGTATCTTTTGAAGCGACTTCGCTTTTTAAGATGTTTAGGGCTTGTTGGTAGGACTTTTCCAATTCCAATTTTTTATGGTGAAAGATTTCTTTTTGTTTTTCCATTTCTAAAAGCCATGCGTTTTTTAAATCTTCTTGCTCTTTTAAAGCGTTCTCTAAGCTTTCATTTTTTTGTTTCAGTTCCCTTTCTAGCGCGCTGGAATTTTCAATCAAAACGTTCAATTTTTCCTTATCTTCGCCATAGAAGGCTTTCGCTTTTTCAATCAAAAAATGCGGTACGCCATAGCGCAAAGCGGTTTCAAACGCATAGCTTTTGCCAATAACCCCTTTTAAAAAAGTGTAAGTGGGCCGTTCTTTTTCCTCGTCATAAAGAGCGGCCAGTAATTCCACTTCCTTATTTTCTGCCATTAACACGCTCAAGCGTTTGTGGTGCGTGGTGATAACGATTTGGTTGTTTTGTTTGAGCAATTTTTCTAACAGGGTTTTATACAAACTACTCGCTTCATCAGCGTCAGTCCCTAGCTCAATTTCATCAACGCCTAAAAGCATGTTTTCTTTGGATAAAAGAGCGCTAAATTGCTTCATTCTGCCTGCAAAAGTAGAGATATTGTTCGCGCTGTTTTGGGGGTCGTTGATAATGGCGTGGATTTCTTTAAAATAGGGGATAGTAGAATGATGGGCGTTGATTTTCATAGGAATGAGGTGCTTGCTCAAAAAAGCTGTGCTTAAAAGCGATTTTAAGAGCATGGTTTTCCCGCCCGCATTCACGCCGGTAACAGCGAGCATGGATTTTTCAAACTTCAAATTTAGGGGCTTTGGCTCTTTTAAAATGGGGTGCGAAAAGTTTTCTAAAATCATTTTTTTTTGCGTAAAGCTTGGCATGACAAATTCTAAATTGTAGGCTTTAGCGAAATTGAGCCTGGCTTGCAAGCTGTCTAAAAAATCAAATTCTTTGAAAAGGAATTTTAAAAATAAAAGGTGTTTTTGCAAGCTACGGCTTAGAGTTTGGCACATTTCAACGATACAACAATCTATTTCATTACCAATTTGGGCGATTTTTTGGGCGATTTTTTGGGCGCTTTCAGGCAAAAGATAAAAATAGCCATTAGCGCTCCTTTCTAGCACAACGCCTTTAATCGCACTAGAAAACCCGCTTTTTAATAAAAGGCATTCATAGCCATGCTTAAGGTGGCTTTGCGTATCCACTAAATAAGGAGCAAGCTCTTTAGAGTGGGCGTAATGATGAATGATTTTTGCGCTCTCTTTTTTAAGGCGGTTCAAACTTTCATTCAAAGCGTCTAGGGTAGCGTTCGCCCCTTGTTTGATTTGCCCTTCATCATCTAATAAAGCGATCAGATCGTTAAAAAAAGGGGGTAAAATAATAGCGTTAAGGCGTTCATGAAATTTTAAATGCGTGAAAGTTTTAAAAGCGTTTTGTAAAACGACAATGTAGCGCAATCGTTTGACAATCTCAAAAATTTCATCTAAATGGAGCGTTCCTAATTTGGTGAGTTTAATAACAATGAGATCGCTTTCTTTCACGCTTTTAGGGGTAGGCAAACCGATCGCATCCACTTCGTTTAAATAAGTGAAAGCCTGTTTGAGATCGTTTTCTAAAGCAATAGTGTCTCTTTCTTTGGCAAAAAAGGTTCTAAAAAGAGCGATAAACTCTTTTAAATCCAGGCTTTCTTCTAGGGGTTTGGGTGGGGTATTATTATTATTATTCATTGGGGTTCATTGGGGTTCATTGGGGGTTGTATTAAGGGATCTTTTTGGAGCGTCTGACAAGAATCCAAATCCACAAGAACATCTTTCATAGGGGTTTGTTTTTTGCCTAAAAAGCTTAAAGTCCCGCTCACTAAATTAAAGGTTTGGTTATTGACTTTAATGCCTTTACACAACAGGGTTTCCCCCCTTAAAAACGCTCTTTGCAAAGCGATTTCTTGTTGGTTTTGTTGGTTTTGTTTATAAGTATAAACGCTGATGCTTGCCCCTATAATCCCTACGATTAAAAAAGCTACAAGTTTTTGTTTAGGGCTTGCTAAACCAAAATCCCTTAAAACTAAAAACAATAAAACCAGCGTTAAAAATAAAACAACCGCTGCACCCATTACATTTCGCCTCTCAATTGATAGGTGATATCCCCCGCTCCAAAGCCTATCACAAAGCCTTTTTCAATCGTTTCTACCACATTATCATTGACTAACAGCTCTAAAAAATCCCCTTTTTTACGCACCCTGTCTATAAAGGTGGGGTTATAATGCTTAAAATGGGCTTTCAAATCAATGTCTCTTTTGACTTCACTCGCGCTATAAACGGGTAAAATGATCAATCTGTCGCAATGCTCTAAAAAACATTTTTTAAACTCTTCTAAATTATCCATTAAGCGAGAATATTTGTGCGCTTGCCAGATCACAATAATTTTTTCTTGCGTGTTCAATAAATTCGCATAAATCCTAGCGCTTTTTAAAGTGGCGCTGATTTCAGTAGGGTGGTGGGCGTAATCATCAATGAGAATGAGATCGTTTTTTTGCAAAATATCAAAGCGTTTTTTAATGCCTTTAAAATTCAATAAATTATTTCTAATTTCTTCTAAATCCAATTCATCTAAAGCGCTTAAAATCGCTAAACTCGCATTCGTGGCGTTATGTTCGCCTAACCCCCACACCAAAAAAGCCCCCAAGTTTTTCAATTCAAATGAAGTGTAAGGCTCGCCGTCTTTTAAAATGTATTGGATATTATAAATGTCTTTTTTTTCTAAAGTAATAGCGTCTTTAGAATAGTTTTTTAAAAAAGGATCTTCTTTATAGATCACTCTTTTTTGAGCATGGTCTAAAAAATATTCATAAGCGGAAAAAAAGCGCTCTAAATCGTGGTCATAATGCTCCAAATGTTCTGGCTCTGTGTTAGGCACAATCGCGCAAAAAGGGTTAGAAAATAAAAAACTTGAATCGCTCTCATCGGCTTCAAAAACCAAGCTCATATCCGCGCTCTCTCGCACATTGGAATCAAACTCTTTAGAATGCGCCCCAATAATCGCTCCAAACGATGGGCAAATCGCACTCAACATGGCCGTGATACTGCTTTTTCCATGAGCCCCGCACACGCTAAAAACGCGCTTGTCTTTAAGGATAGAATACAAAGCGTCTTTACGAGACAAAATAGGGATTTCTAATTCCTTAGCCCTTTGTATTTCGGTATTGTCTTCTTTGATAATGGCTGAATGGATAATGACATCTTGATTGTTGATCGCTTTTGGATCATGCGGGATATTAATTTCTACGCCTAAAGCTTTCAAATACTTAACGCTAGGGCTTATGGCAATATCAGAGCCGCTGATTGTAGCCCCTTGCGCTTTAAGGTATTTGGCTAAGCCTGAAATGCCAATCCCCCCTATACCGATAAAATGGATTTTGCAATCTTGCAGGTTTTTGAGTAAAACTTTTGGGGTTTCAAGCATGGTTTTCTCGGTAAGCTTCTATGATTTCTAAAGGCTTTTCTAAAAGGGGGGTGTCATAGACAAGGGCCAAACGCACGTAGTCAGCACCGATATGATTACGCCCTAAATACAAAGCCGGTAAGGTGGTGATGCCTTCGTTTTGATAAAGCGTTTTGGCAAAATTTTCGCCATTTTTAACGGGCAGATACGCATAAAAACTATAAGGATAAATGAGCGTTTCTTTAAAGATTTTTCGCGCTAGTTTCAAATTATTCGCATAAATATTACGGAAAAATTCTGCATGCGCATCATCTAGCCAAGCCGCTTCACTAGCCTTTTGGATCGCATTAGCGCTCGTATAGCCTAAATAAGTGCGAAACGCTTTGTATTTTTCTAAAATGCGACTATCCCCAGCGATAAAACCACTCCTTAGGCCTGGAGCGCTAGATCGTTTGGAGAGCGAATGGATCACTAAAACATTTTTGAACGCTTCATTACCAACCAGCATGCAAGCTTCTAAAAGCGAAGGAGGAGGCGTATTTTCATAAATTTCACTATAACATTCATCATTAATTAAAATAAAATCATGTTTTAAGGCGAGTTTGACCCAACTAATCAGCTCTTCTAAAGAAAGGGCTCTTCCGGTGGGGTTGTTAGGGGAATTTAAGATCACTAAATCCACTTCTTGCAACTCCTTTTCATTCAAGCCTGGCGTGAAACCATTTTCTTTAGTTAAGGGCATTAAAAGGCTTTTAGCTCTAGTGAATTGGGCTGATCCTTCATAGATTTGATAAAAGGGGTTAGGGTAGGCGATAGTGGGTTTTTGATAATCAAATAAAACAAAACTAGGGAAATTGAACAACACTTCCCTAGATCCTAGCGTGGAAACTAATTCGTTTTCTTTCAATTCTACCTTGAAACGGCGTTTAAAAAAACCCCTTTGAGCCGCCCTCAAACCCTCTTCAAACGCGCTTTTAGGGTAGATATTGAGCGAATGGGTGTGGCTTTTGAGAGCGTCTTGAATGAATTTAGGCGTTTCAAATCGCGGCTCGCCGATGCCTAAATCTAGCCCCTTTTTTTTAGGGGTGATCTCTTTAAACAAGGCTCTTAATCGTTCAAAAGGATAAGGCTCAAAGGTCATAGGGCTACTTTAATTTAAAATGGAATGGTTAATCTTATCTAAAATTTAAGCGTTTATCATTGAAAGCGCTAAAAAAGAGCCAAAGAGAGCATAAAAGAGAGCACATAAAAGAGTATAATAGCACATAAGAATTTAACTGATGAAGAGGTTCGATGCTAGAAAATAGAGTTAAGACCAAGCAAATTTTTATCGGTGGCGTCGCCATAGGGGGTGATGCTCCCATAAGCACGCAAAGCATGACCTTTAGCAAAACCGCTGATATTGAAAGCACTAAAAATCAAATTGACCGACTCAAACTCGCCGGGGCTGATTTGGTGAGGGTGGCGGTGAGTAACGAAAAGGACGCCCTAGCCTTAAAAGAATTGAAAAAAGTGTCTCCTTTGCCTTTAATCGCTGATATTCATTTCCATTATAAATTCGCTCTCATTGCCGCTCAAAGCGTGGATGCAATTAGGATTAACCCCGGAAACATCGGCTCTAAAGACAAAATTAAAGCGGTGGTTGATGCTTGTAAAGAAAAAAATATTCCTATAAGAATTGGCGTGAATGCCGGGAGTTTAGAAAAGCAGTTTGATCAAAAATACGGGCCGACTCCAAAAGGCATGGTAGAAAGCGCTTTGTATAACGCCAAACTTTTAGAAGATTTGGATTTTACTGATTTTAAGATTTCTTTAAAAGCGAGCGATGTGATTCGCACCATAGAAGCTTATAGAATGCTACGCCCTCTTGTGATCTATCCTTTCCATTTGGGGGTTACTGAGGCGGGGAATCTTTTTAGCTCCAGTATCAAATCCGCTATGGCTTTAGGGGGGCTTTTAATGGAGGGCATTGGGGATACGATGCGCGTATCCATCACAGGGGAATTAGAAAATGAAATCAAAGTGGCCAGAGCGATTTTACGCCATAGCGGGCGTTTGAAAGAAGGGATTAATTGGATTTCTTGCCCCACTTGCGGGCGCATTGAAGCCAATTTAGTGGATATGGCGAGCAAGGTAGAAAAACGCCTAAGCCACATTAAAACCCCTTTAGACATTAGCGTGATGGGTTGCGTGGTGAACGCTTTAGGCGAAGCCAAGCATGCAGACATGGCGATCGCTTTTGGGAATCGCAGCGGTTTGATCATTAAAGAGGGTAAAGTCATTCACAAATTGGCTGAAAAGGATTTGTTTGAAACCTTTGTCATAGAAGTGGAAAATTTAGCCAAAGAAAGAGAAAAAAGTTTAAAGGATTAGGCATGATCAATAAGTTTAAAAATTTTGTGAGCAACTACCAGCAATCTAATAGCTATAAAGAGCCTTTAGGTTTTGGCATTGCCAGAGTGGATATTGCCCCTATTTCCAAAAAGATTTTATGCACCACTTACCCCGTTTTGAACTGGAAAGATGAAAATCTAGGCTCTTATGCGGTGTTTTGTAATTCGCTTTCTAAAGACAAAATCCTAAAAGAAAGCGCGAGCGAGCGCGTCGTTGAGATTGATGAAAGTTTTGTGTTAAAAGCGTTGGATTTTTATACGCCCTTTTTGAATGAAGCCTATTCTAATAAAATGGCTCATAAAAACATCCAAGTGGTTTTAGAGCTTTTAAAGGCTTTAGAAGAAAATCGTTTGAAAAATAATAATGGGGAGTCTCTTTATCGCTTGGTGATCTTGTATGAAGATAAGCCTTGCGAGAGCGTGGAGAGCGCGTATATGAAACTTTTAGCGCTCTCTTTAGGTAAAGCCCCTTTAAGGAGTTTGAATTTAGAGGGCATTTTTAACCAGCTTTCTAATGCGGCTTGGAGCGGTAACAAGCCTTATGAATTAGAATGGCTTAGAATGAACGAAGTGGCTTTAAAAATGCGAGGCCATTTCCCTAGCATTGATTTTATAGATAAATTCCCGCGCTATTTGATGCAATTAATCCCTGAATTTGATAATATCCGCTTATTGGATAGCTCAAAAACGCGCTTTGGAGCGTATTTAGGGACTGGAGGTTACACTCAAATGCCCGGGGCTAGTTACGTGAATTTTAACGCAGGGGCTATGGGAGTGTGCATGAATGAGGGGCGTATTTCTTCATCAGTGGTGGTTGGAGCAGG
>ASYU01000260.1:0-9681 GCA_000448465.1 Helicobacter pylori PZ5056 | reverse complement strand
AAGCGAGCGCGGCTGTTAATGTGGGCTATAAGATCAGTAAGAGTTTGACAGCGAGCGTGAAATTAGAATATTTGGGCGTGATGACGCATTCAGGCTTTACGGTGGGGAGCTACAGACCCACGCCTGGCTCTAAAGCGCTTTATTCAGACAGGAGCCATTTGATGACAACCCTTAGCGCTAAATTCTAATCAATCGCTTTAAGCTGTTTATTAAAGCGTTAAAAATCCCCTAATAAAAACACTATAATAAGAGTTCAATCAAATCCAAAGGTTAAGCATTTGAAACTCTTTTTCAAGCGTTATTCTAAATACCTTAAAGAACATTATAAAAGTTTTATAGTGGTTTTGTTTTCTTCTTTAGTGGTGGCTTTAAGCACGGCTTGGGGGACTTATTTGGTCAAGCCCACTTTAGATGAAATTTTTATCAATAAAGACACTCACATGCTCAAAATCCTACCTTTTTTAGTGATTTTGGCGTATTTGGGTAAGAGTGGGGGCATGTATGTTGGCACTTATTTCACTAACTTTATTGGGCTTGATATTGTCAAAAAAATACGCAATACTATGTTAGAAAGCCTTCTCAAAATGGAAATGGATTTTTTTAACAGGACGAAAAAGGGCGAATTGATCGCAAGGATCACCAATGATATAGGTTTGATTAGAGCGAGTTTATCCAATTACCTTTCAGAAAGCCTAAGAGAAGGGCTAACGATTGTCGGATTAGTGGGGGTTGTGGTTTATCAAAGCCCTAAATTAGCCTTAGTGGGGCTAGTGATCATGCCGCTAGCCGCCATTCCTATCAGTAAAATCATTCGTAAGGTTAAAAAACTCGCTAAAGCCCACCAAGAGAGCAACGCCAAAATCACCGCTCGTTTGAGCGAAGTCTTTAACAATGTGGAAGCGATTAAAATTTCTAATGGCGAAAAATTAGAGCATAAGGCTTTTGTGAAAGAAAATGAAGCGTTTTTTAAAATCGGTATCAAAAACATCGCTGTGGCTGAAATTTCTTCGCCTTTAATGGAGTTTTTAGGCTCTATTGCGATAGCGTTAGTGATTTATTTAGGGGGGAATGAAGTGATTAGGGGCCATATTAGCGTGGGGGCGTTTTTTTCTTTCATCACGGCTCTTTTTATGCTCTATACGCCGATCAAACGCTTAACTAGGATTGTTTCTAATTTTCAAGAAGCCTTAGTCGCTAGCGATAGGATTCATGAGATTTTAGAAAGAGGGCCGACTATTGTTGATGGGGAATTGACGCTAGATAACGCCATACACACCATTGAATTTAAAAAGGTATGGCTGGCTTATACGCTAGACAATCAAGAGCGTTATGTTTTAAGCGATATTAGTTTGAAATTCCAGCAAAATGAAATCATCGCTTTAAAAGGCGAAAGCGGGAGCGGTAAAAGCTCATTAGTGAATCTGATCTTACGCCTTTATGAGCCAAGTAGGGGCGAAATTTTCATCAATGATCAAAAAATAGAGAGCATCACTCAAAAATCCTTAAGGGAAAAGATTAGCGTTGTCACTCAAAGGGTGTTTATTTTTAACGGGAGCGTGGCTGAAAATGTGGCGTATGGTTTAGAAATTGATGAGGTGAAAATCAAAGAATGCCTAAAAAAAGCTCAAGCCTTAGATTTTGTGGAAAAAATGCCTCATGGGATAGAGAGCGTGTTAGATGAATTTGGCGCTAACCTTAGCGGCGGGCAACGCCAAAGGATCGCCATTGCAAGAGCTTTGTATAAAGACGCTCAAGTTTTAATCTTTGATGAAGCCACTTCGGCTTTAGACAATCACACAGAAGAGAGCGTTAAGCAAAGCATTTTAGAATTGAAACAAAACCGCTTGATCATTCTCATCTCGCACAACCCAAGCACGCTTAAATTAGCCACTAAGCATGTGAAATTAGAGCATGGGCGTTTGGTAGAATGTTAAGGGTTTTAAGCGTTGGTGTCGCTTTTATTTTACTAGGGTGTCAGTTTTTCAACAAAACGACTCTGCATTTAAAATATAAAGATTACCCCAAAAACAGCCCTTTAAAAACCGCTTCCACTTTAACCCCCCCTAAAATCTTTTTTAACGCCCATTTTGTGCCGCCCTTTTACCAAAAAGAATTTAAAAAAGCACTCGCCCAGCAAATCGCTTATTTTTTAAAAGATAAAAGCGCTTTCACTTTCAATGTTTCAGGCAATGTTTTTTTTTCTTTTGAAGAGAGTCCTAAGGATTTAAAAGCCATTAAAGAAAGGCTTAAAAAGACTATTGAGCCTAACGCTGACCCTAAATCTGTCATGCGTTTTTTAAACCTTCAAGCGAGCTTGATTTTAGAATGTGTCCCACAAACCGCTTGCCCGTTTGACACCCTTTTAATCCCCACCGCTTTCAGCGTGCCTGTTTATTACACTAATCGTTTGGGCGATAACCCCTCTCTTTTTCCCCAAGAAGATAAATCCTATCATAACGCTTTAATCAAGGCCCTTAATAAGGCTTACTATTCTCTTATGGAGGGTTTAGAAAAGCGTTTGAACGCTATAGAAAATGCGGCATGGCTTTAGGGCATGAAAAAGATTTTATTTTTCATTTTTGTTGTTTTGTTTTCGGTAGGGATTTATTTAACTTGGCATGTTTTGTTGGAAAAATCTCTAGAATTGAAATTAGCTACTTCAGCTAATGATTTGCTTTTAAAATTGTTCGCGCTTCTTGGCGTTTTTTCCATGTTAGTGCTTTTTCAAGGCGTTATCTCTTCGTATAAGAAGCGCCAACTCAAACGCATTTTGCAAAAAATAGACGCCATGAACGGCTTTGAATTTGAAGAATATTCCAAAATCTTTTTCACTTCAAAGGGTTTTGAAGTTACAATCACTCAAAAAAGCGGCGATTATGGAGCGGATTTGATTATAGAAAAAGACGGCGTCAAATGGGCGGTTCAAGCCAAACGCTACTCGCACAAAGTTTCGCCCAAAGCCATTCAAGAGGTGGTCTCTTCTAAAGCTTACTACGCTTGCGAAAAAGCCTGCGTGATCACTAACAGCTACTTCACGCAAGCGGCTCAAAAACTGGCTCAAGCTAACGAAGTGCTTTTGATTGATAGAGACGAATGGGTCAAATTTTTGGGTGGGAAAAACTAATCCAAGCAAGATAATTTATATAATGCTTTTATTTTTATGATTTCTTATTTATTTTCCTATTAAATTTTGTCGTAATCGCATGCGTTATAATATGAAAATTTAACATCAATTTCTGTTTGGATAAAGGGGTTCAATGATTCAGTCTATTCGCATTAAAAACTTTAAGAATTTTAAGAACACTCAAATTGATGGTTTTACCAAACTTAATATTATCACCGGCCAAAACAATGCGGGCAAATCCAATTTGTTAGAAGCATTGTATTATTTGGTAGGTAAATCCATGCACCCATGCACTAATGTATTAGAAATTTATGACAATATACGCAAAGAGCCTTTAACATCAGAATCAAAAAGCTTAATGTTTTATGGTTTAGACACCGAGAAAGAAATACAAATTGTTACAACTTTAGACAACAATCAGACCTTGGATTTGCAAATAAAATTCATAGCCAGTGAAAACCAAAAGGTAATAGAGTCGCAAATAATACCCACAGCAGAACAAACTCAAATGCCCTCTCAGCTCAATTTCACTCTTAAAAAAAATAATGAAGAAATCTATAACGATCATTTAAATATTGCTAAAGCTTATAATTTCCCACCAATTCCTAATCAGTCAGGCTACAATAGGCAATTTAAGAATTTTGATCCTAATCAATTGCAAAAACTTTTACCCTTTGAAAGTGCTACCATAATACCTAGCGATGTTGCTTACAGGCAAGCTCATATGATTCAAGCGGTGAGTAAAATTTGCAGTAACAACCAATTAGAAGAGGAGTTAAATAAACATCTTAATCAATTTGATAACAATATCCAATCTATTAGCTTTAATACCAATAACCAACTCAAATTAAAAGTGAAAAATATCAAAGAAAAAGTCCCACTATCTGTATTTGGTGATGGTTTGATTAAGTATTTGTATATTGTAAGTGCTTTTATGGCTGATAACGCAAAAACGATTTATATTGATGAAGTGGAGAATGGCTTACACTTTTCTCGCATGAAATTATTATTAAGGTGTGTTATTGATTTTATCAACGACAACAAAGATGGTAATTTGCAAGTGTTTATGACTACCCACAACCAAGAATTTATAGAAATTCTAGATCAAGTTATCAGAGAAAAGGATTTTGTGCATCAAACTAAGTTGTTTTGCTTAGAACAATACAATGGTTCAATCGTTGCAGAGCCTTATTATGGAGAAAATTTATCTCTTTATTTCAAGAATCGTGTCAATCTTTTTGGAGGTAAAGAAAGGTTTAAAGAAAATAATTATGAGTAAAAAGACACTCATTTATACAGAAGGAGAAAGTGATAAAAATTTTCTAAGTTGGTGTCTTGATGTTTGGGAATATCAAGCTCATTTTGATATAATCCATGTAGAAGGTAAAGATAAATTATTCTCAGATGAATTTTGTAAAAGAATCGAGAATATTTTAAAGAATAAAAACCAAGAATATAGACAAGTGTGCGTTATTTTTGATGCAGACATAAAAAAAGAGAACCAAGAAAGCGATGCAGGTTTTGATAACAAGCTTAAGCATATTCGTGAAAAATTCAAAGAAAAAGGGACTGATTTTCCCAAAGAACAAATCTTTTTATTCCCTAACAATCAAGATGATGGCGATTTAGAAACCCTATTATTAGAAATTGCTAAACACGATGATTTTCTTAAATGTTTTGAAGGATACTTAGAATGCATTAAAAGTAAAGAATATTATAAACCGATTAAAAGGATAAGAAAAAATAAGTGGCATGCTTATTTAGAAGCACTTGGATTAGAGAATTTGACCAAGACCAATATAGATGTTTTTGATAGTAAAGGTAAAATAAAGGAAAAACACAAAGAAGAATATGAAAAACTAAAAGAAGTGATTGATTTTAACTCAAAATCTCTCATTCCCCTTAAAAATTTTCTAGGGCAATTTGCAGAAAATAAACAAAAAACAAAACTTAAGATTTTCTAATTTAACAAAATATATTACAATTATTTAAAAAATACTATTTTTACAAAAGGTGCACGGTGAAATTGTGGTTTCCCTATTTTTTAGCGATTGTGTTCTTGCATGCATTGGGTTTGGCGTTGCTCTTTATGGCTAATAACGCTTCGTTTTATGCGGCGGCGTCTATGGCTTACATGCTAGGGGCAAAGCATGCGTTTGATGCCGATCACATCGCTTGCATAGACAACACTATTAGAAAGCTCACCCAACAAGGCAAAAACGCCTATGGCGTGGGGTTTTACTTTTCTATGGGGCATTCAAGCGTGGTGATTTTAATGACCATCATCAGCGCGTTTGCGATCGCTTGGGCTAAAGAGCATACGCCGATGCTAGAAGAAATAGGGGGGGTAGTGGGGACTTTAGTTTCTGGGCTTTTCTTGCTCATTATAGGGCTATTGAATGCGATTATTTTAATAGATCTATTAAAAATCTTCAAAAAATCGCATTCTAATGAAAGCTTGAGCCAGCAACAAAACGAAGAGATCGAACGGCTTTTAACGAGTAGGGGCTTACTCAACCGCTTTTTTAAGCCCTTATTTAATTTCGTTTCCAAGTCGTGGCATATTTATCCTGTGGGTTTTCTTTTTGGGCTAGGCTTTGATACCGCTAGTGAAATCGCGCTTTTGGCTCTCTCTAGTAGCGCGATTAAAGTGAGTGTGGTGGGCATGCTCTCTTTACCCATTCTTTTTGCCGCTGGCATGAGTTTGTTTGACACTTTAGATGGGGCGTTCATGCTCAAGGCGTATGATTGGGCGTTCAAAACCCCTTTAAGGAAAATCTATTACAACATCTCCATCACCGCCTTGAGCGTGTTTATCGCGCTTTTTATTGGGTTGATTGAGCTTTTTCAAGTCGTTAGCGAGAAACTCCATTTAAAATTTGAAAACCGCCTTTTAAGCGCCCTACAAAGCCTGGAATTTACAGACTTGGGCTATTACTTGGTGGGCTTATTCGTGATAGCGTTTTTAGGCTCATTCTTTTTATGGAAAATCAAATTTTCTAAACTAGAGGGTTAAGATTTTAAGCCCTCAAATCATCGCTCAACAAATCTTTAAGGCTTTTATTTGAAAAACTTTGTTTTGGCATGAAAGCTTTAGGGTTTGAAAGGCTTTCGCTCAAATAACCTAATAATTCCTTAATTTCGTTTAATTTTTCTTCCAAATAAGCTTGAAACCCGCTTACATTTTCCAATAAATCCAAAGGATTATCCACAATCATGGAAAAAACTTCATCGTTAATGGCAATGTTGAGCTGGGTGTCAAACAAAGGGGAGGCTAAAAACTGGCAATTTTCTACAATTTCTCGCAATTCTTGTTTGATGATAGAAGCTTGCAAAGCGTCTTTATTTTCCAAACCCATGCTCTTATTCAGGAGTTTTTTACAAGCGATCTGCAAGACTTGTAACGCCCCAACGCTCTCGTTTATATTTTTCATGTCTCTACTGAATTTAGCGATTTGTTGGGATTTTTCTATCGCATTGGTTTTGAAATCGCTTGTTTCAACACCGCCCAAATGCTTTTGAAGAGTTTTTAAAATATCCATAAAAAACCTTTTAAATAGAATTGATCATTCACAAGCATTTTTCGTTCCTTTTTCATAGAAACTTTAAAAAACACCCTTAAAAAGGTTTTTAGGTATAATTAGCGATCTTTTAGTTTCAAAGAGTAGAGAGATTGGATGAAAAAAATATGGCTTTTAGTGTGGGGCTTGTATTCTTGGGTGTTTTTGCATGCGATAGAAACGATAGAAAAAGCCCCTACAAATGTAGAGGATAGAGACAAAGCCCCCCATTTGTTGCTTTTAGCAGGGATTCAAGGCGATGAGCCTGGAGGGTTTAATGCGACTAATCTGTTTTTAATGCACTATAGCGTTTTAAAAGGCTTGGTGGAAGTGGTTCCGGTATTGAATAAGCCTTCCATGTTAAGAAATCATAGGGGCTTGTATGGGGATATGAACCGCAAATTCGCCGCTTTAGACAAGAATGACCCTGAATACCCCACTATCCAAGAAATCAAATCCTTGATTGCAAAGCCTAGCGTGGATGCTGTCTTGCATTTGCATGATGGCGGTGGGTATTATCGCCCTGTTTATATTGATGCGATGCTCAATCCTAAACGCTGGGGGAATTGCTTTATCATTGATCAAGATGAGGTTAAGGGGGCGAAATTCCCTAATTTGCTTGCTTTTGCTAACAATACGATTGAGAATATTAACGCCCATTTATTGCACCCCATTGAAAAATACCATTTAAAAAACACGCGCACCGCTCAAGGCGATACAGAAATGCAAAAAGCCCTAACTTTTTATGCGATCAATCAAAAAAAGAGCGCTTTTGCCAATGAAGCCAGCAAAGAACTCCCACTAGAATCAAGGGTGTTTTACCATTTGCAAGCCATTGAGGGCTTACTCAATCAGCTCAATATCCCTTTTAAGCGCGATTTTGAGCTTAACCCTAACAGCGTGCATGCCTTAATCAACGATAAAAGCTTATGGGCAAGAATCGGCTCTCTGCCTAAAATGCCCCTTTTTAACTTACGCCCTAAACTCAATCATTTCCCTTTACCTAGCAACACTAAAATCCCACAAATCCCCATAGAGAGCAACGCTTACATTGTAGGGCTAGTCAAAAACAAGCAAGAAGTGTTTTTAAAATACGGCAACAAGCTCATGACACGATTATCGCCCTTTTACATAGAGTTTGATCATTCTTTAGAAGAAGTGAAAATGCAAATTGACAATAAGGATCAAATGGTTAAGATAGGGAGCGTGATTGAAGTGAAAGAGAGTTTTTATATCCATGCTATGGACAATATCCGCGCGAATGTGATTGGTTTTAGCGTTTCTAATGAAAGTAAGCCTAATGAAACGGGCTATACGATTAAATTTAAAGATTTTCAAAAACGCTTTTCACTGGACAAGCAAGAAAGGATCTATCGCATAGAATTTTACAAAAACAATGCGTTTAGCGGGATGATCTTAGTGAAATTTGTGTAGGAATGGTAAATCCATTGCCTTTTAATATTCAAGGGTTTTGGTATTTTTCGCTTTAAACGAATAGGCGTTTTTAGCTTGATTTATTTCTAGTGTGTTGTCTTTGATTGTCAAATTAAAATTAGAATTTTTAATCAGGTCAAAAAGCGGTTTTTGATAGTAGAGGGTGGTGGTGTAGGTCTTATCATCAAGCATTAGCTCAATAATAGCATGTTTATAGTTTGCGATTAAGGCGTATTTTCGCCCTTTTTTATCCGTTATCTCTATGGAAAGGGTCTCGGTGAAAAGATCTTTTTTAATAAAGTGTTTTTTGATTTCTTTTTTCAACCATTTAAAAACAATGATGTGTTTTGTTTTTAAGCGTAGGATGATTTGATAGGGGTAAATTTTAATTTTAAAATCATTTGCTTTGATCAATCTAAAAGTGTCTTTAGTCGCTAACAATCTTTCTTGAAAATTTTCATGCTCGGTTTTAGCGCTATAGGTATTCCTTGTTGTTCTCAAAAATATTAAATTATTTTGCAATTCAAACACAAACCTCTTTTTGAATTTCGCACCATTTTCTAAAGATTCGTTTTCTGTTTTATCTTTTTGGATTTCATCGCTCAAATCCATCGCTCTGCCCACTTTGTCCGTTAGCTTTTCTCTCAAATAATTGTTTTGCTTCGTGAAAACAAACCGGTAAAACTCGGGCTTATTCCCAAAAAACAGATCTTCCACTTTCTCGTTGGTCTTATCCACCATGCACTTAATGAAATCCTGCTCCAAACTCGCTTCCGCTTGTGCTATTTCTCGTTTTAAGGTTTCAAGCTCAATTTCTTTTTCTTTGATACCCATGCTTATCCTTTGTATTTGATAGCTTCTTTTTGATTTTAGATTACGAGTGTTATTACCTAAAACTCCTCCCCTTTTCTAGCGGTTGCAAAAACACCCAAACAAACCCAAGCGTTAAAAGACAACAACCCTTTTGCATGTTGCGGTATTTGGCTTATTTTTATACTAAACCACTTTCAACATTAATCCGCTAACTCTATATCACACCACTTCTATATCACACCACTTCTATATCACACCACTTCTTGCCCCGCATCTAGTAAGGCTTCTTTAATCAAATCCTGTGTCGCTGGAGCGTCAAATTCTACAACCACGCTCTTTTTTTCCACGCTCGCATCAATAAAGCTCACGCCTTCAATTTCGCCCACAAATTTTTCAATTTTATCCACGCAATGGTTACAAGTAATGCTTGGCACTTGAAAAGTAACTTTCATTCAATGATCCTTAATTTTAAAATTCCTTAGCCTTTGGGAGTTTAAGACCACACTCACAGAGCTTAAGCTCATCGCTAAACCCGCAATCGCCGGGCTTAACATGATATTAGCCTTATAAAGAACCCCACAAGCTAAAGGGATAAACACGCTATTATAACAAAAAGCCCAAAACAAATTTTCTTTGATATTTTTAATGGTCGCCTGGCTCAATCGGATCGCGCTATAAACCGATTTGATGTCGTTATTAAAGCTCACAATATCCGCTGCTTGCACGCTCACATCGCTCCCTTTAGCCATC
>ASYU01000259.1:0-4967 GCA_000448465.1 Helicobacter pylori PZ5056 | reverse complement strand
CTACGGCTTAGAAGGCTGTTGCTCTATCCAGCTGAGCTACAAGCGCATTGAATGGTATTAATGTTAGGTGGTACGCCCGAAGGGAGTCGAACCCCTAACCCCCAGATCCGAAGTCTGGTGCTCTATCCAATTGAGCTACGAACGCTTACAATTCAAATAAAGGAATGACTAACATAAAACTTGGTAAAACGCTTATTTAATGAGATGGGGTGGAAGATGGGAATCGAACCCACGACCCTCAGGACCACAATCTGATGCTCTAACCGACTGAGCTACTCCCACCATTCAATGAAAGGAAGCGATATTCTACCAAAGAATTTTAAACAGAACAATAAATTATGCAAAAAAGTGGTCGGGGCGAAAGGATTCGAACCTTCGACCCCTTGGTCCCAAACCAAGTGCGCTAACCAGACTGCGCTACGCCCCGAAATTTTCACATGAAGCGTTATTATAACTGAATTTTTTGATTTTTGAGCGTAATTTTTCAAAAATGCCACTAAAATCAAAAGTGGCACTCAAAAATTGTATTAATTCCAACTCCCCCACCCTTTTAAAAAGCTACTTTTTAAAAACAGCTCTAAATGATTTTTAAGCTTTTTGTTTCTTAAAAACTACTTTCGTTTTTTCATTTCGCTAGAAACTTTTTCATAATGTTCCATGTGTTTTTTGCTTAACTCTTTGGTAATATGCACCATCACTTTATGATAGGCTTGATTCATGATTTTTTTAATGGCTTGATCATGATCGGTTTCTTTAATCTTATACACAAAAGTTTTGGGGACAAAACCTCCAGAATTGGTGCGCCGTAATTCCACTCTTTCAATCACAGCCTTAATCTTTGAAACATCAATACCAAAACTATGGATAATATCTTCACTTTTTGGCTCAACAAAATTCAAATTCAAATACCCCGAAGACATGTCTATCACCTTTTCTTCATTCGCCGCATCGTTTTCTTCCACAATATCTTCTAAGATAGCCACATTCCCATCCATGCGTAAAACGAGCAACGCTTTTTCTTTGATGTCTTGAGAGATTTCGCTAACGTCTTTAAATTGCGAAACGCTATAACCCTTCCTTTCTAAAACATTACTCAATTGGAGGACTAAAGATTTCTCAAACTCTTTTTGATAATTTTCAGGGATAACTTTATTAGCCTCTATCTTAGGATCGATTAAGACAACTAAATGGCCGTTTTTAGGCTCTTGCTTGCCTTTGATAGGATAGTGGAAATGCAAATCCACGGACTCGCCCATATTATTGTGCTGCTGCTTTGCAGGCATTCCATCAGCTAGAGCCGTATAAAACGCCCCACTTGCTAACAACGATCCTAAAACGATTGCTAAACTACCTTTTTTCATTAACTTCCTTTCTTTCTTTTTATTTAAAATCAATTCCTAATCTTACCCAAAAAATCCCACTTTTAGCGCTATTTTTAAGATAATCATTCCCATTCAATCGTTCCTGGTGGCTTAGAAGTAATATCATACACCACCCTATTGATACCATTCACTTCATTAGTGATGCGGTTAGAAACCTTTTCTAAAAAAGAATGCTCTAAAAAAGAAAAGCTCGCTGTCATGCCATCGCTCGCATTCACCGCCCTTAAGCAAATAGCGTTTTCATAAGTGCGATTATCCCCCATAACCCCCACAGAATTGACATTCAACAGCACGCAAAAGGCTTGCCAAACCTTATCATACAAATCCGCCTTTTTAAGCTCCTCTATAAAAATAGCATCCGCTTCTTGCAAGTGCTTGATTTTATCCTCACTAACCTCGCCTAAAATCCTTACAGCAAGCCCAGGCCCTGGAAAAGGGTGGCGCATTAAAAAATCCTGGCTAACGCCCAATTCCTTACCCAACAAACGCACCTCATCTTTAAACAATTCCCTTAAAGGCTCTATGAGTTTAAAATCCATCCATTCAGGCAGTCCGCCCACATTATGGTGGGTTTTGATCACCTTTGAAGGCCCTTTAACGCTCACGGATTCAATCACATCAGGGTATAAAGTGCCTTGGGCTAAAAATTCAATTTTGCCTTTTAAATGGTGCTTTTTGGCTTCTTTTTCAAACACTTCAATAAAGGTTTCGCCGATGATTTTTCGCTTCAATTCAGGCTCGCTCACGCCCTTTAATTTAGACAAAAAGATTTCTTTAGCATCTATCGTGTTTAAAGGGATTTGCAAGTCTTTAAACATCGCTTGCACCCTTTCTTTTTCATTTTTACGCAACAAGCCATGATCCACAAAAACAGCGATCAAATTATCCTTAATGGCTCTGTGCAATAGCGTAGCGACCACCGTAGAATCCACGCCCCCACTCACCGCACACAAAACCTTAGCGTTAGCAATTTTTTCTTTCAACCTTGCTATTTCTCTTTGAGCGAAATGCTGCATCCCCCAAGTTTTTTCACAGCCGCAAACTAAAAGGGCAAAATTTTCTAAAATTTTACCCCCTTCTTCGCTTTGAACGACTTCTGGGTGGAATTGCAAGCCAAAAATCTTGCCGTTTTCAATCGCACAATGGGGGGAATTAGGGCTTTTTGCAAGGGTAGTAAAGCCTTTAGGCAATTCTATGACTTTATCCATGTGGCTCATCCACACAAGGCTTTTAATCTTCACGCCTTCAAAAATCACAGAATTTTGAGCGATTTCTAAAACAGCCTTACCAAATTCTTGCTCATTCGCACCAACCACCACGCCCCCAAAAAAATCCACCAAATACTGCATGCCGTAGCAAATCCCTAAAATCGGCAAATTCAAATCAAAGATTTTCTCGTTAGGCTTGTAAGCGTCTTTAGCATACACGCTCGCTGGCCCCCCACTCAAAATCAAACCTTTAGGGGCTTTTTTTTGAATGTTTTCTATGCTTTCAAAAAAAGGGACTATTTCTGTATAAATCCCGCTCTCTCTCAATCTTCTAGCAATCAGCTGTGTGTATTGGCTCCCAAAATCTAATACTAAAATCATCGCTCATTCTTTATTTTTGTGGGATCTGTGTTTTATTGTATTGATTTTTGTAATTCACCCTATAGCTTTCAGCCAACTCAGGCGCTTTTTGCACAAACCAGCGTTCTAATTTTTCTAGTTCGTATCTGTAATTTCCACCTTTTGAGCAATATTGAGAATCAATCAGCGAAAACACATAGAGCGTCTTATTTTCTTTAGATTGGAATAAAAACTCCTTATGGAATAGCGCTTTTTTAGGCATGCCACTCATCAGAGTCTCAGGCAATAAAAAAGCGTCAAAATCACAAAGCACTTTTTTACTCAATTTGTTGCTTTTGGTAACCACAAAAATGATCTCTTTTTTCATGTCTTGTTTAAAAGCTAATGAAAGCACATTCAAAAAGGGCGGGGCTAAACCTTTATCCACCCTAACCTTAAAAGCTTTAGAATCCCCTAATAAGACCCCCATAAATAAAACCAACCCCACGCAACATTTCAAACTCGTTTGAAAAACGCTCATCTTTTAATCCTTGACTTATTATCGGCCGCATAACCACAAGTTACATGGCGCATTGGAAAGTATTATAATATAAAATTGAGGATTAGCCCACGCTTTAATCTGGCTAGCTGTCAAGTCTTTAGTTATTAAGTCTTTATTGGGTAAAAACACTCTCATGCTAGTATTTTCACTCCGTTTAAGCCCCAATGATGCTTGGTGTTGAAATAGAATGATAGGGTTTGACTAATTCATACCTTCTAAGTCTTCTGATATTGACTAAAGCGGTATTGGCTGAAATGGCTTGTGTCATGCTGCTTGTGGGGCGTAAAGAAGTGAGCGTATTCACACTCCCTGCATTGCATCGTGGGTTTCTAACCCTCCCATCTTCTGGGTCATACCATGCCCCTTTTTGGATACTCAAAACCCCTTGACGGATATTCTTAGTTACAAACGCCCCTGCTAACAACCTCCCCCTAGCGTTAAACACTTCTACAATTTCACCATGCCTAATGCCTAATTTATTAGCGTCTAGTTCGTTGATCATTACAGGCTCTCTGCCTTGAATTTTATACACATTCCTAACCCAAGTGTTATCAAGCTGTGAATTAACACGGTATTTTGGGTGCGGAGAGATTAAATGGAACGGATAAATCTCAGCCATTTTAGAGCCTAGCCACTCAGCTGGCTCAAACCAAGTGGGATGCCCTTTAAAATCAGCCAGTTTAAAATCCGCGCACTTTTGAGAAAAAATTTGAATTTTCCCACTCTCTGTATCCAGCTTATTATTAATAGGGTCTTGCCTGAATTTCGCATGACGCACAAACTTTCTCGCATTTTCAGGGATTTCAAACTCCACAAAGCCATCCCTCCAAAACTGATCAAACGATTTCAAAGTAGGGCCATCGCTTTTTTCATAAAGACCCTTAATCCATTCCATGTAACTCTTAGATTCAGTGAATCGCTGCTCTGTTTCATTGCCCCCAACGCGTAAAGCAAGCTGTCTGAAAATCTCATAATCGTCTTTGGATTCATAAACAGGCTCTACCACCTTACGCATGGCATAAACCACATTCTTAGAATAACTCCCTCCAAAAGTAATATCATCTCTTTCCATAGTGCTAGTGGAAGCAAAGACAATATCAGCGAATTTCGCCGTAGGCGTCCACCAAGGCTCATGCACGATCACGCAATCTAAGGTCCTTAAAGCGCGAATCAGCTCGTTTGTATCAGCTTCATGCCCTAACAAATCCGCCCCACAATTATAAATCATTTTGATTTTAGGTAATTTGAGTTTTTTACCCATAAAATCAATTTCTTTATCCGGATTCAAAATCGCTTCAGAAATTCTAGATGCTGGAATAACGCTTTTTACAGAATTATGCCCTTGCGAAATCATAGGAACAATTCTTGCCCCTGAGCTCGCTTGAGCGTTCCCTCCATAATGCATAGAAAAGCCAAAGCCCCCACCCGATAAGCCCACTTGACCAATCATGCTGGCTAAAACAATTAACGCCCAAT
>ASYU01000258.1:0-2449 GCA_000448465.1 Helicobacter pylori PZ5056 | reverse complement strand
GAAACCATGCTCTAGAAGTTAAATCAATATGGAGCGGGAAACGGGGATCGAACCCGCGGCCCCGACCTTGGCAAGGTCGTGCTCTACCACTGAGCTATTCCCGCGCTCTTTATTCAAAAAGACGATTGTTATTGTATCTAAACTCAATAATAAAAGTCAAGCTTTTGTTAAAATTTCCAATCCTCTTTTAAAAATAAATTTTGGCTCTGTTTTCTCTATATTCAAGCATCAATAAACATGATTAAAGGCATTTTTTAAAATAAACCATAATAAAATAGCTTGCGAAAAGCATGCGATAGCTTTTAAAATTGATGATAACAAAGCCTAAAATTCAAACAAAACCCGTTTAAGAATTTCTAAATATGGGTAAAAAATATACAATACCTTATAATAAGATGAAAATTCATGGCGTTTTGCGCTCATTTTTTATTTCTTTTTAATTTGATTGCATAATAATAGCTAGCATAATACACAATCATAGGAGTTTTAACCATGAAAGAAGTCATCCATTCAACGCTAGCCCCAAAGGCTATAGGCCCTTATTCTCAAGCTATCGCTACCAACGATCTTGTTTTTGTCTCTGGGCAATTGGGCATTGATGCGAGTACCGGCGAATTTAAAGGCGCGGACATTCATTCTCAAACCACGCAATCCATGGAAAATATCAAAGCGATTTTAAAAGAAGCAGGGTTAGGGATGGATAGCGTGGTTAAAACGACTATTTTATTGAAAAGTTTAGACGATTTTGCTGTGGTGAATGAAATTTATGGGAGTTATTTTACAGAGCCTTATCCGGCTAGAGCGACTTTTCAAGTGGCCAAACTGCCTAAAGACGCTTTAGTAGAAATTGAAGCGATAGCCATTAAGTAATTTATTTAAGTAATCTATTAAAGGGACTATCAGCATGAAAAAAGAAGTCGTGGTAATCGGCGGTGGGATTGTAGGGCTTTCTTGCGCGTATTCTATGCATAAATTAGGGCATAAGGTTTGCGTGATTGAAAAAAGCGATGGCACAAACGGCACTTCTTTTGGGAATGCTGGGCTTATTTCTGCGTTTAAAAAAGCCCCTCTCTCATGCCCAGGTGTGGTGTTAGACACCCTAAAGCTCATGCTCAAAAACCAAGCCCCTTTAAAATTCCACTTTGGGCTTAATTTAAAGCTCTATCAATGGATTTTAAAGTTTATGAAAAGCGCGAACGCCAAATCCACGCACCGCACCATGGCGTTGTTTGAACGCTACGGGTGGCTAAGTATTGATATGTATCATCAAATGCTAGAAGACGGCATGGATTTTTGGTATAAAGAAGATGGGTTGTTGATGATCTACACCTTAAAAGAAAATTTTGAAAAAAAGATTAAAACTTGCGATAACAGCGGCGCTTATAAGATTTTGAATGTGAAAGAAACCAAAGAATACATGCCTATCGCTAATGACAATATCTGCGGGAGCGTGCTTTTAACTGAAAACGCGCATGTGGATCCGGGCGAAGTGGTGCGCTCTTTACAAGAATATCTACAAAATGTTGGCGTGGAGTTCCTTTATAATGAAGAAGTCATTGATTTTGAGTTTAAAAACAACCTTATTGATGGCGTTATCACGCATAAGGAAAAAATCCAAGCAGAAACAATCATTCTAGCCACTGGGGCTAACCCCACTCTCATTAAAAAAACTAAGAACGATTTTTTAATGATGGGGGCTAAAGGCTATAGCATCACCTTTAAAATGCCTGAAGAATTAAAGCCCAAAACCTCTTCCTTATTTGCGGATATTTTCATGGCAATGACCCCACGAAGAGACACTGTAAGGATCACTTCTAAATTAGAATTAAACACTAACAACACTCTCATTGATAAAGAGCAAATCGCTAACATGAAAAAGAATTTAGCCGCTTTCACGCAGCCTTTTGAAATGAAAGACGCCATAGAGTGGTGCGGTTTCAGGCCTTTAACCCCTAATGATATTCCTTATTTGGGCTATGACAAACGCTATAAAAACTTAATCCATGCGACAGGATTGGGGTGGCTTGGCATCACTTTTGGCCCGGCTATTGGTAAAATCATCGCCAATTTAAGCCAAGACGGAGCGAATGAAAAAAATGCCGATATTATGCTTTTTTCTGCATTTTTTAGGGATTAAGGAATTTCTTTTTTAAACCCTAGTTTATTGAGGAGTTTTTATGGAAACGATTGATTCGGTGGTGCGTTTATTATCTAATTTGGTGTGGGGGATTCCCATGCAAATCTTATTAGTAGGCACCGGTTTGTTTTTAACTTTTTATCT
Source organism: Helicobacter pylori PZ5056 (assembly GCA_000448465.1). Classification (GTDB taxonomy): domain Bacteria; phylum Campylobacterota; class Campylobacteria; order Campylobacterales; family Helicobacteraceae; genus Helicobacter; species Helicobacter pylori_CI. The sequence continues at coordinate 168 of ASYU01000258.1, read as the reverse complement.
TAGGGGTTTGCAATTCAGTAAAATCTTTTATGCGATCAAAATCCTTTTTGACAAAGAGTCCCAATCTAAGGGCGATATTTCGCAATTTTCCGCTCTCATGCTTTCTTTAGGAGCGACTGTAGGCATTGGGAGTATCGTAGGCGTAGCGACCGCTATCAGCATCGCAGG
>ASYU01000257.1:0-27088 GCA_000448465.1 Helicobacter pylori PZ5056 | reverse complement strand
CTGGTGGGGCGCCCACTTTTGCGATCGGTTTAGCGATGATTGTGTATCACATTTTAGGGGATCCAAGCGTGATGGCGTTTTGGTATCATTTTGCGATTTTGTTTGAAGCTTTGTTCATTTTAACCGCTGTGGATGCTGGCACACGAACCGCTCGTTTCATGATTCAGGATTTGCTCGGTAATGTTTATAAGCCTTTGGGCGATCTTAGCTCTTATAAGGCTGGGATTTTTGCCACTCTTTTGTGCGTGGCAGGGTGGGGGTATTTCTTGTATCAAGGCACGATCGATCCTAAAGGGGGGATTTATACGCTATGGCCTTTATTTGGCGTGAGTAATCAGATGTTAGCGGGCATGGCGTTGTTGCTGGTTACGGTGGTGTTGTTTAAAATGGGGCGTTTTAAGGGGGCGATAATAAGCGCCTTGCCGGCAGTTTTGATTTTATTTATCACTTTTTATAGCGGTATTTTAAAAGTAATGCCAAAGAGTAATGACAGCGTGCTGAATAACGTTTCCCATGTGGCACAAATGCAAATCATCAAAGAAAAAATGGCTACCACTACCGATGAAAAAGCGCTAAAAACGCTCCAAAAATCCTTTTTTAACCACGCTATTGATGCGATTTTGTGCGTGTTTTTCATGCTTGTAGCGCTTTTGGTGCTGATTGTGAGCGTTAGGATTTGCTCAAACGCTTATTTTAAAAATCAAATTTATCCGCCACTGGCTGAAACGCCCTATATCAAAGCCGCTTGAATAAAAAAGGGGTTTTTAACCCCCCCCCTTAAATCCATAAAAAAATTTGACCCTATCCTTACAAGAAGCGATTAAAATTTTGGCTCTGTTAATTTAATAGGGGTATTAAAACTTTATTTTAATTTCTTAAAAATGGGGTTTTGGCCGCTTCGTTTTAAACCCATTTCTTGAAGAGAATAGGGGGTATTTTTGAGATCATTCCTCCTTTTAACCCCCAAACTAAATCCGCCTAACTCTAAAAGAAGCGCTTTTAAAAAGCTATCGCTTGCTTTAAATTAAAAATGAACTTGCATTTTACTCACCACCCCACTCACATAATGGGTATGCGATTTAAAAATGGGCTTTGCTTGAAAAGAAATTTGATATATAGAGATTAGAGGAACAGCGTTAAAAGACGCTTATCCTATCATGGGAGATAGCATCAAAAAGACGCCTACCATAATCATAGGGTAGCATCAAAAAGATGCTACTAGAGCCGTGTATAACGCGCTCCTGTCAGAATAAAGGGCGGGGAAGTCTTTAGGCACAGGCCCGTTTTCACCCGGTTTAAAGCCTTTGTTAGTATGCACGCCATAATACGCAAGATCCACGCTACCGCTCAAATATTCATTGAATTTATAGCCTAAAGAGATCATCGCTCTCGCTTCCCAAGAGACTACTGAATTGGAGTATTGTGTGGCGAATTTCCATGTGAATTTTTTGGCAAAATGAGTGCCGCCACAAGAAAGGAAAATGGTAGCGGCGTCTCTTTTAAGGGCTGTGCCTGTAAAACCCGCATACACGCTGTTACTCCCCATGATCACACCGCTTGGATTCCCCATGTTGCCTATCCAACCATTAGCGTTTTGAAAGACTTTATAAAAGGCGATTGAAACATTGTAATTGTTGATGTCAAAGCGTTGGCGGATGATGAGGTTTTGCCCGTTTTGAGTGGCAGGCGTGTCGTATTTATAGACCGGACTCCCATTGGATTTAACGATCATCCAAGGGTAGTAAATGGGGAAAAACCCTATGACAGCTGTATCAGAGCGAAAGCCTGTGCCGCTGAAATTAGGGTTAGAGTCCCAACCAATTTTAACGCCCGGAGCGTTAAAGATTTGAGGCGAAAGGTAATAAAAGCCTTCTATGAGGAAACGATGAGGTTTATAGGTGAGTTGCACCGCATGCGTGCCATAAAGCACCTTTCGCCCATGGCTATCATAACCTCCCTTATCGTTTTTGGTAAAACCTCCGCTATAAGTGGTCCGTGCGGCAAACCAATCCATTAAAAACGAACCGTAAGCGAACGCCCTCCCAAAAGAGCTAAACCAAGTCAAGCGTGCATGCTTGTATTGCCCAGAAACTTGAAAGCCTTGCGTTTGACCGCTTTTATAAGGCATAGTGGATAAATAGCGCCCGGCTTTTATTTCAAAATAATTCTTATAGGCGTATTCTAAATACGCATCGCTAAAGACATAGTTGCGGACATTTTTGTTGTGTTTCATGTTCTGTGTTTCAAGACTATCGGTTTGTAAGATATTCGTATAGCCCCCCATAAACCCATCGTAATAACCAAAGAGGTTATAAGCCACAGAGCCGTCTTCAAACTTCTTCGTGCCGTCATAGAAAATAGATCCGACCATGCCCCCTATTTTGCCTTTTAGAACATGGTCTGAAACCTTTTTGGGTAACAGGCTAAAACCAAGCCCTAAATAGCCCGCAATCGTTGCGAATTGCTGCATAGGGTAGATACCTCTTTCTTTATTGATTTTATGCTGGTTAAAACCGATAGTGCTGGATTGATCCACAAAGCCATTGAGATTAGCTTCAAAACCTTGCAAAGAAGAGCTTAAAAATGCCCCAAAGAATAAAACCTGACTTGCCTTTTTCATGCATACCTCCTAAAATGAGATTGATAAATGCAAATACTTTTAAAGATAAATCATTCTTTAGTTTTTATTATTCTTAGCTTTGAAATAATTATAACATGTAAAATAATGCATATGATGAGAAAGTCAAGCTTTTAAAAGCTAAAAACGATTAATTTATGTAAAATTTACTCTCTTTAAATTCAAATGGCTAATATATGGCACTAAAATCCGTTATGATTGACGGATTATTTTGAATGGAGCGCTTGAGAATGGGGTTAAGCTTCGCTTCATTGTTTTTAGGTTTCACTTTGCCGCAAAAAACCTATTGGTTATAGTTTTTATACAATTCTATTAAATGCTTAGTGGAGCTGTCAAAATAAGCGTTGCTTTTATGCCCCTCTAATTCTTGCAAAATCGGCACGGCTAACTCTTTCCCAAGCTCCACGCCCCATTGATCAAAGCTGTTAATATCCCAAATAACCCCTTGCACAAAGACTTTATGCTCATAAAGAGCCACCAACGCCCCAATATTGCTTGGTGAAATCTTTTCTAATAAAAGGATATTAGAGGGGCGGTTGCCAAAAAACACCCTGTGGTGGGCTAAATCTTTGGCTTCATCTTTGTCTAAGCCTTTAGAAAGCAATTCCCCAAGCGCTTCTTCATAACTCTTGCCTTTCATGAAGGCTTGCGCTTGCGCTAAAACATTGCTGAATAAAATCTCATGGTGGCCTTTAGCGTTAGGCTTTTTATCCAAAGAGGCGATAAAATCAATGGGGATTAAATGCGTGCCTTGATGCAAGAGCTGGAAAAAGGCGTGCTGAGCGTTAATGCCCATATCGCCCCAAACAACAGGGCAGGTGTCATAGGGGATGGTTTCGCCTTTTTTGCTGATGCGTTTGCCATTGCTTTCCATATCTAATTGCTGGATGAATTTAGGGAAATGCCTTAAATACTGATCGTAAGGAGCGATCAAGTGGCTTTTGGATTGGAAAAAATTGATATACCACACGCCGATTAATCCCATTAAAACGGGCAAATTGCTTTCAAAAGGGGCGTTTCTAAAATGCTCATCCATCAAATACGCCCCTTTCAAAAGAGCGTTAAAATTTTTCTTCCCTAAATAGATCATAATGGATAAGCCAATGGCTGACCACAAGCTATAACGCCCCCCTACAAAATCCCAAAACTCAAACATGTTATGCTCATCAATGCCAAATTGTTGCACGGCTTCTTTGTTGGTGGATACCGCTACAAAGTGCTTAGCGATATGCTTTTCATCGCCGCTCCTTTCTACAAACCATTTTCTAGCGGTTAGGGCGTTGGTTAAGGTTTCTTGAGTGGAAAAAGTCTTGGAAGCCACGATAAAAAGCGTGCTAGCCGGATTGATTTTTTCCAAAACATCTAAAATCTGCGTGCCATCCACATTAGACACAAAATGCATTTTTAATCTCGGGTGGCCGTAGCGTTTTAGGGCGGTGCAAACCATTAAAGCGCCCAAATCTGACCCCCCAATACCGATATTGACAATATCAGTGATCACTTGATTGGTATAGCCTAGTCTTTTACCGCTCCTCACGCTATCGCTAAAGGCTCGCATGCGTTTTAAAACGCTTCTCACGCTTTTTAACACTTCCATGTTGTCTAGCAAGATTTCTGCGTCATTCAAGCTTCTTAAGGCGGTGTGTAAAACGGCCCTTTTTTCGGTGGTGTTGATTTTTTCGCCCTTAAACATCGCTTCAATCTTTTCTTTTAAAGAGCAGTCATCCGCTAATTCAAAAAGAAGCTTTAAAGTGGTATCGTTCAGGCGGTTTTTGGAATAATCCAAACTCAAGCTTTCCAATTGCACGAAATAACGGCTCGCTCGCTCTTTGTCTTTAAAAAACCAATCGCGCATGTGCGCTTCTTTGATTTCTTCATAATGTTTGAGTAATTTTGGATAAGTTTTTAATTGGGTTAGCATCAATACCCCTTAATGAAAAGATATAACGCTGTATTATAAGCTAGTTTTAATTATAATTTTCAAATGTTAAGAAAAAACATTTTAGCTTACTATGGGGCGAATTTTCTCTTAATCATCGCTCAAAGCTTGCCTCATGCGATTTTAACCCCCTTGTTGCTTTCTAAAGGGCTTAGTTTGAGTGAAATCTTGCTCGTGCAAACCTTTTTTAGCTTTTGCGTGCTGGTGGCTGAATACCCGAGCGGCGTTTTAGCGGATTTGATGAGCCGGAAAAACCTATTCCTAGTTTCTAATGCCTTTTTAATCGCTAGTTTTTCGTTTGTGCTGTTTTTTGATAGCTTTATTCTCATGCTTTTAGCATGGGGGTTGTATGGTTTGTATAGCGCATGCTCTAGCGGCACGATTGAAGCTTCACTCATCACGGACATTAAAGAAAATAAAAAAGATTTATCCAAGTTTCTAGCTAAAAACAATCAAATTACTTATTTAGGCATGATTATAGGGAGCTCTTTGGGATCGTTTTTGTATCTCAAAATCCATGCGATGCTGTATATCGTGGGGATTTTTTTAATCATGCTTTGTGCACTAACGATCATCATTTATTTTAAAGAGAAAGAAGGGGATTTTAAAAGCCAAAAAAGCCTGAAACTCCTTAAAGAGCAAGTCAAAGGCAGTCTTAAAGAGCTTAAAGATAACCCCAAGCTTAAAATTCTGTTAGCGGGGCATTTGATTACGCCTATCTTTTTTATGAGCCATTTCCAAATGTGGCAAGCGTATTTTCTAAAACAAGGCATTAAAGAGCAATACCTTTTTATGTTTTATATCGCTTTTCAAGTGATTTCCATCCTCATTCATTTTTTAAAAGCCAAAAATTACAGCCAAAAAATCGCCTTGAGTTCGCTTTTGGTGTTACTGGGCGTTAGCCCCTTATTGCTTAGCAATATCCCTTATTGTTTCATAGGGGTGTATGCGCTCATGGTGGCGTTTTTTGCTTACATGAGTTATTGCTTGGGGTATCAATTTTCCAAATTCGTTTCTAAAAACAACATTTCATCGCTCTCATCGCTTTTATCAAGCTGTGTGCGCGTGGTCTCTGTGCTAATCTTATCGCTCAGCAGTTTGGAACTGCGTTACTTCTCGCCCCTAACTATCATCACCATGCATTTTGCCCTAACGCTTATCATCCTCTTTTTCTTTTTGTATAAGGCTAAGCCGTTTGATGAGTGAGCGGCTTTAAGAGCGCAACCTTTTAGCGATTTCTAAAGCGACATCATAGCCATGGTTTAAAGCGGTAGCGATGCTCGCCCCTGATTTGAATAAAATATCGCCCACGATGAACAAATTAGGGATATTGTTGCTCTCTAAATTTTCTTTCACTACAGGGATATTGGTACTAGAATCCAACTCTAAAGAACAGCGTTTAAAAAATTCTAAAGGGGTAGAGCCGCCGATCGCATACAGCAAGCGATCAAAACTCTCGCTCGTGTTATCGGTGAAGTTAACCTTAATTTGAGTGTTATCTTCTTCTAGGCTTTCAATATCTACTCCAAGCTTGCTTTTGAGCGTGTTATTGTTTAGGACTTCTTGCAAGTTTTTAGCGTTGTCTTCATTGATACGGCTGAATTCTTTTTTGCGGTAATTGAGGGTGGTAGGGGTGGTTTTGCACAAAGCAATGGCGTATTCCACCGCTGAGTTGCCTCCGCCGATCACAAGGGTTTTTTCATTTTCCTTGCAATCATTGATGCTAAAAACCACTTGTTTGGAGAGCGCAACAGGGATTTTATAAGCAGTAGGGCGGTTTGGCTGGCCCATTTTCCCGATCGCAACCACCACAAATTTAGCATGATAGGTTGTGTTAGAAGTGGTGGTGATTTTGAACAATTCGCCTTCTTTTTTCACGCTCTCAATATCGGTTTTATAGCTTGGCGTGATGCGGTGCTCTTTTAAAAGATTAGTGAAATTCTCTAAAGTTTCTTCTTTAAAGCTGTCTTTAAAAGGGATATGCCCTTTAAGCTCTACGACTTGCTTTTTATAATCTTTATCAATCCTTTTACCGGCTTTATAAAACTTTTCCAGCATGCCTGAATGGCTTTCGGTTTTTTCGCATAAAAGCACTTTTTTAACGCCGGCTATTTCGCATTCTATCGCTGTGGCAATGCCCCCAGGCCCTGCACCCACTATCAACACGTCTAAAATTTCTTGGTTCATTTCTATCCTTTTATTTTTATTTTTTTTAATTTTTGGGGTCTTGGCGTTTTTCTTGTAAAATCGCTTCGTTCAAATCGCTCGCGCTATCATACAACACGCTTTCAAGCATGCGTTTTTCATCGTCAAACTGACCGCTTTTAACCCCCCATAAAAACGCTATCAAGCCTACCAATCCCATAAGCACTGAGACAACTAACATGATGGTTAAAATTTCTGTATTCATCTCTTTAATCTTTATGATTAGGATTGCATGAACTGATTATTATACTAAAAGATAGCGTTTAAATCACCAATAGGTTGAATAAGTTTGGATAACATGAAAATAAAAACGAATCAAAAGAGGGTTTTTATGCAAGAAGCGTTGTTGCGTTTTCAAGAGGGCTTTAAAGAGTGGGGTTATCTTATTTTGTTTTTGTATTCTTTGGGGGGTGGGTATGTGGGGATTGTCATCGCTTCAATTTTGAGCGCTACCACGCACGCTTTGGATATAAAAATAACCATTCTTGTCGCTTTTTTAGGGAATATGGTAGGGAGTGGGGCTCTTGTAGTCTTTGCCCGTTATCAAAAAAGAGAGTTTTTAAAGTATTTCCAAAAGCATAGAAGAAAGCTTGCTTTGGCGAGTTTGTGGGTGAAACGCTACGCCTTGCTCATGATTTTTGTTAATAAATACTTGTATGGGGTTAAAAGCGTTGTGCCTTTGGCAATTGGTTTTAGCAAATACCCTTTAAAAAGGTTTTTATGGCTTAATGTTTTGTCTAGTTTTTTGTGGGCGCTAATCGTGGGGAGCGTTTCTTTTAAAGCGAGCGATTGGGTGAAAATGCTGTATGAAAGGCTTTCTCATTACACTTCGTTTTTTGTGATAAGCTTTGCTCTTATCGCGCTTTTAATATGGTTTTTATTGAAACGATATTCGCACAAAATGGGTTTTTAAGCAAGATGTTTAATTAAATGCGCTAGACTACGCCCACAAGCATTCGCATAAAGTGGGTGCGTTAATATCTTAAAAATAAGGATTGAGAACATGGGAAAAATTGGTATCTTTTTTGGGACAGATAGCGGGAACGCTGAAGCCATTGCCGAAAAAATCAGCAAGGCTATTGGTAATGCGGAAGTGATTGATGTGGCTAAGGCTTCTAAAGAGCAATTTAATGGCTTTACAAAGGTTATTTTAGTCGCTCCAACAGCGGGTGCTGGCGATTTGCAAACGGATTGGGAAGACTTTTTAGGCACACTAGAAGCGAGCGACTTTGCGAATAAAACCATTGGGCTTGTAGGCTTGGGCGATCAAGACACTTACAGCGAAACTTTTGCGGAAGGCATTTTCCACATTTATGAAAAAGCTAAAGCCGGTAAAGTGGTAGGGCAAACTTCTACTGATGGTTATCATTTTGAAGCTTCTAAAGCGGTAGAAGGCGGTAAATTCGTGGGTCTTGTGATTGATGAAGACAATCAAGACGATCTCACTGATGAGAGGATTTCAAAATGGGTAGAACAAGTTAAAGGTTCTTTCGCTTAATCTTTTAAGCCCTAAATTTTAGGGCTTTTAAACTTCTTTTTTATATCTTATTGATGCTAGAAATAGACAACCAAACCCCACTAGAATTGGATTTTTTGTTATTGGAAAAAATCGCAAATGCTTTAGCCCCCACTCAAATCATTGAGCTTGTTTTGGTGAGCGATGAAACCATGCGAGAAATCAACCGGGATTTAAGGAACTGCGATTACGCTACCGATGTTTTGAGCTTCCCTTTAGAAGCGATCCCTCACACCCCTTTAGGGAGCGTGGTGATTAATGCACCATTAGCCCAAGAAAACGCCCTGAAATTAGGGCATAGATTAGAAGATGAGATCGCTCTTTTATTCATCCATGGGGTGTTGCACTTGCTGGGCTATGACCATGAAAAAGATAGGGGCGAACAACGCCAAAAAGAGGGCGAACTCATTAAGGCTTTTAGCTTGCCTTTGAGTTTGATTGAACGGACACAAGATTAGTTTTAGATTGCTTTAATGCTTACAAATAAAGCTTTTAATTTCTTTTAAAATGGGGCTTTAATTATTTTGTCTTATATTTTAAATTTTATTTTATAGTAAAGGGGGGAGGAGGTAAAACATTTTCTCCTGCAACCCCCAACTAAATCCCACTAATCCCCTAAGATCGCATTATAAAAAACTATCTCTTGACTAGCGTCAAACTCTTTCGTATTGGATTATAAAAAATGATTTTAGTATTTTTTCAAAGCCCTTCATAGTAATACGACTGCGTGATGCCTTTAATGAAAGTTAAGGGATCGTTGGTATTAGAACTCAAATGCTTTTTTAAAAGCGTTTTGATTTCCAAATCATTCACAGGACTCCTTTTTATCGCACTCAAATAAGCGGCTTTATCAATCCTTTCCCAAAGCACGATTTTTTTCAATTCCTTTTTAAGCAACAAATCAAGCCATATCCTAGTCGCTCTGCCATTACCCTCCAAAAAAGGGTGGGCGATATTCATTTCCACATATTTTTCTATGATTTGATTGAAATTGCTTTGCGGCATGCTCTCAATTCTGGGTAAAATCAAATCCAAATACAAGCAATTAGCGAACCTGAAATTCGAAATATTTTTATCCCTGATTTTACCGGCAAATTCATACAGCCCTTCAAACAAAAACCGATGGATTTCTTGCAGGCCCTTGATTGTGCCTACTTCTATGGTGTCAATCAGACCGCTTTGGATCAAATGCTTGGCTTTTTCTAAACTCTGCCTGTCTAAATGCATCGCGCTGATTTTTTAAGAGTGTAATTTTTAGAGGCGCATTTTTTTCACGCTTTCATGACATGCTTTGATGAACGCTCCCCTAACCCCCTTTTTTTCTAAAACGCTCAAGCCTTCAATCGTTGCGCCTTTAGGGGTGCAAATTTGCTCCATGATCACCTCAGGGCGTTCTTTCTCTAACAGTTTGGCAAAGCCTTTAAAACTCATTTTTACCAACTCTAAAGAATCTCTAGCACTCAAGCCCTCTCTAATACCAGCATCTTTCAAACCGCTCGCTACCAAGCTTAAAAAAGCGAGCGCGCTCCCATTGGTCGCTATACTGGCATCCACCTGCTCTTCATTTCCCACTCGCACGCAATTCCCAAAACTTTCAATAATGCTCAAAGCCTTCTCGCTTATTGAAGGCGCAACCGATTTTTCACACACCGCCGTAGAAGAAAGGGCGAATTTGCTCGCAATATTAGGCATGCATTTTAAGTAATGTAAAGAATTAATCGCATTGCTTAAAGCTTCAAAATTTACGCCAGCTAACGCGCTCAAAACGCTTTGGGCTTGCCCTTGATAATTAAAATCCTTAAGGTTATAAGGCTTAAACAATAAAAACACGAATTTTTGGTGTATATCAATAGCGTCTTTATAAGGCACGATTTGGGCTTGAATGTTTTTTTCTTGTAAAAAGGGGGCGATTTTTTCAGGGTTTCGCCCAGTAATCTCTAAAATAAAACGCTTGGATAAAATTTCATGAGAGCCTTCTAAAATCGCTTGAGCCATGTTCCCATAACCGATGAATTGTAAGATTTCCATGACGCACCCCTTTTTAAAACCCCATGATGTAATTGATATAGAAAGTATAAAGCCTCCTATAACTCACATCAGCCCCGGCGCTATTCAAATACGCTTGATTGATGAGAGGCACTTTGATCCCAAATTCCACGCTCTTTTGGCTTATAACCCCTTGATTGTGGAATTTTTTAGCGAAACGCTTGAACTCCGCAAAGTTGGTGCGCACCCCAAAATTCAGCGCCACTTGAAAATTCGTTGAATGGATGTCATTGGCGTTCCCCCAATTGTCAATGATTTGTTGCCTTAAGGAGCTAAGCCAAGTCGCACCGCCCAGTTGGACCCCAGCAAATAGCCCAAAATTCAACGCTTTAGTGTTGTAAGTCCTCCTGAATAGATTCCATAAAAAATCCGTGCCTACCCCATAAGCAAAGATATTCGCTTTCACGCTTTGATTGGCCACGCCGATTTCACTAAAGCCGTAATCAAAGAAAAAATAATGCCTAAGGCCCAATTTTCTCGCTTTACCAAAGAAGTATTTATAGCCCAAACCAACCCCTAAGCCATTGCTCATGCCGTGTTGGGTGCTTTTAGCGGCCACATATTGGCTTAAAATGGGTTGAGAGCCGTAGTTATTGGCTTGATTTTGCGCGTTTTGAACCTGATTTCTAGCGTTAATCATCGCATCAATGAGTTTTTGTTGCACCATAAAGAATGTTTTATCCCCTAAAAGCTGCCGTAAGGTTTTCGAGAATGACTGAATGGTGGTGGTGTTAGAAGTGATTTCTTGGAGCAGGGTTAAAATCGCATTAGGGCTAATGTCGTTTTGCAAGGCTTGAAACCCTTGAGAAATAGCGCTCGTGATCGCTTGAAAAGCGCTTGTAAGACTAGTAGACACACTATTATCATTATTTTGGATAAACCCGGCGGTTTTAATGAATTCAGTGAGCAGATTAATTAAATTATTCGTATCGCTCACCCCATTTGTGGGGATTGCCCCTAAAAGGTTGATAAGCCCACCGGTGCAAGTAGAGCTACTACTACCGCCACTACACAAATTACTGAGACTGCTGCTATTACTTTTTAGCGCTTCAAAAAATTGTTTTAAGCCGTTTTCAACGCCTTTATTGTTCCCAGAGCTGGCGATAATGTTGGCTATTTTTTGGGCGTCGCTATAAACTTTTTGTAAATTGTTGTCGGTTGTGGTGGCTGTGGTGGTGCTTGTGGTGTTTTGTTTGTTGGGGGTGTAGCAATTGCTCCCACTCGCCCCGTTACTCCCGTTGGTGCATGTTTGGTAGTTGCTATTATTATAAGTTCCTAACTTCCCATCGCTGGCGTCTGTGAGCATCTGGTAGGCTGTGCTGATTTGACTGGTGCCATTTCCGCCTCCACTGCTTCCGCCATTATTTCCACCATTACCATTAACGCTCTTAAGATTTGTGATAATTTGGTTGAGCAAACCACCGCTAGTGAGCGTGATTTGTTGGACATTGTAGGTGATGCTGTTCCCACCACTGCTCCCATTTTGAGTTGTTGCTTGTGTTTGATACCCTAAAGCGCTTTGCAACCCGCTGTAATAAGCCTTAGAATCGGACCACTGCTGATAGCACCAGTTGGTATTATTACTCCCATTCATTCCATTTGCGCATGGACTATTTGTATTTGCTGATCCGCTTGTTTGTTGGGTTTGTTGGCTTTGAGCGATTAAAGCGTTCATGTCTGTAGGCGTTTGTTGGTCAATCGTATTGATGAGCTGGTAAAAATTCGCTCTCAATTGGATGCGTAAATCTTGGTTATTGCTAGTAGTTAAATTTTGCGATTGATTCCCATTAGGGTTACTAGTGTTATAGAGTGCGTTCGCCCATGCTTGGATATTACTGCTTTGGCTTTGAAAAGCGTTTTGAATGCTTTGCTGGAAATTATTGACATTTTGCAATACGGTGTTTAAAGCTCCCATTACCGTGCTGTTAGGGGATTGTGTGGTTGCCCCGCTATTTTGAGCTAAATTGGCCGTTTTAGCTTCTTCTTCATTGTTCACAACCACCATCGCTTTCAGTTTGGGAGCGTTGCTTTTGGCTTGAGCGGTAGCGCTAGCCCCATTAGTAGAGCTTAAAATATTTTGCAATTGGGAGTTCCCGCTGATACTCAAACCCCCAGAGTTGCCGCATGAGCTTGTCCCGGATGGCGATCCATTAGCGCATAAGATCTTGGCGTTTTTTTGCAAATTGGCTTCTGAAGTTTTTAAAGAGTTATAAACGCTCCACACTTGAGAAACAAGGTTAAAAGAATTCACGCCGATCTGCTCTTTGCCTCCTATGGTTTGGATTTTGGAGGTAGCGACTAAAGAATTGTCAAAACTGCTTGTGTTGTTTGTGTTATTCGTGGAGCTTGTGGCTGAGCACGAAATCCCACTAGAAGTATCGTTAGAAAGACTCCCGGTAGCGCTTGCGCAATCATAGGCGCTGATATTTTGCCCTTGAGCGTTGGTAACGGTGCCGATTTGGTAGTTATTAGAAGTGTTTTTGAGCAAGTTTTTAGGCTCAGTGAAACTAATCCACGAAATTTGTTTTAAAGCGTTATTGTATTGTTCTATCGTGCTTTCATAGGCTTGGAAATTCAAAGCGTTGTGCAAGTTGTTTAAATTATAGGTGGTGTTGTTGATCGCATTGTTGTCTAAAGTGTTGATAGCAATGCTTTGAAGCTTTTGAGCGATGGCTTGGACTTGCTGGTTGGCTTGGTTATTTGAAGTGGGGGTTGCGGCTAAAGGGGCTAAATTTTGGATGAATTGCTCTAAGCATTGGACTTGATTGGTGCAACCATTGGGGTTATTTTGATTATTAGCGCTTAATGTTCCTTGTAAGGTGTTCATTAAAAGGGTGTTGTTGTATTGTTGTTGGTTATTGCTGTTTGAAGAAGTGGAGCCTAAAATGGAATTAGTTGGATAAAATACGATTTGTCCCGGTGGGTTTAACACCACATGCGTTGTGGTTGTGGTGGGGAAAACCCCCACCCCTAAAGTGTTTAAAGCGTTAACAAGAGCGCTCACATAAGCGGTATTATTGCTAGAGGCATTCACCGCATCGGTTAGATTGGAGAGTAAGGATTGCGCGTAAGTGGTGCTAGTGGTTTTAGTGATGCTGTGTTCAATTTGTTGCAACAATTCTGTCATGGATTGCGCGGTGTTTTGGAGCTGGGCTTTGACTTCTTTGGTGTTGTTGCTGGGATTAAGGCTATTGATAGAGCTAATGATGCTAGTGCTTAGCGCGATGCCCTGATTAAACGCGCTTTGGGTGTTGGAAAGGAGTTTGGCTGTGATTTGTGAAGAGTGGGCTTTTAAGGGATCAGAGCTTCCTTTAAGCCCTATGATTTGCTGGGAAATGCTAGAGATTTGACGGCTAGAATAAAAGTCTTTTCTTTTGCCAATTTGATTTAAGATATTAGAAATGCCCTCTAATTGGTTACCCACCGTGTTACTCACGCCATAGCCTAAAGCGTCAATGACGCTTTGAGAGCTTAAAGTGATTAAACCGGTAGTAGGCCCTGCAATATTGATCGCGCTTTGGGTTACGCTGTTGATGATGTTTTGATTTTCTAAAAGTTGTTTGTTATTGATGAATTGTTGCGTGCCACCGATTTGATAGCCTACAGACATATACCAGCCATTGTCTTCAGCTAAGAGAGAGCCAATTAAAAAGAGTGGTATGAATTTTCTAGCTTTTTTTATCATATTTTTCCCTTATTTTGTTTAATCAAAAGCCTATGTTGTAGCCCACATAAAAACTAAAGGCTCTTCTATACTTCGCTGTAACGCCTTCTGATTGGTAATAGGTGTGATAAAGCACCGGTATTTTAAGGCCAAATTCTACCCCTTGAGAAAAACGAGATCTTCTTTGCTTAGCGATTTTGGAAAAATTAGTCCTTATGCCTAAATCAAAAAGGAGTTGGAAAGAAGTGTCCTTGGGCTTGAGATGGTTGCCATCCACTTGATCTAAAAAATTCGTTTTCCAGGTTTGCCCTGCAAGTTGGATACCGGCAAAAAAACCTATATCTATCGCTTCAGTCCCCCTTTTTCGGGTGAAAACATTATAAAGAAAGTCTGTGCCTGCACCATAGCTAGAGAGCGTGGCTTTCACTAAAGAGGGGTTTGAGCCAAATTGAGCGTAACCAAAATCATAAAAGCCATAATACCTAAGCCCAAACATGCGCTTTTTACCAAAGAATTGCTTATAGCCCATTTTCACGCCAAAGCCGTTCATGTTATTAGAATTAGAGTTATGCTCCAAAAAATTCCTAGCAAAGCCCATTTGATAGACTTGATTCACTTTAGTTTGCATTTCATCAATCACCCCGCCAATCACTGCTTTAGAGCGATAAAGCCCATAAGCCATTAAAGTTTTTGCCGTGGGGGAATAGGGGTTGGCTAAGATCCTGTTTATTTGCGCGGGGGTGGGGGCGTTTGTGGCTTGCTCTAGTTGGTTCATGATCACTTTTTGTTCTTGTTGGGCTTGTTGTGGGGTTAATTGTGGGGTTTGACTATTAGCGCCATTCAATTGCCCCCCATAGCTAGGCAAGAAATTCAAACCTTTGTTATTTAAATCCAAATAGGGAGCGACCCAATTGGTGATAAAATCCCCATACGCTACGGTGTTACTGAGCAAGCTTTGTCCATACTTGATCGCTTCTTGCATCTGGCTATAGCTTGAAGTGCCTGTCAGTTTAGCGGCTTTATTGGCGAAATTTTGCATGCCTGAAAAAATCATAGAAGCGGTGATGCCATTAGCGATGATGCTATCGGCTAAATAATAGACTGCCGAGCTGGGGTGGTAGGTGTATTGGCCATCGCCTGATCCAATTGTCGCTCCAGCGGGTAAGTTTTTTAAAGGCGCTTGCGTAGTTCCATTAGCGCCATTTTTGGTGTAATAACCCGGACCGCTAAAGCTTTGATAGCCTTGTTGGGAATCGCTGCCATTAGGGGCTTTGTTGTAAGTGAAACCAAATTGCTTTTCATTGGCTAAGCCCCCTAAAATCCATGCTTGCATCAAGGCCTGGAAGATGTTTTGGGCGTTTTGGGCTATGGATTTGGCTTCATTAGTGGCGGTGCATTGGTTTTGAGTGCTGCAAATGGTTTGATTATTATTTGCTGTGGCTAAGCCGTCTTGTAAAAGGTGTTGCAAGACTTCAGGGCTAAAATTCACAGGACTGCCATCAGGGGTGCTAAAAGATTTATTCGTTAAGGTTTGGTTATACCAAAGCGTGGTTAAAGCGTTGGTAATATCATCGTTTAAAGCGTTCATGACACTGGCTAGACCACTAGGTAAGGCAATAACAGTGCTTTGATTGCCGAATTTGACTTCAAAGAGTTTAGCGTTAGAAAGATTTTCAGGGTTACGGATTAAAGTTTCGCCGATGAGTTGGGTGAGCTTGTCTAAATTACTGACCAGAGATTGCATATCAAAGGTGGCATTGACATTGCCTCTTGGGGGGTTGTTGCCTGTATCGCCATTATTTTCTTTAGGATAGCCCCCCGCATAGAGCAAACATCTTTTAGAAGGATCAGGGCAGAGCATTTGCATTAAAACCCTCGTTTGTTGGCCCATCGCTTCTAAATAATAGGCTAAAGGCACTGCCGCAGATTCTAGAGCGATAGCGTTTTGGCGGATGTAGGTGGATGCGTCTTGACTAGCGTTAAGCCCTGAGTTATCCACCCTTTGAACGGCTAGAGAAGTTTGATAACTCACCCCCATAAAAAACCCGTCATCTTCTGCCATTAAAGGGTTAAGAAAAAATAAGGGGAGTAGGCTAGAATAGATAAGCCATTTTTTATTAAAAACAAAGTTTTGCAAGGGGTTATCCTTTTCTTTTTATAAAGATTTGAGCTATCCTAAATTTTATCTTATTTATCGCTTAAGTTTAATGGTTAGTCGCTTAATTGTTGATTAAAATGGGCTATTTTAGGCGCTTAAGATCGTTTCAATGATGGTTTTTGCGCCGTCTTTAGCGATTTTTTGTTGCAATTGGTTGCTGATAGTGGTGAGGTTTTTATTGCCTTGATCGTCTTTTTGGTTGAGCTTTCTAATGACTTCAAAGAGTTTTTTAGGCAATAATTCATTTTGAGGCACGACATAGCATAAGTTTTCTTTTTCAAATTCTAAGACATTGTAATACTGGTGGTTATTGCTCGCAAAAGGGTAGGGGATAAAAATCGTGGGTAAGCCATTGGCGCACAATTCCCACACGCTGCTCGCTCCGGCTCGGCTCACACACAAATCCGCCCTGTGCATGACTTCTGTGATGTTATTGTGGAAAGCGAACAATTCTACCTTATCCAACAGCCCCAATTCCTGGTAAAAAAAACGCATTCTTTCATGAGCGTCTGAGCCGCAAATATGCGTGATCTTAATCCCTTGTTTGGTGAGTTTGGGAGCGTTTAATAACGCAAACTCATTGATCGCTTTTGCACCTTGTGAACCGCCTAAAAATAAAATATGCTTGATTTCCGTGCGAGTCCTAGCAAAATCAAAAAAAGCGTTTTGCACGGGATAGGAGGTTAAAACATGATTTCCTTTATCTTTAAAGGCATAGCTTGAAAACACCGCCTTAGCTTTAGGGGAAAGGTAGCGGTTAAGGGAGCCTTTAATCGCATTTTGCTCATGGATATAAAGGGGTATTTTATTGAGTAAGCTTGCAAAACTCGCCGGTCCTGCGCTAAACCCTCCCACGCTAATGGTGTGCGTGATCTGGTGATTTTTTAAGATTTCTTTAGCCTTAAATGCGGCTTTAGCTTGCAAGAATAAAGAGCCTATTTTTTTAAAAAAGCTTTTATTGACCACGCCTTGCGTGTTGAAAAAATAGCGTTCGCTAAATAGGGGGCTATTTTCAAACCATTCTTTATCCTGCCCATAAGTGGAGCCTAGATAAATAGCCTCTATGTCTTGCTTTTCTAATTCTATGGCTAAGGCTTTAGCGATAGAGAGATGCCCCCCTGTACCTCCCCCTGTAAGAGCGAATTTCATGCTAAAAACCCTTAAGCCCGTTCTCTTTCTTGAACCACAAAGCTTTTTAAAGGATCTCTAAAGCCAAAATCCGGATAATCCATCATAGAAAGCGCCACTTGAGCACCAAAGCCATTTTTGGAATTAAACACTAAGGGGGCTAAGAAATTAACCATAGAATCTTCTAAATTTTTTTGCAACACGACCACGCAATACACCTCAACTTTGGAATGAGAATCTAATTCTAGCAGTAATTCTATGTATTTGGGTATCACAAAGCTGTATTCCCTCAAACAATAGGGATTCACTAAGACCATATCCAACGCCATGGGGGAATTGGTTTGACTAATTAACCGGCTGAATAAGGAATCAATTTTTTCCAAACGCACTTCATTGATATGCTCAAATCCTAAAATAGGGGCTTTTAAAAAGTAATTCACTGGACTATCCTTTTTAATTTAAATGCTTTGTTGTATAATTTTAAAAAAATACGCAACAATTAAAAGCGTAAAAGCAAAAGGCGTTCCAAAAACCAACCATTTTTGAAAGAACGCTCTATTTTAGGATAAAAATAATAATGAAACAAGAACCCACCACCTACCAACCTAAAGAAATAGAAAAAAAGATTTATGAAATTTGCTCTCATAGGGGGTATTTTGAAATTGATGGCAATGAAAAAATCCAAGAAAAAGGCAAACGATTTTGCTTGATGATGCCCCCTCCTAATGTGACCGGTATCTTACACATAGGGCATGCTTTAACTTTAAGCTTGCAAGATATTTTAGCGCGTTATAAACGCATGGATGGGTATAAGACCTTGTATCAGCCCGGGTTGGATCATGCCGGCATTGCGACGCAAAATGTTGTAGAAAAGCAACTTTTAAGTCAAGGGATTAAAAAAGAAGATTTAGGGCGTGAAGCGTTCGTTCAAAAAGTGTGGGAGTGGAAAGAAAAGAGCGGGGGAGCGATTTTAGAGCAAATGAAGCGTTTAGGCGTGAGCGCGGCCTTTTCTAGGACTCGTTTCACGATGGATAAGGGCTTGCAAAGAGCGGTTAAATTGGCGTTTTTGAAATGGTATGAACAAGGTCTCATTATTCAAGATAATTACATGGTGAATTGGTGCACTAAAGACGGGGCGTTGAGCGATATTGAAGTGGAGTATGAAGAGCGTAAGGGGGCGTTGTATTATATTAGATATTATTTAGAAAATCAAAAAGATTATTTAGTGGTGGCTACCACACGCCCTGAAACTTTGTTTGGCGATAGCGCTCTTATGGTCAATCCTAATGATGAGAGATACAAGCATTTAGTGGGGCAAAAAGTGATCTTGCCTTTAATTAATCGCAAAATCCCTATTATCGCTGATGCGCATGTGGAAATGGAGTTTGGCACAGGGTGTGTGAAGGTTACCCCTGGGCATGATTTTAACGATTATGAAGTGGGCAAACGCCACCATTTGGAGGCGATTAAAATCTTTGATGAAAAGGGGATTTTAAACGCACATTGCGGGGAGTTTGAAAATTTAGAACGATTAGAAGCTAGAGATAAGGTCGTAGAAAGATTAAAAGAAAACGCCCTATTGGAAAAAATAGAAGAACACACGCATCAAGTGGGGCATTGCTATCGTTGCCATAATGTGGTAGAGCCTTATGTGTCTAAGCAATGGTTTGTCAAGCCTGAAATCGCTCAAAGTTCTATTGAAAAAATCCAACAAGGTTTGGCGCGATTTTACCCTTCTAATTGGATCAATAATTATAACGCTTGGATGAGGGAATTACGCCCTTGGTGCATCAGCAGGCAATTGTTTTGGGGGCATCAAATACCGGTGTTTACTTGCGAGAATAACCACCAGTTTGTAAGCCTAGATGCTCCCTTAAATTGCCCTACTTGCAAGAGCGAAACGCTAGAGCAAGATAAAGATGTGCTAGACACATGGTTTAGTTCAGGGTTATGGGCGTTTTCCACTCTAGGGTGGGGGCAAGAAAAAAGCGGTTTGTTTAATGAAAGCGATTTGAAAGATTTCTACCCTAACACAACGCTCATTACCGGGTTTGACATCCTCTTTTTTTGGGTGGCCAGAATGCTCTTTTGCAGCGAATCGCTTTTAGGCGAATTGCCCTTTAAAGACATTTACTTGCACGCCTTAGTGAGGGACGAAAAGGGCGAAAAAATGAGCAAATCTAAAGGTAATGTGATCGATCCTTTAGAGATGATAGAAAAATACGGCGCGGATAGTTTGCGCTTCACTTTAGCCAATTTGTGCGCTACGGGTAGGGATATTAAGCTTTCCACTACGCATTTAGAAAATAACAAGAATTTTGCCAACAAGCTTTTTAATGCGGCGAGTTATTTGAAGCTCAAACAAGAATCTTTTAAAGATAAAGAGCGTTTGAACGAATACCAAACGCCTTTGGGGCGTTATGCGAAATCGCGCTTGAATCTTGTTACTAAAGAGGTGCGTAACGCTTTAGACAATTATCGTTTTAATGACGCCACGACTTTGTTATACCGCTTTTTGTGGGGGGAATTTTGCGATTGGTTCATTGAATTTTCCAAAGTGGAAAATGAAGCGATAGACGAGTTAGGGAGCGTGTTAAAAGAGGCTTTAAAACTCTTGCACCCTTTCATGCCCTTTATCAGCGAGTCTTTATACCATAAGCTCAGTAACACGGAACTAGAAAATACATGCTCCATTATGATCATGCCTTACCCTAAAGATTTGGCGCGAGATGAAAAATTAGAGCATGAATTTGAAGTGATCAAAGATTGCATCGTGTCTTTAAGGCGTTTGAAAATCATGCTAGAAACCCCACCGATTGTTTTAAAAGAAGCGAGCGTGGGATTGAGGGAGAAAATAGAAAACACAGAGCGTTTGCAAAATTACGCCCAAAAATTAGCGAAATTAGAAAAAGTCAGCGTGATAACTTATAAGCCTTTAAGAAGCGTGAGCGATGTGGGGGAATTTTGCCAAACTTATGCAAATTTAGAAAATCTTGATTTAAGCCCGCTTGTTGCTCGTTTAAAAAAGCAGTTGGAAAAATTGGAAAAAGAAAAACTAAAACTCAATTTGCACAATGAAAATTTTGTCAAAAACGCGCCTAAAAGCGTGCTAGAAAAAGCCAAAGAGAGCTTAAAAACGCTTTTAGAAAAAGAGGGTAAGATCAAGCAAGAATTGGATTTGTTAGAACAACCATAATCAAAGGATAGAAAATGTTTCAAGCGTTAAGTGATGGGTTTAAAAACGCACTCAATAAAATCCGCTTTCAAGATGATGAAAAAGCGCTAGACAGGGCGTTAGATGAATTGAAAAAAACGCTTTTAGAAAAAGAGGGTAAGATTAGGCAAGAATTGGATTTGTTGGAACAACCATAATCAAAGGATAGAAAATGTTTCAAGCGTTAAGCGATGGGTTTAAAAACGTGCTCAATAAAATCCGCTTTCAAGATGGTGAAAAAGCGCTAGACAGAGCGTTAGATGAATTGAAAAAAACGCTCTTAAAAAATGATGTGCATCATAAAGTGGCTAGAGAATTGCTCAAAAAAGTGGAAAGCCAAACTAAACTCAATGGCATTGGCAAGCAGCAATTTTTAGACGCTTTAGAAAAGAGTTTGTTAGAAATCTTAAGCGCTAAAGGGAGCAGTGGTTTCACTTTCGCTCAAACGCCCCCCACCGTGGTTTTAATGGCAGGTTTGCAAGGGAGCGGTAAGACAACCACCACCGCTAAACTCGCTCATTATTTAAAAACCAAAAATAAAAAAGTGCTTTTATGCGCATGCGATTTGCAACGCTTAGCGGCAGTGGAGCAATTAAAGGTTTTGGGCGAACAGGTGGGCGTGGAAGTTTTTTATGAAGAAAATAAAAGCGTGAAAGAAATCGCTAGTAACGCTTTAAAAAGGGCTAAAGAAGCACAATTTGATGTGTTGATCGTGGATAGCGCGGGGCGTTTAGCCATTGATAAAGAGCTTATGCAAGAATTAAAAGAAGTCAAAGGGATTTTAAACCCCCATGAAGTGCTGTATGTCGCAGACGCCTTGAGCGGGCAAGATGGGGTCAAAAGTGCGAACACCTTTAATGAAGAAATAGGCGTGAGCGGGGTGGTGTTAAGCAAATTTGATAGCGATTCTAAAGGGGGTATCGCTTTAGGCATCACTTACCAATTGGGCCTACCCTTGCGCTTCATTGGGAGCGGGGAAAAAATCCCTGATTTAGACGTGTTTGTGCCTGAAAGGATTGTGGGGCGTTTGATGGGGGCTGGAGATATTATCTCGCTCGCTGAAAAAACCGCCAGCGTTTTAAACCCTAATGAAGCCAAAGACTTAAGCAAAAAGCTCAAAAAAGGGCAATTCACTTTCAACGATTTTTTAAACCAAATTGAAAAAGTGAAAAAATTAGGCTCTATGAGTTCTCTGATCTCTATGATTCCAGGTTTAGGGAATATGGCAAGCGCGCTAAAAGACACGGATTTAGAAAGCTCTTTAGAAGTGAAAAAAATCAAGGCCATGGTCAATTCCATGACGAAAAAAGAGCGAGAAAACCCCGAGATTTTAAACGGCAGCCGAAGAAAAAGGATCGCTTTAGGGAGCGGCTTAGAAGTGTCTGAAATCAATCGCATCATCAAACGCTTTGATCAAGCGAGCAAAATGGCGAAACGACTCACGAATAAAAAGGGTATTAGCGATTTGATGAATCTAATGAGTCAGGCTAAAAATCAAACACCCCCTAAAATGCGCTAACTTTTAAGCATGTTTTAGGCGCTTTTGTTGTATAATCTCAAATTTAATACGAATATTTTAGGAGATTTTTGTAATGACAGTCATTAGACTCACGCGCATCGGGAGAAAGAAAAAGCCTTTTTACAGAGTGGTGGTAACCGATTCTAGGAAAAGAAGAGATGGAGGTTGGATTGAATCCATTGGGTATTACAACCCTTTAAGCGAGCCTAAAGATATTAAAATTGATAAGGAGCGCTTGAATTACTGGAAAGGCGTGGGGGCTAAAATGAGCGAGAGGGTGGAAAAGCTTTCTCAAAAAGCCTAAGGTTTTGTGAGGCTAAATGCGTGAATTAGATCCTTTGAACACGCCTTTTTCTCAAGCTGAGTGTAAGGACTATTCGTATTGCGTGGCAACTTTTTTAGAAAAATATTTAAAAAAGGTTGTTTCTTTTCCGCAAGCTTTGAGCGTGGAGTACACGGTTTTAGAAGATAAAGTCAAACAAATCACTATTTATACCCACCCATCAGACATGGGGCATGTGATTGGTAAAGAGGGCAAAATGGTGAGTGCGATTAAGGCGTTTGTTTCTGGTGTGAAAGCCAAAGATGGGTTTTCTTATAAAATCGTTGTTTTTGCGAGTAATGATAAAAATGGTGATAAAAATCCCCATGCTTTAGGCGATCAAACGCCTTGAATTTTTTTCATGCTTTTAGTGGGTAGGATTGGTAAAAGCGTGGGGCTTAATGGGGGGTTAAAGCTTCATTTAGAGAGCGATTTCCCAGAGTGCTTAAAAAAGGGCGTTAAGGTGAGCGTCGCTCCAACCAACGCTTTCTCTTGCGCTTCTTCTTTTAAAGACTATGTGATCCATTCTTATGAGCATGCCAAAAACCTGTTATTTTTAGAAACTATCCACACGCCCGAAAAGGCTAAAGAGCTGACTAATTTAGGGCTTTTTATGAGCGAAGCAGAGAGCAAGAAACTCTGTGTTTTAAAAGAGGGGGAGTTTTTTTATTGCGATTTAGTAGGGCTTAGCGTGGTGGAAGAAAACGAGATTCTAGGGAAAGTCATAGAAATCCAAAGGATTTCTCAAACAGATTATTTCATGGTTGAAACCACGCTGAACTTGGTTGAAAAAGGTTTGGCTAAGATTTTTTTAATCCCTTATAGGGATTTTTATATCCAAGAAATCCTTTTGCAAGACAAAAAAATAACCACCCATAACGCTAAAACGCTTTTAGAGAATAGTTGAGTGAAATTCAGCGTTTTAACCCTTTTCCCGCAACTCGTATGGCCTTATTTTGAAGATTCTATTTTAAAAAGAGCGTTAGAAAAAAATCTTTTTGAATTGGAAGTGTTAAACCTTAGAGATTTTAGCGCTAATAAATATCAAAAAGCGGATCACATGCTCATTGGTGGGGGTGCGGGGCAAATTTTAGACCCTGAGATGATAGAAAACGCGCTCCATTCTGTTAAAAACCCTAAACACACGATTTTTTTAAGCGCGGTGGGCAAGCCTTTCAAGCAAATAGATGCGATGCGTTTGGCTCAAAAAAAGCATGTCGTTTTGGTGTGCGGGCGTTATGAGGGCTTTGATGAACGCTCTATTGAATTGAGCGCTGATGAGGTTTTTTGTATAGGCGATTTTATTTTAACAGGAGGCGAGCTTGGGGCGTTGTGCTTGATAGATAGTATCGCTCGCCACATTCAAGGGGTTTTGGGTAACGCTCAATCTTTAGAAAATGAGAGTTTTGAAAACCATTATTTGGAAGCCCCTAATTTCGCTAACGCTGTTTTTAAATCCAAAGAAATCAATAAAATCCCTGCACCTTTAGAATATTCTAAAGGAAATCATGCTAAAATTAAGCAACTAAAACTTGATTTGTCAAAATTAAGGACAAAATTTTACCGCCTTGATTTATTCAAACAGCACAAATCATGAAATTGACATTAAGGAAAACACATGAAAAACCGCTACATTCAGCAGTTTGAAGACGCTCAATTAAAAGACAAGACCATGCCAGTATTTAAGGCCGGCGATACTTTGAGATTGGGTATTACCATTAAAGAAGGCGAAAAAACACGAACCCAGTATTTTGAAGGCGTGTGCATTGCGATTAGAGGCAATGGCGTGGATAAGACTTTTTGCGTGCGTAAAATAGGGGCTAACAATATCGGCGTGGAGAAAATTTTCCCTTTTTATAGCGAAAGTTTGGCGAGCGTTGAGGTGTTGCGCGTGGGTAGGGTGCGCCGCGCGAAGCTCTACTATTTGCGCGATAGGAGAGGTAAGGCAGCAAGGATTAAAGAAGTCCGCCATTAATTTTTTTTAAAGCTCTTTTTTAATAATAGGGGGTTTCCCTAAATTTTTGAAAGAGTTGATTAAGAAAAACTCTCTTTGAGGGTTGAAATCCACTTTTTCAACCCTTTCTTTTAAGAATAGTTTTTCTTTTTAGCTTTTATTGCCAACTTTTTTAAAACTTTGCGTTAGCGTTCGTTTTTTTTAAGGCAAAATTTCAATAACTTTTTTCTCTACTTGCTATCTGTTAAACTGAATTTTCGGCTCTGTTTTTAATGGAGCGTTGGTTGTCAAATTTAAAAAGGCTTTGAATGTCTGTATTGGATGGGAACAGAACCTTTATTTTTTTAAGAAACAAGGCATGTTCAGATCCCCATGCTATACTCGACCCTTGTGTGTGGCAAAATTTTTATTTTTTAGGAAAAACATGGGAAAAATTGAAACCACGATTTTTGTGGATTGGGAAAATCTACGCTCCGATTTGGAAGCAATCCAAAACAACCCTAATACGGATGAGTGTTTTAAGTTGCCCCATTTTGATTTCAACAATCCCGATCAACTCTTAGCGCTAATCCGTTCGTTTTTGGAGCTTGAAGAGGAATTGAAGCGGATCTATTTTTATAGAAGTTGAACCTAGAATCAAGAGCGATAAAAAAGAAGAACTTGAAAAGTATAAAGAGAAGAATCCTAAAGAATATGAGGAAAGAGTGAATAAATCAGGGATTATCCAATCTTTCAACCATGCGATCGCCCAACAAAATCAAGTGAAATTACGAGTCGGGCGGGTAATGCCCAAATTCGTATATGAGTTCGAAGACGAAGAAGTCTATGGTCTAGAACCCAAAATTCCCATACCGAAGTTAAAGTTGCGTCAAAAACAAATTGATGCGCTGTTGGCGCACGATATTACCAAGCTGTATTGCACCAAACCACTAGGGTGTGTTGTGCTGTTCAGCAAGGATACCGATTTTGTGCCTGTGTTAGAAGCCGCTTGGGAGAAAGGCTTTGAAGTCTTCATCGCCAACATTCAAGAAAGCCCCAATTCTGTCCCTTCAGACTTGAAGAAGTCTTGCAATGTGAGAGAGCGCAGTGTCGCTGAAATTGTAGGTAACTTGCCAAAAAATCAGCACACTCCCAAGAAAAAGAACTTTTCCTCCAACGAGCCTTTTAACAACCCATTTAAAGACCAACTCTTTAAGAAGAACTAACGCGTTTCCCCCACTAAGGGGACAAAAAAGCACCCAATTTAAAAGGGTTAGCTTAAGCGGATTTTTTCTAAATCCATGATTTCATTTTTTGCTCTCTATTGTGGAGTGGTTTTTGAAAACGGAGGTCCATTAGTGCTTAATGGTGGTTTTATGGAGAATGCGTGGGTGTTTTTGGCGGTATTTAGATTTCTCAAAACCCAATCGTTTAAAAATTTTAACTTACTTAGTCAAAAATTTTTATAATTTAAGCAAACCTTAAGCTTTCTATGACTATACTTTCACTTCCTTGTTTCAGCAAGGGCTTTTGAAAAGCCGTTTGATAGCCTACAAGGATAGCTGATAAAGCAAACGATCTTTGAAAACTAAGCAAATTGATAGAAGTTCTTTTTAAAGGGATATTCTAAAATCATAAGCAATGACTGACTAAATAGAGTGGGGGTTTTTATAACTTCCATTCTTTGATAAGGAATGCTTATCCAACCTGCCAATTGATTTCATTGATTATGATGATTATATGATTATGATTGATGACTGAATGGCATGAGAGTATTTTAAGGTTAGCGTTTGGCTAAACCTTTTTAAAAAGTTTCTTTCTGTTTTGTTGTTGTAATACTTAAGAACACAACCCGTTTTATTCAATAAAGTATAAAACGAGTTCTTGTGATACGCTAAAGCTGTTGTTAGGAATAACAACAGCCTATCAAAAAACAAAAAGAGCTTTAGGACAAACACTTTTATGGAGAGTTTGATCCTGGCTCAGAGTGAACGCTGGCGGCGTGCCTAATACATGCAAGTCGAACGATGAAGCTTCTAGCTTGCTAGAGTGCTGATTAGTGGCGCACGGGTGAGTAACGCATAGGTCATGTGCCTCTTAGTTTGGGATAGCCATTGGAAACGATGATTAATACCAGATACTCCCTACGGGGGAAAGAATTATCGCTAAGAGATCAGCCTATGTCCTATCAGCTTGTTGGTAAGGTAATGGCTTACCAAGGCTATGACGGGTATCCGGCCTGAGAGGGTGAACGGACACACTGGAACTGAGACACGGTCCAGACTCCTACGGGAGGCAGCAGTAGGGAATATTGCTCAATGGGGGAAACCCTGAAGCAGCAACGCCGCGTGGAGGATGAAGGTTTTAGGATTGTAAACTCCTTTTGTTAGAGAAGATAATGACGGTATCTAACGAATAAGCACCGGCTAACTCCGTGCCAGCAGCCGCGGTAATACGGAGGGTGCAAGCGTTACTCGGAATCACTGGGCGTAAAGAGCGCGTAGGCGGGATAGTCAGTCAGGTGTGAAATCCTATGGCTTAACCATAGAACTGCATTTGAAACTACTATTCTAGAGTGTGGGAGAGGTAGGTGGAATTCTTGGTGTAGGGGTAAAATCCGTAGAGATCAAGAGGAATACTCATTGCGAAGGCGACCTGCTGGAACATTACTGACGCTGATTGCGCGAAAGCGTGGGGAGCAAACAGGATTAGATACCCTGGTAGTCCACGCCCTAAACGATGGATGCTAGTTGTTGGAGGGCTTAGTCTCTCCAGTAATGCAGCTAACGCATTAAGCATCCCGCCT
>ASYU01000256.1:0-8510 GCA_000448465.1 Helicobacter pylori PZ5056 | reverse complement strand
GGTTAGGGAGCGTGTTGAACAATGGGGGGGCGATTTTAGAAAATTGCCAAGGGGCTATTCAAAACGCCATCATGGCACAATTAAAAAGCGGGGTGGGGAGCGTGGGAGCGATTTCTAACCACCTGATAGAAGTTAATCTGTTAAAAGAAAGCCCCTTGAATGCTGTCGTGTTTTTAGAGTTTTTAGGGAGCAGCTATTCTTTAGAAAAATTAAAAGCGTTTGAGACCAAATTTAAAGAGCTAAAAGATTTAGAAGATAAAAAGCTTAAAGCGGCTTTGGCTGTGCATGCCCCTTATTCGGTGCAAAAAGACATGGCTTTGAGCGTCATCCAATTGGCCAAAGATTCACAAAGCCTGCTTTCTACGCATTTTTTAGAATCGCTTGAAGAACTAGAATGGGTAGAAAATTCTAAAGGGTGGTTTGAAAATTTTTACCAGCGTTTTTTAAAAGAGTCTAATTTCAAATCGCTCTATGAGGGGGCGAACGATTACATTGACATGTTTAAAGACACGCACACTTTATTTGTGCATAACCAGTTCGCTTCTTTAGAAGTATTAAAAAGGATCAAATCTCAAGTCAAAAACGCTTTTTTAATCACATGCCCCTTTTCTAACCGCCTATTGAGCGGGAAAGCGTTGGATTTAGAGAGAGCTAAAGAAGCCGGTTTGAGCGTGAGCGTGGCCACTGATGGCTTGAGTTCTAACGTTTCTTTGAGCCTTTTAGACGAATTAAGGGCGTTTTTGCTCACCCATAACATGCCGTTATTGGAATTAGCTAAGATCGCTCTTTTAGGAGCGACTAGGCATGGGGCTAAAGCTTTAGCTTTGAATAATGGCGAGATAGAAGCCAACAAAAGGGCGGATTTGAGCGTGTTTGGTTTTAATGAAAAATTCACCAAAGAGCAAGCGATCTTGCAATTTTTATTGCATGCTAAAGAAGTGGAGCGCTTGTTTTTAGGGGGGAAAAGGGTGATCTAAGGAGAGCGGTTGGTGGCTTTGTTATTTTAAAGCGCTCTTAGGGGGTTAGTTGGGGGTTTGTAATGGGGAATGATTTCAAAATACCCCCTATCCTCTTGAGAGAATGATTTTAAAATAAAGTTCTAAAAAAAATGTTAAAGCCGAATAAGGTTTTAGTTATTAATCTTTGATTAAAATAGAATCTAATTTATTTTAAAGACAGAATGCGTTAAAATGAAAGCCTTTAAACTGAATTAAAGGGAATGGAATGAAACTAGTTTTAGCCAAGAATACAAGAAAATCAGACGCCAAGAGCGTGGAATTAGAGGATTTGTATAAAAAATTCAATGAAGACAAGCGTTCTATTTTTTATTTTTCCCCCACGAACGCCCATAAGGACATGCTCAAGGCGGTGGATTTTTTCAAAGAAAAAGGCCATACGGCTTATTTAGATGAGGTGAGGATCAGCACTGATGAAAAAGATTTTCTTTATGAATTGCACATTATTTAAAGGCTTGTATTGAAAGTTTATATTGAAACCATGGGTTGTGCGATGAATTCTAGGGATAGCGAGCATTTATTGAGCGAGCTGTCCAAACTAGACTATAAAGAGACTAGCGACCCTAAAACAGCGGATTTGATTTTAATCAACACTTGCAGCGTGCGCGAAAAACCCGAGAGAAAATTGTTTTCAGAAATCGGTCAATTCGCTAAGATCAAAAAACCCAACGCCAAAATCGGGGTTTGCGGTTGCACTGCAAGCCACATGGGAGCGGATATACTCAAAAAAGCCCCAAGCGTGAGCTTTGTGTTAGGGGCTAGGAATGTGTCTAAAATCTCTCAAGTGATCCATAAAGAAAAAGCGGTTGAGGTGGCGATTGATTACGATGAAAGCGCGTATGCGTTTGAATTTTTTGAAAAAAAGGCTCAAATCAGATCGTTACTAAACATCTCTATAGGTTGC
The DNA here is from genome assembly GCA_000448465.1 of Helicobacter pylori PZ5056. GTDB lineage: Bacteria > Campylobacterota > Campylobacteria > Campylobacterales > Helicobacteraceae > Helicobacter > Helicobacter pylori_CI. The sequence continues at coordinate 6,590 of ASYU01000256.1, read as the reverse complement.
GATAAGAAATGCGCTTATTGCATTGTCCCACACACTAGGGGGAAAGAAATTTCTATCCCTATGGATTTGATTTTAAAAGAAGCTGAGAAATTGGCGAATAACGGCACTAAAGAGCTCATGCTTTTAGGGCAGAATGTGAATAATTACGGCGTTCGTTTCAGTAGCGAGCATGCGAAAGTGGGTTTTAGCGATTTGTTGGATAAATTGAGCGAAATCCAAGGCATTGAAAGGATACGATTCACTTCGCCTCACCCCTTGCACATGAATGATGCATTTTTAGAACGCTTTGCCAAAAACCCTAAAGTGTGCAAGAGTATCCACATGCCCTTACAGAGCGGATCTAGCGCGGTGTTAAAGATGATGCGAAGAGGTTATAGCAAAGAGTGGTTTTTAAATAGGGTGGAGAGGTTGAAAGCCTTAGTGCCTGAAGTGGGCATCAGCACGGATATTATCGTAGGCTTTCCTAATGAGAGCGATAAGGATTTTGAAGACACGATGGAGGTGTTAGAAAAAGTGCGATTTGACACGCTCTATAGTTTCATTTACTCCCCACGCCCTTTCACTGAAGCGGGAGCTTGGAAAGAAAGAGTGCCATTAGAGGTTTCATCTTCAAGGTTAGAGAGGTTGCAAAACAGGCACAAAGAAATTCTAGAAGAAAAAGCCAAGTTGGAAGTGGGTAAAACGCATGTGGTGTTGGTGGAAAATAGGCGTGAAATGGATGATCAAATCGTGGGTTTTGAAGGGCGCAGCGATACGGGGAAATTCATTGAAGTAACTTGTAAAGAAAAAAGGAATCCGGGCGAGCTTGTAAAAGTGGAGATTATTTCTCATTCCAAAGGGCGCTTGATAGCGGCCATTAAAGGCAACTAATCAAAATAACCAATGAAGAGCGGGTTTAAAGGCAAGAATTGAGCTTAAAATTTTTCAGGAAAAGTATCGTTTTAAAGGTTGTCCCTCGTTTGGCGTTTGGAGTCCTTTGGTTGTTGCATAAAACTTGTAAAAACCGCTATTTTTTAGCTCAAAATTTAAAAGAAAAACCCTTTATTGTAAGCTGTTGGCATGGGGAGCTTGGCATGATCGGGTTTGCGTATTTAAGGCTTGAAAAACCTTCTGTTTATGTGATCGCAAGCCAGCATTTTGACGGCTCTATTGCGGCGGGTTTGTTTGAAAGCTTTGGTTTTAAAAACATTAGAGGTTCTAGCAAAAAAGGAGGGGTTAAGGTTTTGATAGAAGGGCTTAAACGATTGAAAGAAGGTTGCGATGTCGCTATCACTCCTGATGGCCCTAAAGGCCCACGACACAGCATAGCGGATGGGGTGATCGCTTTAGCTCAAAAATCAGGCGTGGGGATTAGCGCTTGTCGGGTGGTTTGTAAAAACGCATGGCGGTTGAACACTTGGGATCAATTTGAAATCCCTAAGCCTTTTAGCGAAGTGCGCTATTACATGCTAGAATCTGTGATCATCCCTAAAGAATGGGAGCTTTCAAAGGCTAAAGAATATTTAAAGACGCGCATGGATTCTGTTGGGTTTGAAGAATCTCAAAGGGGTTTGGGTGCTTAAGGGGTTAAAAAAAGCGCTTAAAGAGAAATTTTGCTCTCAAGTGTATATCTCTTTTAATGTGGATCACAATCTTTTATCCGCTCAAGTTTTAAGGGTTAAAAACCACCGCATCAAAGAGAAATTTTTTAAAACTTTTGAGACCAAAGTGGAGACTAAAAATGGTGAAGTCCCCATTCAAGCCTTAAAAATCGCCAGAACTTATAGCCAAAAATACCCCTACACCTATTTTAGCGCGATGAGTAAGGCTAAAGAGGTTTTATGCGAAAAGCAGGCGTTTGAACAAATCAAACAAGAAAATCAAGATTATCAGGCTTGCGAAGTCAATCAAAAGTATTGCGTTTATGTGGAATATAAGGATTTTCTAAAGGATTTCAAGCGTTTTAAAATCCAGGATGTGGATTTTTTGTTTTCGCCTTTTAGCCTTATTTATGATTTTGTGCGCGATAATTTAGAAAATAAGCCGTTGTTGTATTTGCTTTTGGAGCGTTCAAGATTTTATTTTTTGATTGCGGATAAAAAAGAGATTTTTTTAGCCAAATCCGTGTTTTTAGAAGAACAACCTGAAGAGTTTATAGAGAGCAAAGAAGAAGATTCTATGGGAATGGATAATGAGACTGTGAATTTGTTTTTGAGTGAAATCCAAGAAGATATTGACAGCCTTGAAGAAGCGATGGGGCTAGATAGCAGTAAGGATAGTAAAGAAAAAAATGAGGACGCTTATAGTTTGATTGAAGGCATGACGAATATCCCCTTAATTGCAGATGTTTTGCAAGAGGGATTGCGCAGCGTCTATCATTCTAGAGAGATAGACTTTGTAGAAAAGGTGGTTGTTTTAGACAGTTGTCAAATCCACCACAAAGCGTTAATGCATTTGCAAGAAACTTTGATGATAGAAGTGGATAGGCTTGATTTTTCTTTAGTGGAGCGCTTGAATATTTTAGCGCGCATGGAGAATGAAAAGCATGCGTTTTAGCTATATTGAGCCAAGAGCGAAATACCTTATCAGCAAGCTTTCTAAAATTTGGGTTTTTTACATTTTTTTATCTTTTGTGGTGATAGGGGGGTTAGTGTGGTTTATGCACAACGCCATTAAAAACACTCAAAACAATGCGTCTGATTTGACGATCCAAGAAAGGCTTTATCGCCATGAAATCAGCCGCTTACATGTTAAGACTGATGAAACCTTAAAACTCATTAAAGAAGCCAAAAAGCGTTTGAATTACAACGATGATATACGAGATGTTTTGCAAGGGCTTTTGAATATTGTGCCAGATTCCATCACTATTAATAGCATTGAAATAGACCAGCAAAGCGTGGTGGTTAGTGGTAAAACCCCTTCTAAAGAAGCTTTTTATTTTTTGTTTCAAAACAAACTAAACCCCATGTTTGATTATTCTAGGGCGGAATTTTTCCCTTTAAGCGACGGGTGGTTTAATTTTGTCTCCACCAACTTTTCTAATTCCTTACTGATAAAAAACCCGGAGTCTATTAAATGAAGCCATTGCATTTTTCACACTTAGACAGAGAGCAATCAGGCGATGTAGGTTTTATCATTAAAAACCTTATTTTTTTAGGGGTTTTTTCCTTATTGGGTTGGCTCAATACCGAGTATTTTCTATGGCCTAGCATGCTGGAATTAAAAAAAATCCTTTTAGAAGAAAATCGTAAAAAAAGCGTTTTAGAATACGCGCAAAGGCATTTTGAAACAACCCTAGCAAACTATCGCAATCAAAAAGAAACCAGCGAATCCTTATTAAAGATTTTTAATGATGAAGAGTCCAGGCGGATCTTAGAAAAGATTTTAAAAAAATGTTTTGATGCCTATAAAATCAAACCCTTGCTCTCTCAAAACCCCCTTCAAAAAACCCAATTTTTTATCATGGCCAGAGCGAGCGAATTAGAAAAAACCTATCTTTTTTTCACCCTAATCAACAAATATTTACCGAGCGCTCAAAGCCAATTGCCCTTAAAAATTTCTAAAGATGATGAAGGGCTGTTGGTGCAATTTAGCGTGAGTATTGATCTCCAATAGGATAGGGGTAGTTTAATGCAAGATTTTGATTTCAGTTTTAATCCTAAGGCATGCGAGGGTTGTGGGGCAAAGTGTTGCGTGGGGGAAAGCGGGTATATTTTTTTGAATATCCAAGAAATGCAAAAAATTAGCGCTTTTTTAAAATTGGAATTAGAAGAATTCAGTCAAAAATACGTTAAAAAGGTGGGGTATAAGTTCTCTTTGTTAGAAAAAGACGCTAAAGATTTGGGTTTAGCGTGCGTGTTTTTGGATTTAGAAACCAAAAAATGCCAGATTTATAACATGCGCCCCAAACAATGCCAAACCTTTCCTTTTTGGGAGAGCGTGAAAACTTTCTCTAAAGAGCAAAAAGAAGCTTTTTGTCAAAGCTGTCCGGGGATTATACGAAAAACCAAAGAGACTAAAGTGCGCTAAAATTCACTTCAGTGATACAAAAAAGGAAATCAAATAATGAATATTCAAACAAAGAAAAGATTTTTAGCAAATTTATTGCTTTTTAGCCTGTTTTCTTGCCTTAAGGCTGAAACCCTTTCAGAAGATCATCAAATCCTGTTGAGTTCAGACGCTTTCCATAGAGGGGATTTTGCAGCCGCTCAAAAAGGGTATATGAATCTTTACAAGCAAACCAATAAAGTGGTGTATGCTAAAGAAGCGGCCATTTCAGCGGCGAGTTTAGGAGACATTAAAACCGCTATGCATTTAGCCATGCTCTATCAAAAAATCACCAATAATCGTAACGATGTTTCTATCAATAAGATTTTAGTGGATGGCTATGTGCAAATGGGGCAGATTGATAAGGCGATTGAACTATTACACAAAATCCGTAAAGAAGAAAAGACCATAGCCACAGACAATGTGTTAGGGACTTTGTATTTGACTCAAAAGCGTTTGGATAAGGCTTTCCCGTTGTTGAATAAGTTTTATAACCAAGTGCATGATGAAGACAGCCTAGAAAAACTCATTACAATCTATTTTTTGCAAAACCGCAAAAAAGAAGGCTTGGATTTGTTGCAATCTCATATAGACAGGTATGGTTGCTCAGAGCAATTGTGCCAAAAAGCACTCAACACCTTCACGCAATTTAACGAGCTTGATTTGGCTAAAACGACTTTCGCTCGTTTGTATGAAAAAAACCCTATTGTGCAAAACGCCCAATTTTACATAGGGGTATTAATCTTGTTAAAAGAGTTTGATAAGGCCCAGAAAATCGCAGAATTATTCCCTTTTGATAGGCGTTTGTTGTTGGATTTATACACCGCACAAAAAAAATTCGATCAAGCTTCCAAACAAGCTTCTCTGATCTATCAAGAAAGAAAAGACCCTAAATTCTTAGGATTAGAGGCCATTTATCATTATGAAAGCTTGAGCGCGAAAAATAAAAAACTCACCAAACAAGAGATGCTGCCTATCATTCAAAAATTAGAGCAAGCCACCAAAGAGCGCCAGCAAATCCTCGCTAAAACCAAAGATAAAGAGGACGCGCAAGACGCTTTCTTTTATAATTTTTTAGGGTATTCCTTAATAGATTATGACATGGATATTAAAAGGGGCATGGATTTTGTGAGGAAAGCCTTAGCCTTAGATTCTGGATCAGTGCTTTATTTGGATTCTTTAGCATGGGGTTATTACAAATTGGGGAATTGTTTGGAGGCTAAAAAAATCTTTTCTAGCATCGCTAAAGAGTCTATCCAAGCTGAACCCGAATTGAAAGAGCACAATAAGATCATTCAAGAATGCAAGAAATAGGGATTTTAGAAAATTTACAAAAAAGCTTAGCCTTAAAAGAGGGCATGCTTTCTTATGAAATGTTAGGTAAAAGCCTGTCGTATAACCCTTACTTGCCTAGAGTCATTCCTCAAACTAAAGATTGTGTTTTTGTAACCCCTGATGAGGTTTTAGAAAAGCTTTTGAAAGAAAACACCCACACCGATTGCGTCATTGTCAATTTCAAAGGATTATACGAAATAGGCGTGCCAAGCGTGTTTGATTTAGAAGTTTTAGGGTTATTGCGCCGCCATGCGAGCTCTTTGATAGTCCATGAGGATTTTTTCATCAGCCACTACCAGCTTTTAGAATCGCTTGTTCAAGGCTCTGATGGGGTCATTTTAGATGAAGAGCTTTTGAAAGAAGATTTAAAGGGCATGGTAGAATTCGCTTGGCGTTTGGGCTTGAGCGTGTTTGTAGAAACCCACAAACAAGACTACACCCATTTAAAAGATTTAGGGGTTTTAGGCGTGCTAGAAATTAGCCCTCATTCTTATAATCAAAAAAAAATAGTCTTTTTAGATTGAATTTTAAGCTAATTTAGAGTAAAAATCGTATTCAAACTTTTTAAAAGGAGTTAGTCATGTCATTATTGGTGAATGATGAATGCATTGCGTGCGATGCTTGCAGAGAAGAATGCCCTAGTGAGGCGATTGAAGAGGGCGATCCCATTTATAATATTGATCCAGACAGATGCACAGAGTGTTACGGGTATGATGATGAACCTCGTTGCGTGAGCGTATGCCCTGTAGATGCGATTTTACCGGATCCTAACAATGCAGAGAGCAAAGAGGAATTGAAATACAAATACGAAAGCTTAAAAGAGCAAGATTAAAGGCTAGCAATGGCTAAAATCACAACCGTGATTGATATAGGATCCAATTCGGTGCGTTTGGCTATCTTTAAAAAGACGAGCCAGTTTGGGTTTTACTTGCTTTTTGAAACCAAATCTAGGGTTAGGATTTCAGAGGGCTGTTATGCGTTTAATGGGGTTTTGCAAGAAATCCCCATGCAAAGAGCCATTAAAGCCTTGAGCGAATTTAAAGAAATCGCCCTTAAATACAAAAGCAAAAAAATCTTGTGCGTAGCGACCTCAGCGGTGCGCGATGCCCCTAATCGGTTGGAGTTTGTAGCGAGGGTGAAAAAGGCTTGCGGTTTGCAAATCAAAATCATTGACGGGCAAAAAGAAGCGCTCTATGGTGGGATCGCGTGTGCGAATTTGTTGCATAAAA
>ASYU01000255.1:0-2715 GCA_000448465.1 Helicobacter pylori PZ5056 | reverse complement strand
ATACGCTAAAACGGGCATTTTTTGCTTCAGATCAGCGATTTTTTCGCTCAATTCCACGCTCGCTGACACAGCCCCACCAGGAGAATCAATCAAAAGCAAAACGCCCTTAATGCTAGGGGTTTTTAAGATTTTATCCACTTCTTTGTCAAAATCCTCGGTGCTAAAAATCGCCCCATTTAAATAGAGTTTAGCGAGATTGGGCGGTTCGCTTGGTGCGCTTTCTTTAGCGCTAAAAAAGACTAACACAATCAATAACAGCACAAACGACTTGAAATACTTCGTGATAAAATCTAAAGGCGCGATCACTAAAACCTTAAAGATTTTTTGAATGAAACTCCACATGCAGCTTTTCCTAAACTTAATATTTGACTATAAGAGTGTATTATACTTCAAATGTTTTAAGGATTAAATCATGGCGTGTAAATTTTGCCCCAAGATCAGAAAAACAGACTGGATTTTTATTTTAATCGCCGCTTTAGGCTTTTATTCAGTCAATAAACTGGGGTATGCACCCCAATTCACCCCCACTTCAAAGCCTTCACACTCTCTTTCACGCCCTATTGAAAAGCCTAATAATATGACCGAAGAAGAAAGGAAAAAACGCTTTATAGAATTGCAAAAAGCATGCTTACTCCATAAAGACAAAAAGGCATGCGAAGAGGTTTTTTGATTGTTTTTGTTGGTTTTTTGCGTTTTTAAGGTCTGCCGCTTGTAAGTTTTAACGCTCTTTTTGTTTGTAAAAAGGCTTTTTTTAGCGGTGGTTTTTAGTTATTCTAACAGCCCCCAACACCCCAAAATTCAAGCACTCTTAAGCTAAGTCTACTATAATCAAAAGATTTTAAAGAGAACTTAAATTGTATTTTAAGAGGTTTGGAATGAGTGAAAACATTAAAAAAACCACGAAAGCTTTTAGGGTTGATTTAGATAGTAATAAAAATCAGATTATGTTAAAACCCAGCACACGCCCTTTTAGCAACCAAGCCCATCAAGTTAATGAAGCGGCTGAAAAGATTCACAAACTCATTAAAAACGCCCGATATTCTAACGATAACATCGTTTTAAAACGCAATAAAATCAAAGAAGCTTTTTTTAGCCCGTTCAAACCGCAGTTAAAAACCGTTCAAGTGTTCCTCTCGCACTCGCATGCGGATAAAAATAAGGCTTTAGAGGTTAAAAACTATTTAGAAAACCAAACAAAACGCAAAGTGTCTATCGATTCGCTTTTTTGGGATTATAAAGACGATGTCTTAAACGAATTGGAAAAATACGATGATATAAGCAAGATTGAAGACGCTTTCACGCTCATTCTTAGGGAGTCTTTACAAGATATGATTGAAAAATGCCCCTATTTCGTGTTTTTACAAAGCAGCAACAGCGTTTCTAATCAAGGGCTATCGTGCAATCAAGATCTATTAAAAATCACTTATTCAGAATGGATTTATGAAGAATTAAAAATCGCTCATTCTATTAGCGCTATTAGCGAGAGTCACCCAATTCCAATGATGGAAAGCATGCAAGTCTTTCATGATATATCGCCATTTTTAGAAAGCCTAAAGACTATAACCCTTAAAAAACTATCGCAACAAATCAATTCATAGGAACAAGCATGTTTTTTAAAACTTATCAAAAATTACTAAGTGCAAGCTGTTTGGTGCTGTGTTTAGTGGGCTGTGGGAATGGTGGTGGCGGTGAATCGCCGGTTGAGATGAGTGTGAATAGCAAGGGAGAGTTTTCAATCAGCTCTAAAGTGGATAGCGTTACTATTCAAGGCGTGAAGCTTAATCGGGGTAATTGTGCTGTCAATTTTGTTCCAGTAAGAGAGGCGCTTCAAATGGGTGTTTTAAGCCAAGTTACTCCAATTTCTATACAGGATTTTAAAGATATGGCAAGTGCTTATAAGACATTTGAAGATGATCAAAAGGAAAGGTTGGCAAACATAGCAAATAAGATTTCTCAATTAGAGCAAAAGGGTGTGATGATGGAGCCTCAAGTCCTTAAATTTGGGGAAAAAAGAGAGGGTATTTCTCAAGGGTGCGATATTATAGGAGCAGAAATACAAACCAACAAAGGCACTTACAAATTTAATTTTGAGAAAAAATAAGCCTTAAACATGGAAAATACCCCGAAAGACAGAGCAAAAATCCTTATAGAAGAGCTTAAAATCTTGCAAGGCGTTATCAACAGAATGGCGCAAAATTCTTTAGAGTGCAAAAAATGGACACTCGCTCTTGTAGTTGGGGTTCTATCCCTTAAAGTAGAAGCGATTTCTAATTTTTATGGGTTATGTGTTTTAGGGGTGTTATTGGCATGCTTTTATCTTTTAGACGCTTATTATCTCATGCAAGAAATGCTGTTTAGGGAGCAATACCAATGGCTAATAAAAAACAGACTCAAAACCGATGAAAGGCTGTTTGAAGTCTTTCCTGCTCATCAAACTTGCCAATCAACGCAATTCTTATCCGCCATGCGTTCGTTTAGCCTTTTCCCCTATTGGGCGTTAGGTCTGTGTTTGGTGGGCTATGGTTTTTGTTGTTAATTCTGTTTCAATGAAGCGTTTTGGTTATCAAAGAGCTTGATTTTAATCAAACGATAACTTTTAAAGCGTTTTAGGATTTAGAGCATCGCAAAATAACCCCTACTCCCTTATATGCATTTCACAAAAAATAAAACTTAACACGCAAGAAATCAAAAGCAAGAAACAAAACAAGCAAGAAA